>JACQGN010000297.1 GCA_016199545.1 Betaproteobacteria bacterium | reverse complement strand
GTCCAATAGAGGTTTGAGTCTGAACGAAGTGCCGAGATTGCCTGGAGTAGCCGTCCAGCACTTCAACCGCCGTCATGATGCCCGGGGTGGTCCACACACCGAGTCCGAGCGCGCGGTTGTCGTTGCATCGAGACCGGGCGAGTCCGCGACTGTGGCACGTCCGGCGACCGCGAGGCCGCGCACGCCATGCTCCGGGAGCGGGGGAAACGCGATCGAATGGCCCTGATCCGCGGCCGTGGCTGCGAAGTCCGCGCCGGGGGCTGCCGCAACCGAAGACGCGCATAGTGCGAGAACCAAGGCGAAGGGGAGTCTCATGTTGCAGCCTTCCTGCACCGCCGTCCACTTGTCGACCGGCGACGCACCATCATGCGTCCGCGCGTTCCCCCGCCGCGCCCACGCACCGATCCGGAATCGATATCCGGCAGCACCTCCTGTCAAACCTGTGACAACGCGATCAGCGGGAAGTGCCGTGTTTCAGGTCGTCGATAAAGAATACGGGCGGGCGATGTCCGTCCTGTGAATCACTCTGCACTCTGCACTCTGCACTCTGCACTGTAGTCAGATGCGCCACGGCAACAGGAATTCCATCCGGTCAACCGACCGCACCTGGATCTGCCGCACCGCGCGGTCGCGAACGACGTGCAGCGTGATTTCCGTGCCCGCCGCGCCCGCTGCCCAGAGCCTGCTGTAGAACTGGCTCTGCCCGCCGATCGACTGACCGCCCACCCCGAGGATCACGTCGCCGCGCCGCAACCCCGCCTTGTCCGCAGGGGCGCCGGCCAACACCCGCGTCACCACCACGTGTCCCTCCACCTCCTCGGAATACACGCCGAGCCAGGGCCGCGGTGTCTGCGTGCGCCGGCCCGCGGCAAGTTCGGCGAGTGATGGTTTGAGCAGGTCGATCGGCACAAACATGTTCCCGGGAAACGCGACGCCGAGGTCCACCGCATCGCCGACCCACAGCGAGGCAATCCCGACCAGCCGGCCGGCGGAGTCGATCAATGCCGCACCGCTATGCTCGTAGCGCGGTGGCGCGGTGAAGATCGCGCTGTCGATCATGTACTCCCACCAGCCGGTAAAGCGCCGCCGCGATACCACGCAGGCATGCGACACGCCGCCGGCAGCGGCGTGCGCGGCGACCGTGAGCGTCGCAAGTTCCTTCACGCTCGAAGACTCACCCAGTTCGAACGGCCTGCGGGCAACATCGCGTGCGGTGCGCAGCACGCCGAAGCCGGTCGCGTGATCGTAACCCACCACGGTGGCGGGAAAAACCCGCCCGTCGGGCGCCACCACCAGGATCGAGCCCGCTTCCAGTATCAGGTAACCGATCGTGACCACAAGGCCCTCGGCACCGATCACGACGCCCGTGCCCTCCCGCTCCGCCCCCAGCGTCTCCGCAGTGCGCGCGCCGGGCGCGGCCTTGATGCTTAACTTGACCACGGCGTCATCCGGATTCTCCGCGCCCGATGCCCCTGCGAGCGGGGCATGGGTCGCGCGCCACGTTGACAAGGCGGCGGTGAAGAAGGATACGGTCATATGCGCCCCGGTGCGCGGACACGGGAATCGTGACGCCCCCGCGCGTTTATGTCGTTGTACCTCGAATACGAACCCGGGTCCGTCACGTTACCGACTCGTAACGCACTTCGAGGATTTCGAGCTGTTCCTCACCCGCCGGCGTCGCGAGAAGCGCGACGTCTCCCGCGCGGCGCCGCATGAGCGCGCGCGCGACCGGCGACAACCAGCTCACCTCGCCGCGCCGGGGATCGGCCTCGTCCTTGCCGGTGATCGTGCAAGTTTAGCCAAAACGACCTGTCTGGAGTGAGCGGCATTTTTTCGTCCGGCATGGTCCACCGGCAATACCACCCATTCCGCGGTTGTCCGGCCAAATTTCATCATATAAAATCAGGAACGACCTCCCCCTTTCCCCGCCCGCATGCCCGCCAAACCAGCCAAGTCGTCGATTCAGGTCATCTCCCGCATGATGCGCCTCATCGATACTCTCGCCGGGCATGGCACGCCGGTCAACCTGAAGCAACTGGCGCTCGAAACTCAGCTTCATCCTTCGACCGCCCATCGCATTCTCGGGGTCATGGTGGAGAATCGCCTCGTCGATCGCATTGAACCCGGCACCTACCGGCTTGGCATCCGGCTGCTCGAACTCGGCAACCTGGTGAAATCCCGCATCAGCATCCGGCAGGAGGCGCTGCCATTCATGCAAAACCTGCAGCAACAGCTCGGCGAGACAGTCCATCTGTCGCTGCGCCACGACGACGAAATGGTCTACATCGAACGCATCGCGGGCAACAGCTCGATGATGCGCGTCGTGCAGATCATCGGCGCCCGTGCGCCGCTGCACATCACCGCAGTCGGCAAGCTGTTTCTCGCCGAGGACGGGGCGGAGAAAGCCGCGCTCTACGCGAAGCGCACCGGGCTGCCCAAGTACACGGGGAACACGTTTACCGACGCTGCGCTGCTGGCGCAGGAACTGGAACGGGTACGGGAGCAGGGCTACGCCGTCGACAACGAGGAAGCCGAGAAAGGTGTTTCCTGCATCGGCGCCGGCATCCATAACGACGAGGGCCGCCTGGTGGCGGGCCTGTCGGTCTCCGCTCCGTCGGACCGGCTCAACAGGGCGTGGGCGGCGCAGGTGCGCCAGACGGCGGAGAGAATTTCCCGCGCCATCGGCTTAAAGAAACCGTGACCGGTGACCCGTGACTGGTGACTGGTCAAGTCCTCTCCTGCAGGAAATTCGCCTTGTCGCGGTTTACCGGTCATTGGTCACCAATCACCGGTCACCGCCAGTCCCGTGCTGAACGAACACGTTATCTTCGTCGATCTCGAGACCACCGGGGCCACCGCCACATACGATCACGTCACCGAGATCGGCATCGTGGAAGTCGACCGCGGCCGCCTGGTCGGAGAGTGGTCGACGCTCGTCAATCCCGGCATCAGCATCCCCCCCGCGATCCAGGCGCTCACCGGCATCACCAATGACATGGTGGTGCTGGCGCCGACCTTTCCCGAGATCAGCCGCGATCTCCACGGGCGGCTTGAAGGCAAGCTTCTCGTTGCTCACAACGCGCGCTTCGATTACGGGTTTCTGCGCAATGAATTCCAGCGAGCCGGCATCCGCTTTACCTCACGGGTGCTGTGCACGGTGCGGCTCTCGCGCAAGCTCTACCCGGGGCACGCGCGGCACAGCCTCGACGCGCTGCTGGCCCGCCACGACATCGAATGCGACGCGCGCCACCGCGCGCTCGGCGACGCGCGCGCGCTGTGGCAACTCGTGCAACGCTGGCAGCGCGAGCGCGCGCCGTCGACGATCACCGCGGCGGTCGCGGAACTGGTCAGGACCCCGACCGTTCCCGCGGGGCTGCCCGGGAACACGTTCGACGATATCCCCGAGGCCCCCGGGGTTTACGTCTTCTACGGCGAGAACAACGTGGTGCTTTACGTCGGGAAGAGCGTCAATCTGCGCGCGCGGGTGATGTCCCATTTCTCGGGCGACCATTGCGACAGCCGCGACATGCGCATCGCGCGCGAGATCACGCGCATCGACTGGATAGAAACCGGCGGTGAGCTCGGAGCGTTGATCGAAGAGGCGCGCCTCGTCAAGCATATGGCGCCCGTATACAATCGCCGGCTGCGCCGCACCATGGAACTGTGCTCCTGGCAGTGGCATCCTGAGGATCCGGACGCCCGCCCGCAGGTGGTATCGGCGCGCGACCTCGATCCCTCGCGGTTTGCCGATCTGCATGGTCTGTTCCGCTCGCGCGCGAGCGCGCTCGAAGCCATGCGCGAGATCGCGACGGCCCACGGCCTGTGCCCTATCCTGCTTGGCCTGGAAAACCGCAAGGGGCCGTGTTTCGCCTACCAGTTGAAGCGCTGCCGCGGCGCCTGCGTCGGAGAGGAAACCCGCACGAGCCATGCGCTGCGTCTGGCCCAGGTGCTCGCCACCCTGCGCATGCGGCCCTGGCCGTTCAAGGGCCGCATTGCGGTGCGCGAAGCAACCCCCGGCCGCAGCCGCACCGATGTCATCATGCTGGATCGCTGGTGCTACCTCGGCACGGCGCGCTCGGAACAAGAGTTGCACGATCTGCAGGAATGCCCGCCGCGGCCGACCTTCGATCTCGACACCTACAAGATCCTGACGCGGTTTTTCGCCAGGTCGCATGGCGGCTCACAAGTCATTCAACTGGCCGCCGGTTGATCGGCGTTCAACTGCGGTTTCAAGGATAATAGGCGCGGCCACCCCGGCTCCTTGCCGGGGTCAAAAGCGGAGGAATTTCATGCCATTATTCGTGACCATCGCCGTCGCCCTGCTCGCCGCGGGCGCAGCGCTCTCCGGCGCATATGCACAGAGCTATCCGGCGAAGCCGGTGCGTTTTATCATACCGTTTCCGCCCGGCGGGCCGACCGATCTCATGGGACGGCTCGCTGCTGCGCGCCTCACCAAGGCGTGGGGCGTGCAGGTGGTGCCTGACAATCGCGGCGGCGCCGGCGGCAATATCGGCTCCGACTTGTGCGCGAAGTCGCCTCCCGACGGCTACACCATCTGCATGTTTACCGTGGCGCAGAGCATCTCGCCCGCCATTTACCGCAAGCTGCCGTTCGATCCGATGAGGGATTTCAGCCCCGTTACCCTGATGGCGATCCTGCCCAGCATGTTGACGGCGCACCCTGCGCTGCCGGCGAAGACCGTGAAGGAACTGGTCGCGCTCGCGAAATCGCAGCCCGGCCAGTTGACTTACGCGTCCACGGGCAATGGCACCAGCCCGCACATGTTGATGGAAATGTTCAAGTCGATGGCGGGCATCAACATGGTGCATGTGCCGTACAAGGGTCAGGCGCCGTCCGTCGATGAGGGCGGCGTCAAGGGCTTCGACGGCAGTTCGTGGCAGGCGGTCGTGATGCCGGCCGGCACGCCGCGCGACATCGTGTCGAAGGTTCATCAGGAGCTCGCCGGCATGCTCAAGTCCGCCGAAATCCGTCAGCGATTCCTCGCTCAAGGCGCACTCGCCTCCGGCATCACGCCCGATGAGTTCTCGGCTTTCCTCAAACGAGAACTCGACAAGTGGGCCAAGGTTGCGAGAGCCGCCAACGTCAAGGTCGACTGAACGCTCGCCGCAACTGCCCCGACGGGAGAACGCCGCGCTGCAACGCACGCGCACATCCGACGGAGTCGAGTTCCTGTTTCCGCCGCTGCGCGACGCCGGCACCGCGCTGGCGCTCGGCGCGTTCGGTGTGCTGTGCACCGTATTACCGCTTGCCGCGGTGTACGCGCTGGTGCCGCCTGGCGTGCCGGTCCCATATGGCCTGCTGGTGCTGGCGCTCATCGGAGGGTTGATCGCGCCGTTCATGCTGTGCGGCATCGCGTTCGTGTGCCTCGGCATCTACATGGTGGCGAATTCGCTGTGGGTAGCCGCGAGTTCCACGCGCGTTCTGGCGGTGCGCCGCCTGTGCGGGTTCGCAGTCTCAAGACGTGAACTTCAGTGTTCCGAGATTGCCGCGATCGAGGCCGATGTTCCCGCGCGATTCCAGAATGCGTTCAGCACGGAGACGACCTACCGGCTCATCGCGCGCGCGAAGGCCGGGCGCGGCGGTAACGTGGTGGTGGCGGAGAGTCTGCGCGGGAGCGCGCAGATGGAACAGATCAAACGGGAACTGGAGTCGGCCTGCGGACTGAGAGTTCAGGCCGGAATTCTCTGATGCTCGCCGCGGCCAACGAGCGCCGCGACGAGCCAATGACAGCCGTGCCGGGCGGAGCGAATGCCGCCGTCAGTGATACACCACCGGCAGGTTGAGCAGGATGTCGAAGCTCCCGAGGAACTCGTCGATGTGTTCGACGGTCGCGTCCTCGGCGATGGCGCCTTTCATCTTCTGCGCGAACTTGTCGGCTACGTCGCCCTGGAAGAAGGTGCTGCGCGCGGATTGCTTGTCCACCAGCTCGAACCCGTGCTGGGCCGGATACTCGACCACGTAGTAGTTGTCGCTGTTGTAGACGATATTCATACGCACCTCCAGACTGCCGTTCGCATCTCCATTAACGTTCATACGCAACCCATCGTATACGGAGGCACCTGTAACAGTCTGTGACATACTGCGCGACCCCCAGGAATCGTGAGGGGTACATGTGACCAGTTTCACGTATTTCAAGGGGTTAGACGGTTCTAGCGGCGGCGCAGCTGGGAGAGCGCGATACCGGAGAGGATGAGGGCGAGGCCGGCGTAGGCGGAAGCCTCAGGCGCCTCGCCCAGCAGCGCGACGCCGAGCGCCACCGCGATGCAGGGGCTCAGGTAGTTCACGATCGACATGAAAGTCGGGCCGGCGGAACTGATCAACTGGAAATAACAGATGGTCGCGACCGCGGTCGGCCCGATCCCGAGCCAGACGATGGAGAGGATGGAAGAAACGGAGGGCGCGAGTTCCCACGGCCGGTCCAGCACGAGCGCGATCGGCACCACCACGATGCTTGCCACGAGCAGCATCGCCGCCGAGGTGACAAGAAAATCACCCGTGACGAGCCGCCGCGCGAGCACGCTGTTCGCGGCATAGCACAAGGCGCCCGAGAGTATCGCGAGTTGCGCCAGAACTTCCAGCCCCGAGCCGCCCGCGCTCGCAAGCGCCGCCGGCCCCATCAGGAAGGTGATGCCGAAAAATCCGAGCAGGAATCCGCCCGCGCGGTTGCGCGTCATGTGTTCGCCGGCAACCGCAAAGTGTGCGAGCACCATCGTCGCGAGCGGCATGGCGGCCATCAGGATCCCGGCCAGGGCGCTCGGCACGGTCTGCTGGCCCCAGGTGATGAGGTAGAACGGAACGGCGTTGCCGATGAGCGCCATCAGGATGAACGGCAGCCACGCGCGCCCGGGCGGCGGCAAGTGCAGTCCCCGCATGTACAACAGCGGCAGGAGCACCGCTGCGCCAAGTACGAGGCGCGCCGCCACCAGTGTCGCCGGCGGCACGGTGGCCACGCCGAGCTTGATGAACAGGAACGCCGATCCCCACATCGCGGCCAGCGCCGTCAGCAGCGCCCAATCGTTCAGGCTGCGCTGCGCGGACATGAAAAAAATCGACGAGCCGGATGAACCGAAGACATTTCGTTCTTGTTCGTGTCGAACCTGCCGCAAGGATACACGATGATCCCGGTCGCCTCCCGTATCCCCCTACTCGACGCGTGTCGTGTCCATCATGCCGCCCGCCTGGCGCGCAAGCACTTGGCAGTAAGGCATCTAGGCGCCCGGGTTATCGGGAACGTTGCGCGATCCACTGCCAAACCGAACGGCACGCAAGCGCATCGGCCAACGCCCGGTGCTTTGCGCCGGTCCACCGATGCCGGTCGTTTCCGTATCGAGATAAAGAAGCCGTTCAGCCATGATCGTCACCGCAACATCACAAGGAATCTGGCGGCCACACCAACGCTTCAAGGCACGGCCGGACTCGACGCGCTTCGAGCGGCCACCGGAAGCACTTTCGCACCGCCAGGAACTGGCAGCAGTATGCCGGAGAGCGCATTGCATGGGAATGGTGACGCCCGGAACCTGCCGGCCCCCACGACGTATCTTCGGCCGCGCGGAAAAGGCGAACGAAGTGCGCGGCGGTCCGGCGACGCCGGACAATCCGGATCGTTATGCGGCGTTGCGCAGGCTGTTAACGGCGCCGGTCAAGCCGAGGACCAACCTCGTGATCTCGAGCCACGGCAACCCGTTCTACGCCACCGTCGGCGCGCCTTATCTCGAGGAAGGCGAGGCTGCGGTCGTGAGACCGCTCGGGATGGATTTCGCGGTTGTCGCACGTTTGAAGCACGACGCCTGGCGGGCGCTCGGACACTGAGAGCCTCGACGTCAACTGCGCGAAGCAAACGAACGGGCGCGCACGGCGCCAACGCGCGGTGTTGCCGTCGGTCAATCCGCGACCATGCTGGTGGCGGCGACCACCTTCGCCCATTTGTCGATCTCGCTCTTCACGAATGCAGTGAACTCCGTCGTTGCGAGCGGCGACGGTTCAGCGCCCTGGGCGTTGAAGCGGGCGCGGACTTCGGGCGTCGACACGATACGCACGGCTTCCGCACTCAGCTTCTCGACGACTGCGCGCGGCGTGCCGGACGGCGCGAACAACCCCAGCCAGTTGAGCATCTCGTAGCCGGGGAGTCCGGACTCCGCGATGGTCGGCAGGTCAGGCAATACCGCGGAGCGTTTGCCCGCGGTGACCGCCAGCCCGCGCAGCCTTCCGCTCTTTGTGTGCGGTGAGACCGACGCCGCGGTCCCGAAGGTGACGGGCACCTGCCCCGCCACCACGTCCACGATCATCGGGCCGCCGCCCTTGTAGGGAACGTGCACGAGCTTGATGCGGGCCAAGTGCTCGAAGAGCACTGCGGCAAGATGGGTCGAAGTGCCTGACCCTGCTGACGCGTACATGACTTGCCCCGGGCGCGCGCGGGCGACGGCGATCAGATCCTTCACCGACTTCGCGGGAAACGACGGGTGCACGGCAAGTATGCTCGGCGCGTCCGCCAGCCGGGCCACCGGCTGGAAGTCGCGCAACACGTTGTAGGGAAGTTTGCGGTACAGCGCCTGGTTGACCGCGTGCGTGCCGGCGCTGCCAACCGTGAGCGTGTACCCGTCCGGCGCCGCCCGCGCCGCGAGCTCAGTGCCGACGATACCGCCTGCTCCGCCCCGGTTATCGACGATCACCTGCTGGCCGAGCGCAGTGCCGAGCGGACCGGCAAGGACCCGCGTGGTGAAATCGACGAATCCGCCCGGCGGAAACGCCGCGATCACGCGTACCGGCTTGACCGGATACAGATCCGCCGCGGCAGCTTTGCCGCCGATCGCAACGCTTGCCACAACAACAATCAGCGCCAATACCCGATAAGGAAACCTCAGGACCTGATCTCTAAGGTTTCTCGTTGCCATCTTTGGCACGCTTTATTCGCTCCTCTCCCACGTTGTGATTTAACTCAGCATTTCCCCGACGACTCAGTGTTATTCAGTTCCGCTTCGATGTCGGCGTCTTGAAATGTGGTGATGTTGTGCTCCTTGTTACGCCAGAAGTACTCAACATAAGCACTGCCTTTGGGTGTCTGTCATGTTTAGGGACCACGGTCTCCGCGGCCAGCCAGCTATCTGCCTCTCGCTGCAATCCGTTTCTGAATCTGGGCAACTGCCGCTTCGATCTTCATGCCGAGTCCCTTCCTGCCGTAAGCGACGCTCGCGCGCGTGGGGTTGCCCGACACGCCCGTCACCTTGGGCTCTCCGTGGAAGGCCAGCTTGTCGGTGCGGATCAGGTTCGGGGCGACAGCCATCAATTGCGAGGTATCCGCGATCCCGGCGTGGGTGCCGATGTCGCGCGGCGACTCGCCCTGACGCTTCAGCCACGCGTCGAAGCTGTCCCCCCTGTAGTAATCCGGGACGTAGTGCACCCGCACCCCGCTCTTCGCCCACTCCCTGTTGAGCATGCCGGCGACCGCCTGCAGGCCTTTCTGGTTGCCCCCGCTGTCGCCGATCAGGACGATGTCCCTGAAGCCGCTTGCCTTGAAACTTCGCGCGGCGTATTCCGCCACTTTCATGAAGAACTCGTTGGGCAGCGTGATGGTGCCGGGGTACTGCATGTGGCCGGTAGGAGGCTCGACGCTGCCCTCCGGCACGTAGGCGAGCACCGGCGCCACCAGCGCATTGCCGAGCCTGCGTGCGATCTTCCCGGCGGCATGCTTCACGATGAAATTGTGCTTGCCCAGCACCATGTGCGGGCCATTCTGTTCCGTCCCGCCGGCCGGGAAAATGATCGTGGTCTTCCCGAGCTTGATCAGGTCTCGCACCTCCGTCCACGTCAGTTCCTCGATGAACACCGTGTCCGGCACGCCCGCTGAACTCGCCGGCGAAGAAAGACAGAGCCACAGGCACGCTAGGATCATGAAACGCTTCATGTCGCTTTCCCATTCGTTACATCGATCTGCCGCGCTGCCACTCGGGATTGGCGCCCCACCAGGTCAATTGGCCGACCAGCCGGTTTCCCGCACGCCACAATCGCACCTCGTGGCCGTAGGTGTGGTCTTCGGTGGCTTTGACTCGGGAGTACACGCCGAGGGGTTGCACTGCGCCGATCTTCGTTTCGGCTGCGAACGCTGGCATTGCCGCCAAAGCCAGGAACATGACGAACACAAGCGGGCAGGCTGGATTCAATCGCGCTTCCAGCTGACGTCAATGCCTTCGGCGTCTCCCAGCGCCCTGCGAAGAAGGTTGAGGAGATCCGCGCCCGCGCCGTTACTTTCCAGGAGATCGATGGCGTCGGCGCACACGTAATAGTCGGTGTCCGCGGAGTCTTCTTCTTCCAGTTGATCCACCAGCAACTGAAGATCACCCTCGCTCACCGATCCGAGGACCGCGCCGGTTTCCTTGTTGAAGAGCCTGATCATGAATGAGTCTCCGTCGTTTCTGACTACTTCCCTCATCCCAACCCTTCTCCCGAGGGGAGAAGGGCTTGTCCTTCCTTCGCGTTTCAGCTTTGCAACACGAAGTCGAGCGTGCTCATGTCCTCGACCTTTTCCGCCTCCGCCAGTTGCGCGAATAGCTTCTCCGCCTTCGCGCGGTCGCCGGGCGCGGTGTGCTTGAAGAATTTGGCGAGGAGTTCGTCGCGGGAGAGCGGCCGGCTCGGCATGCCCGGAAACTCGCGCTGCTCGCGCGCGAACTCGCGGCCGTCCTTCAGACGCACCGCGACGCGGCTCACCAGGGCGTGATCGCCCGGGGCGCCCTGGCGCAGTTCGACCTTGACGTTGCGGGCGAGCGCGCGGATTGCCGGATCGTTGAAGTTCTCCTCCGAGAACGAGCGTGGATCGAGGGGGTCGCGATGCAGCGCGAGCGCGACGCAGAACGGGGTGCTGTACTGCGCCATGGCAAGGTCCTGCGGGTCCGGAATGTTGTGGTGGCTCACCATCTTCTCGCTGCCGGCAACGGTGACCGACGCGACATCGTTGCCAGAGAAGCGGTGCTCAGCCTTGAGTTCGAGCGCCGCAGTCACCGGAATATGGGCGCTGATATGGCAGGCGTAGCGCTTGAGCATGGTCTTCAACACATGCCATTCCTCGCCCAGCGCGCGCGTCAGACGCGACGGATCAGTGTCGCGGCAGAACGTGCTGAGGAAACCGTACTTTCCCTCCAGCACGCCCTCGGGGCCGGTAAACCCGTTGTGCGCCAGGTTGGCGGCCATGAAGCCGCCCTCCGCCGCCCGCCCCAGGTGCAGGCGCTTCACCATGCCGCCGCCCGATTTCGAGAACTCGAGCAGGCCCGAGCACAGCGACCCGCCGATGCCGAGCGCGTTCGCCATGCCCTGCGCGTTCAGCTCGTAGAGCTTCCCAACGACGACCGCGCCACCGAACACCCCGGTGAGTCCCGGCGCGTGAAACCCGATCTTCTCGCTGGAACCGCGCGCCGCGTCGCCGATGCGGTACATCACTTCGTAGCCCGCGACGAACGCGTTGAGCAATTGCTTGCCGCTTCTCTTCCGGCCCTGCGACACTGCGAGCCCCGGCGCGGTGAGCGATGCGCCGGGATGCACGTTGACGCTGGGATGGCACAGGCTGTCCATTTCGAAGGCGTGGGCAAGCGCCCCATTCGCAAGCGACGCGAAAGGCGCACGCACCCTGAGCTTCGTGCCGAGGATAAGCGCGTTGCCGGGCGCGCTGTTGCGCTCGGCGTAGCCGATCACGATCTTGCTCCACGGCAGTCCGGCGCCGAAGGTCGCGGCGGCAACGGTATCGATGATGCAGGTCTTGGCGCGATCGAGGACTTCCGGCGGTATTTTCTCGAACATGAGTCCGGTGGCGAATTCAGCGAGCGTTTGCGATGCGGTGGCCATTTTCGAGTGTTCTTCCATGAGTGGTTTTCGATTGCCACATATAATGCCGCATTCGACTCGGCGCGTCACCGTTTACGGATGACGCCGCAAGCGCATCGGGGGAAGCGATGAACAAGGTCAAGCAGAAACTCGCCGCCGGCGAGGTGGTCACGATGTTCAACCCGGACTTCGCCTCGCCGCGGCTGGTCGAGTATATCGCGGGGTTCGGGCTGGATGTGGCGTGGATCGACGCCGAGCGCATGAGCTACGATTTCGAGCGCATCGAGGAGATGGCGCGCGCGGCGCGCGCCGCGGGCATCGCCTCGGTCGCGCGTCCGTGGCTGAACGATGCGGGGCTGATCACGCGCTATTTCGACTGCGGCGTGGACGGCATCATGGTGCCGCACGTGGAGGACGCCGCGACCGCGCGCAGGATGGTGGACATCGTGCGTTACGCGCGGCCAAAGGACCACGCCGACAAGATCGTCATCATCATGGTCGAGACGCCAACCGCGATCGAGAACATCGACGCGATCGCCGCGGTGCCCGGGATCGATGTGATCAATATCGGCGTGAATGACGTGGCGCTGGCGCTGGGCTACCCCGGCCAGCCCGAGCATCCCGAGGTCACGGCGCTGCTGGAGAAAGCGATTGCGCGGGTCGTCAAAGGAGGTAAAACGGCTGCCCTTAACGTGCTCACCAACTGGGAACAGCGCATGCCGTGGTTGCTCGCGAACGGCGTGCGCTGGTTGAACGTCCGCGTCGGGAACTTCATCGCGCGCGGCGCGCGGCAGTACACCGATCTTCTCAAGCAGTGCGCCCGGTAATCTACCCTCTCGCCCCCGCCGGCGTCCCTTCCCTCGCTTGCGGAGTCATGGGATGGGCCGGATGTGCGATCAGCGGTTCACGCGTAGATTTGCCTGCTTGATGACCCCCGCCCATTTGGCAATTTCCGATTTGATGAAAGCGGAAAATTCCTGTGGCGTCCCCCCGGCCGCCTCCGACCCGCCCGCCAGCAGGAATTTTCTTGTTTCCGGCAACTCGATTATCCGGTTGATCTCCCGGTTGAGCTTCGCCACTCGCGCCTGTGGCACGCCGTGAGGGGCGATCATCCCGCTCCACTGGATCACTTCGTAATTCGCAACCCCGGCCTCCTGCATGGTTGGAATCGCGGGCATCCCTTGCGTGCGCTTCGCGGTGCTGACCGCCAGGGCACGCAATCGCCCTGCCCTGACATGGGGCGCGGTCGCCAGCATGTTGCCGAAATTGACCTGAACCTCCCCGCCAATCAAGGCGTTGCGCGCCGGACCTCCGCCGCGATACGCGATGTGGACGATGTTGGTGCCGGTGACGACCTTGAACAACTCCCCCGCCAGGTGGCTGATGGTGCCCTCGCCGGACGAGGCGAAGTTTATCTTTCCGGCTGCGACTTCGCCAGGGCGATCAGTTCCTGGGCCGACTTCGCCGGTACCGAGGGATGCACCACGAGCAGCAGTGGGACGATGGCTGCCGATACCACCGCATCGAAATCCTTCACCGGGTCGAACGGAACCTTGTTGACCAGCGGATTGATCACGATCGTGCTGGCAGTCGCCATCAACAGCGTATAGCCGTCCGGCGCAGCACGCGCGGCGATTTCGGTTCCGATCGCGCCGCCGGCGCCGCCGCGGTTGTCCACCACAATCGTCTGGCCCAGGCGCTCGGACAAAAGCACGCCGACAAAGCGCGCCATCGCATCGGCCCCCCCGCCGGGCGGGAAGGGCTGGATCAGGCGTATCGGTCTGTCTGGATAGCTCTCGGGCGCTGATTGTGCCCGCGCCGGGGAAGCGGCAGCAACCAGCATTGCTGCTGCAATGATTGTTCCCGCGCATTGCATGTTTCGTTTCATCTGAATCCTCCTGCACACTCGTTTTCCTTGCCGGCTGTCACTTCACGTTTCCCGCAAGGCCGTCATCAGCCCCCGCACACCCGGCGCAGCATGAAGCTGCTTGAGCAGCGACTCGACTTTTCTTGTCTTCTCGGGACCGAAGCGCGGGGTGACCAGCCGGTCGAACTTGTGGTCCAGTTCGGGCCCGCTCATGGGCTGATGCCAGACTTCCTCCGTGTGGGTTCTGCCGGTGCGGTCGCAAATGGTAACGATCGCGTGGTGACCCGCCTCCATGTTCGTCCAGTCCTCGCGCCCGACGAACTTCACCCGCTGCTGCATCTCGCGCGCCGCCCCGTCGAGGCCGCCCTCGGGATGGTGCAATCGGTAGAAGTCGAGCTCGCCGTGCGCGGCTGCAATTGCGCACACCGCCAGCGCCGAGATCGAAGCGTGACGCGTGGTCGGAACGCGGTGCAGGCCGCGCTTCGGGATTTGCACCTCGATCTCGTCGATGTCTGCGGCCTTGAGAGCATGGCGCTCCATGAGTCCGAACAGCGCCTGCAGGTACGTCTGGTTGGGGCTCCCTGCAGGATACCGCTTGTGCATCACGTCGGTGATCGAGTAATACTCGCCGAGGCCCTCAAGCAGGCCGGCGCCGGCATCGGGCGCACCCAGATAGGCGTCGAACAGGCTGTGCGAGCCATCGAGGATGTCGAGTGGCGCGTGACAGCCGTCGCGGGCGAGCAAAGCAGCGGTCACGCCATTGCGGTTCGCCGCGCCCACCTGGAAGGTCTTGCCCATGTGCGCCGGGTCCCTGGTCATGTTGTCGGGACCGGCGGCCTGGTACGCGGCGAGGCACATTGCAACCTGCATCTGGGTGCGCGTCAAATCGAGCAGGATGCCGGCGGTGACCGCTGAACTGATCGATCCGACGATGGCGGTCGGATAGAAGCGGCGCGCCACGTAATCGCGTTCGCGATAAAAAACGGTTATGAGCCGCCCGCCCACTTCGTAACCGAGCGCCACCGCGCGCAGCACGTCCCAGCCACCGGCATTGATCCACTGCCCGACGGTCAGCGCCGCGGGAACCGGGCCCGACGCAACGTGCCCGCCCACGGATTTGAGGTGAACAGGGTCGACTTCGTCGCCGTGCGCCATGCCGCCGTTCGCCATTGCGGCGTTGACGAGACTGGTGAGACCGGCGTGACCGATCATCGTGCATTCCTCGGCGCCGCCCATGCGCCGCAGGAACTTCACGATCGCGACCACTTCAGGCAACTGCGAGCACGCGATCATCGCGCCGACGGAATCAAACACGACGTCGCCGGCTTTGCGCAATACCGCATCGGGAAGGGGCTGCGTGCGCTGGTTCACCAGCCAGTCGGCAAGCGACTCGGTAATCATGTCACCCTTCCAGATTCGGCCAGGATGGCCCGGTATTCCGCACGGCGCGCTTCCAGGCACTCATGCCGTAAGCTGGCGCACGACCTCGGCAGCATGCTGCTTCGTGATCGCGCTCAGTTCCTCGCGGCTCAGGTAATACACCGGGTGCGGCAGCTCGATGCACGGGTGGCCGGGCATGCCCTTGCCCCTGAACTGGACTTCGAGCGCATTCCTGAAGGCGGACGTGATCACCACGGCGGCGGGCCTTCCACGCTTTTCGAATTCGACGGCGTTGTGCACACTGCACACGGTGCACGAGCCTCACCCGCCGAGCGCGCAGATCACGATATCGCACTTGCGCGCCATCTCCTCCACGATTTCGAGCGGCGCGGGTTTCGAATAGTGTATGCCGCGGCGCGTGATCACCTCTCTCACGCCGTGGCTGCGCATGAGTTCCTCGCCGAGCGCTTCCAGCACGATGTCGGCCTGTTCCTTGGTGTTGTCGAAAAGCCCGACCGTTTTCCCGGCGAGGCTCTCCGGGCGCGGCGCCATGGCGACCGATTTGCTGGTGGCAACCGAGGGGTCGAGGAAACGGAAGCTCATGCATGCCCTCCTGAAAAATCGAGCGTTGAGGGTCGAGAGTTCAGCGTCGGGCGCTCATGCGTCGTAGGCAACCGAAACGCCGCGCGTGGTTTCGTTCCAGCCGTGCATGACGGCCGTGGTGGCGCCGGGTCTGCTGCCCGCCACGATCAGAAACAGGCGGCTCGGCTCCTGGATCGTCGGCACGAAACAATCATCGTCGTCGGGATCGACTTTCGTCACCCAGCGGTTGAGGCGTTCCAGCCGCCACAGCCCGCCGCGCTTGAGATCACCCACGCGGCGCCCCGCCTTGTCGCACAACAGCTTGTGGACATCGGCTTTCGACATCCCGGCCTTGGCGAAGTTATCCGCGATGTCGGGCGCCAGCGCGACCACCATGTCGGTGGCGCGGTAAGCGTTCATGCCGCCGAGGTTCGCCATGCAGTCCGTGGTCGAAACGTGAAGGCGCTGCGGATCGTCGTTGGCGTCGTCGTGCACGAGGTGCGGATTCTCGCATTGGACTACGGTCACGACGTCTTGCCCGGCTCTGAAACCGCGTGTCACCGAGAGTGGCTCCCACGGGCTTTCCGCTTCGTTCTCGGCGATGCAGTAGGTATAGCGCGAGGGCTGGCCGAAGCAGCTGAACGACGCCGACGGGTACCCACCGCCGACGTTGTAGAGGATCAGCCGTATCGTGCGGCCGATGGTGGTATTGGCGCGAAACCCCGGCCCGAAGCAGCCGCGCCCGCCATTGAGGCCGATCTTCCTCGCGTATGGCCCGTTGACGATCATCAGCGGCGCGACCCCATGTATGGTGGTCTGCACGCCGTGCATGTTGAGTTTCTCATCCAGAATCGCCGTCATGCCGCCCAGGATCACCGGCAGGTACCGTGGGAGCGCACCGGCCATTACCGCGTGTTCCGCCACCATGCGCACCGTGAGCGTCTCGAAATTTGGCGGCACGAGCCCCAGTTCCTCGTCTGGATCGCGCCGCGTGCCCTTGAGCATGGCCGCGACCAGCTCCCGGGTCGGGGGCACGATCGGGTAGCCGTCGGTCCAGGGCTTGCCGTAGAAAAATTCGATCGCGTCGAAAACGCTGGCGGTCGTCTGCTCTTCGGACATGACGTCCTCCCAGGATTTTGTCGCACATTGGCGCGACAAAATCTTCAATATAAATCGCCTGCACGAAAACAGCTACAAAACAACACCATCTCAACCTGACACCAACTCCATACTGGAGCTGGAGATCGGTCGTTATTCCAGACCATCATTCTAAGATCCAGAGTCGGTCTTTCGTAAGGATTTTGTCGCTGCTTGCTGCGACAAAATCCTAATCCACCCGCGCGCCGGAAGCTTTCACGACCCGCGCCCACTTGGCAATCTCGCTCTGGATATGGCGTCCGAATTCCTGTGGTGAGTTCGCGACGAGATCGGCGCCCTGGCTTTCCAGCCGTTCGCGGACGTCGGGCAATCCGAGCAGCCTCACGATCTCGGTGTTGAGCCTGGCAACGATGGCCGCAGGCGTCTTCGCCGGCACCACCAAGCCGTACCACGCCGATGACTCGTAGCCGGCCACACCCGCCTCCTGAGCGGTGGGCAGATCCGGTAACGCCTTCGAGCGCCGCGAGCCGGTCAGCGCGAGCGCCCGCACGCGCCCTGCTTTCACGTGGGGAAGCGCCGCCGGCACGCTCGCGAAGTAGATCGCGACCTGTCCCGCGATCACGTCCACCAGCGCCGGTCCGCCGCCCTTGTACGGCACATGCACGATGTTTATCCCCGTGGCCGTCCGGAACAATTCCGCCGCGAGGTGCGTCGAGCTGCCGTTGCCTCCCGAGGCGTAAGCGAGCCTGCCGGGCTGCGATTTGGCGAGCGCGATGAACTCGCCGAGCGAACGCGCCGGCAATCCCGTGTGCGCCACCACGATGAACGGCGCCGAGCCTATCAGCGTGATCGGCGCGAAGTCCCGGGCCGGGTCGTACCCCAGACGGCGATAGAGGCTCACGGCGATCGCGTTCGCGATGTTGTACTGGAACAGGGTGTAGCCGTCCGGAACCGAGCGCGCGGCGATCTCGCCGGCGACGTTGCCGCCCGCGCCGGGACGATTGTCGACGACGACCTGCTGATTCCACGATTCGGAGAGCTTTTGGCCGACCACGCGTGCAATGATGTCGTTGCCGCCTCCCGGAGCGAACGGAACGATGAGGCGGATCGGCCGGCTGGGATACGCGTCGTCTGCAGCCCAGACATTGACCGAGGCCAACGCAAAGACGCAAAGCGCAAAAGAAAAGGTGCAGAGCTTCTCGCTGCCTTTCCTTTCCCGTTTCGCTGCCATTGCGCCCCTTGCGTTGAAGTTTGTTTTCAGAACTGTCACCCGTGGCGCTGCAGGCCATCATTCCTTGGATCGGATCAGCCGCGTGACCGGATTGTAGCTGAAGGACGTGGGCACGAACTGCGAGTGGATGCCCGCTCCGCCCGCGACCACGATGCTGATGTGCGACGGATGGTCGGCGACGCCGATGTGATCGGGGTCGCCCGCCTCGGCAAACCAACGCGAGCGGCGGTGCTTCAGCCCGCGCACGGTGCGTTCCCCGAATCGGCTGAGAGGGATGCGCGCGCGCCGGAACAGGTGCTGCCGGATGGCCTCCTTGTCGTAGCCGTCGCGCGCGAGCACGTGTGCATGTTCGGGACCAAATACGATGAGCGGACCCGTCGGAAAGATCACGTTGTTGTGGCCGAGCGCGGTCATCGCTCCCGTGAGATGCTCCATGATCTCGGTGCCGGTCTCGCAGCCGTAGGTAAAGACGTTGTGCCCCGGTGATGCACCGATCACCGTCACCGCGCTGTCGTCCCTGCTGAAGCCGCGCTCGACATGGAACGGCGCCCATGGACTTTCACGCTCGTTCTCCGCGATGCAGAAGGTGAACTTGCCGGGTTGCCCCTGCGTCGCCATGTCGGTCTCGCCGGGAAGGTCGCCGCCGACGTTGCGCAGCACAAGTTGCAGCGCGCGCCCGATCGTCGCGTTGGCGCGGCAGCCCTGCCCGAAAACGTTGCCCGCGGCGTTCAAGCCGAGCCGCTCGACCACCGGGCCGTTGACGATGATCAGCGGGCTCGTATTGTTGGTCGCGGTCTGGATGCCATAGAGCCGGCAGTCGTTGTCCAACGCCGCCTCGATCGCGGCGAGCACCACCGGGAAATACTCCGGCCGGCAACCTGCCATCACCGCATTGACCGCAAGCTTTTCAATGCTCGCCATGCGCATGCGCGGTGGGATCGGCCCGATCACTTCCTGCGGATCGCGCCCGGCCGCCGCCAGCGTCGCGCGTACCGCCTCGTGAGTGGGAGGCGCCATGGGCAATCCGTCGCTCCACCCGTTCGCGAAGAAGAACTCCTGCAACGCATCCGGGGATTCGGGGGCTTCCACCTGTTCAGGAAGCGGCTGCACGGCTCCATCGCCCGCCACTTCAGGGCGCCGCGTGAGGGCGCCGACCAGTTCATCCACCGCAGCCTCCGCGCGCTGGCGCACCACTGCGCCGGGAGCGGTATGCATGGGGTGCGGAATCTCCACGATCGGCAGCCCGGCAAGCCCGCGCCCCGCCGCCTGCGAGCGCGCGGCGTTGTAGAACGCGCTGCTGCACACCGTCGCGGTGGGGATCCCGCGCTCCTCCAGGCGCACACCGTCGAATACGCTCATGGAGGTCGAGGTTCCGCAGTCGCCGAAACACTGGATCACCGCGTCGTGCTGCGCCAGTTGATCAAGGTCCGCCTCGGACAGTTCATCCTTGGGCGCGAGTTTGCGGACGGTCGTGCCGGATCGCGCCCCCAGTTCCTCCAGCAGGGGCCGGATCGAGCCCAGGAACAGGTCGGCATTCACCTTGCTGTTATCGACGAAGGCGATGCTCGTGCCCTCGATGCCGCGCAACTGTGGCGCGAGGGCGCGCGACGCGGCTGCGTCGTAGGTTCGCGGATTGAAAACGATGACAGTGCGCATGGGCGGTTCCCTCTCGGAATGCGATCCCGGGCTCGATTGTGCCATTGGCCCGATATGCCATCAATGACTATAATTGCACATTGCCATAACGTAGTTGTTATATATATCCATGCGGCTGGAGCAGTTGCGCGCGCTGCGTGAAATCGTGGAACAGGGCTGCAACGTCTCGCGCGCCGCGCAGGCGCTGAATGCCGCGCAACCGGCGCTCAGCCGCCAGTTGCGATCACTCGAACGGGAGCTCGGCGTGGCGATTTTTGCCCGCAACCGGAAACGCCTGCTGGGTCTCACGCCGCCCGGCGCCGCGATCCTCGAGATCGCGCGCCGCATGCTGGACGACGCCGCGAATCTGGGCAAGGTCGTGGCGGAGTTCGCCGCCGATTCGACGGGGAACCTCACGGTCGCGACCACGCACACGCAGGCGCGCCATGCGCTGCCGGCCGTAATACGGCGCTTCGCCCAGCGCTATCCCCAGGTTCGGCTCATGTTGCGCCAGGGGAACCCGGCGGAGATCATGGAGCTCGTCCGAACGGGCGAGGCCGACCTGTGCATCGGCTCGGATTCTGCCGCCGCATCGGGCGAGCTCGCGTTCTTCTCATGCCACGAGCTGCAGCGCGTGGTGCTGGTGCCGCGCGGGCACCCGCTGCCGGGGAAGCGGCGGCTGACGCTCGAAGCACTCGCGCAATACCCGATCATCACCTACGACACCCCGTTCATCGGACGCTCGCGGTTGGTGCAGGCATTCCGCGCGCGCGGCCTCACGCCGAACATCGTGCTCAGCGCCGCCGACACCGATGTCATCAAGGCCTACGTCGAGTCCGGACTCGGCGTTGCCATCATCGCCGGCATGGCGTTCAACGCCCGCCGGGACCGGACGCTCCGCGCGATCGACGCGAGCCACCTGTTCGAACCCAACACGATCTATCTCGGGATTCGCCGCAATGACTTCGTGCGCGGCTACACGTTCGATTTCATCGAGCTGTTCGCACCTCACCTGAAGCGCGCCGACATCGAACGCGGACTCGCAATGCCTCACGGCGACCCGCAGGCGTCCGCCGCATCCGCCCGCCGGAAGCGCCGCTCCGCCATGATAAAATAGGCGTTCGCGTGCTCTCATGGCCATGGCGCTCAGCCCCCTCACCGCCCTTTCCCCGCTTGATGGCCGCTATCACCGACACGTCGCCGCGCTGAGGGACATCTTCAGCGAACTGGCGCTGATGCGCCTGCGGGTGCTGGTCGAGATCGAGTGGCTCAAATTGCTCGCGTTCGAGCCCACGATCTCCGAGATCGCCCCCTTTTCCGCCGCCACCATCGCTGAACTCGATGCGCTCGCCGCGAGCTTCGCTGAAAGCGACGGGGCAGCGATCAAGGCGATCGAGGCGAAGACCAACCACGACGTGAAGGCGGTCGAGTATTTCCTGCGCGACCGCCTCGCCGGCAACGCGGAGATCGCCAAGGCCGCCGAGTTCATCCATTTCGGCTGCACCTCCGAGGACATCAACAATCTGTGCCACGGGCTCATGCTCAGGCGGGCACGCGAGAAGGTCTTGCTGCCGGCTCTCGACGCCATCGTCGACCGCCTGCGGGCGCTGGCGCGGGACGAGGCCGCTACGCCGATGCTGGCGCACACGCACGGGCAGCCGGCGTCGCCCACGACCCTGGGCAAGGAACTGGCGAACGTCGTGCACCGGCTCGCACGCGCCCGCGATCGAATAGCGGCCATCACGCTGCTGGGCAAGATGAACGGAGCAGTGGGCAGCTACAACGCGCACGTGGCGGCTTATCCGGCAGTCGACTGGGAGCAGACCGCGCGCGGTTTCGTCGAGAAACTGGGGCTCGAATTCAATCCCTACACGATCCAGATCGAGCCGCACGACGCCATCGCCGAACTGTTCGACGCGGTGGCGCGCGCCAACACCATCCTCATCGACCTCGACCGCGACGTCTGGGGCTACATCTCGATCGGCTACTTCAGACAGAGGACCCGCTCCGGTGAAATCGGATCTTCCACCATGCCGCACAAGGTAAACCCGATCGACTTCGAGAATTCGGAAGGCAATCTGGGGATCGCCAATGCGCTGCTGCGGCACATGAGCGAGAAACTTCCGGTCTCACGCTGGCAACGCGATCTCACCGATTCCACGGTACTGCGCAATATGGGCGTCGCGCTCGGCCACACGCTGCTCGCGTACGATTCGTGTCTCAAGGGGCTCAACAAGCTCGAGGCCAACCGTGAGCGCCTCGCCGAGGATCTCGATCAGAACTGGGAAGTGCTGGCGGAACCGATCCAGACCGTCATGCGGCGCTACGGCATCACTGGCGCGTACGAGCAGTTGAAGGACCTGACGCGTGGCAAGGGTGGCATCTCGCGCGCCACGCTGCACGCTTTCATCGAGGGCCTTGCGCTACCCGAGGCCGAGAAGAAGCGCCTGCTTGCACTCACCCCCGCGACCTATATCGGCAAGGCTGCCGAACTGGCCAGAAGGATCTAAACCGCCAATAGAGATTATCCCTGTCTGTGCATAGCATTGACGTTAACGCCTCCAACTTCGAACAGTTCGTCATCGAAGGGTCAAAGAAGGCACCCGTAGTCGTGGACTTCTGGGCGCCGTGGTGCGGGCCGTGCCGCGCGCTCACGCCCGTGCTCGAGAAGCTCGCTGCCGAGTATGGCGGGCGCTTCACGCTCGCCAGGATCAACTCCGACGAAAACCAGGCGCTCGCGGCGCAGTTCGGCGTGCGCGGTATACCCAATGTCAAGGCTTTCGTCGATGGCGAACTGGTGGAGGAGTTCTCGGGGGCGCTGCCCGAACCGGCGGTGCGGGAATTCCTCGAACGTGTCGTTCCCTCACCCGCCGAGGAATTGCGCCTCATGGCGCAGCAGCGCTATCGCCAGAACCAGGACCCTGGCGGCGCGCTGGAGTTGCTCGCGCAAGCTGCCGCACTCGATCCGCGCAACGAGGCGGTTCAAATGGACCGGGCGGAGCTTCTGCTCGATCTTGGCAGGCGGGAAGAAGCCGCCCGCATTCTCGATGCGCTCGCGCCGCTCACCCAGATGGGTGAACGCGCAGGCAATCTGAAGGCACGGCTCGCCTTTGACGCCAGCGCCGCCACCTCCCCGGACGCCACCGAACTCGCGCGCCGCGTCGATGAAAATGAGAATGATCTCGAGGCACGCCTGCAGCTTGCCAATCTCCTCGTGTCGGGGCGGCAGTACGCCCCCGCGCTCGATCACCTGCTCGAGATCGTGCGTCGCGACCGCGCTTTCAAGGACGACATCGCGCGCAAGACCATGTTGCAGGTGTTCAGCCTGCTCGGCCTGCAACACGAGTTGACGGGCGAGTACCGCCGGCGCCTCGCCAGCGCCATGTATTAGTGCGATGCGGAATGACGAATGAGGAATGGAAAGCGGTGAGCGGTGAGCAGTGAGCAGTGAGCAGTGAGCAGTGAGCAGTGAGCAGTGAGCAGTGAGCAGTGAGCAGTGAGCAGTGAGCAGTGAGCGGTGGGCGGCAAGACCAAAACGTTCCTGACTGCTGACTGCTCACTGTTTTCCTGAATCTTGGCGTCTTGGCGGTTCAGTCATTTTCATCCGGCTACGGAACGGGTCACATGGCGCGCGTCACGCTGATCGACGACGAGTAGAACGATGTGGTAC
>JACQGN010000296.1 GCA_016199545.1 Betaproteobacteria bacterium | reverse complement strand
GCTCTGGAGTACACTGTGTTTGCATCGAGGATCCCCTTGGGGTCACGTAAGTCTCTCTGCCTGAGACACTTTCTATGACTCCTCCCTCGATGCATCGTTCCTGTGTGAGATATCCGGGCTAGCCCCCGATCCCGCCATGCAGTGCAACGGCTGCGAGTTTCGACCCGAGCTCTACTATGACTCCGAGTTCCAGATCTGGGTGCGGGTCGAGGCCGACGGCGCGCTTGCGGTGGGCATGACCGACATCTCCCAGACGATAGCGGGGAAAATCCTGCACGTGCGGGTACGCCGCCCGGGCACGCCGCGGCCGGCCGGCCGGCCGGTCGCCACGATGGAAGGTGTGAAGCTCTGCCAGAAGGGCGTGGCGGAACATTTGACGGCGATCGACGGCGGCAAGACAATAATCGAGTTCATGCGCGACGCGAAGGCGGCGGGAGTGAGGTTCTACCTGTGCCGCCCGGCGCTGCCGGGCTACGAGATGGAGATCGACTCGGTGATCGACGAAGTCGATGAACTTTCCAGCGGCGGCGAACTCGCGGACCTGATCCTGAGTTGCGACAAGGCGCTTTTTTTCTGAGAGGACAGGATGGCTACAGTCAAGGGCTGCAACATTCCCGACGATCTTTACTACAACGTCGATAACAACGTGTGGGCGCGCCGCGAGGCCGACGGCACCGTCACGCTCGGTATGACCACCTACGCCGCGGCGCTTGCCGGGCAGATCGTGTCGTGCACGCCGAAGAAGGTGGGTCGCAGCGTCGAGCAGAACAAGTCAGCCGCGACCGTCGAATCGGGCAAGTGGGTGGGGCCGGTCAAGGCGCCCGTGGCGGGCGCGGTGGTCGCGG
This sequence comes from Betaproteobacteria bacterium, assembly GCA_016199545.1. Taxonomy (GTDB): domain Bacteria; phylum Pseudomonadota; class Gammaproteobacteria; order Burkholderiales; family SG8-41; genus DSOT01. The sequence continues at coordinate 10,565 of JACQGN010000296.1, read as the reverse complement.
TAAACGAGACGCTCGCGGCGAGTTCGAGCGCCGCGAGACGCTCGACGCGGAACTGATCCGCGACATGCGTTTCCACGTTCCAAGCTTTAAGGCCTATGCCACTTCCGAGCTCGCCAATTGCGGCAGGAGCGCCTGGCCGGCGGTTTCGATCACGGGCGGCGCGTGCAAGCTCGCCTGCGATCATTGCCAGGCGAAGATCCTGGAGCCGATGATATCGGCGCGCACGCCGCAAGAGTTGTGGCGGGTGGTCAACGAGCAGGCCGCGCGAGGCGCGCGCGGAATGCTGCTGTCGGGGGGCTCCAATCACCGCAACGAAGTCGAATACGGTCCGTTCTATGCCACGCTGCGCCGGGTAAAGGACGCGTTCCCCGAATTCCGGATCGCGCTGCACACGGCGCTCGTCGACCGGAATATCGCGCGGCGCATGGAAGCGTCCGGCGTCGACGTGGCGATGATGGACGTGATCGGGGCGCAGGACACCGTGTCCCAGGTCTATCATCTGCGGCGCAGCGTGACCGATTTCGAGCGTTCGCTGGAATGTCTCGTCGCCACGTCGATGAAAGTCGTGCCGCACATCGTGGTCGGCCTTCATTATGGACGGCTGCTGGGGGAATGGCATGCCCTGGAGATCGTTGCGCGCCAGCGCCCTGATGCCCTCGTGCTGGTGGTAGTGATGCCGATGTACGCGCCACAGCATCGACCGTTCGTCACGCCCGATGCCGCCGGGGTCGGGCAGTTCTTCCTGGATGCGCGGAGGACGCTCCCGCGGCTGCCGCTCATGCTGGGTTGCGCGCGGCCGGCGGGCATCGCCCGGGCGCAGATCGACGCCTACGCGGTGATGGCGGGGCTGAACGGCATCGCGCATCCTGCCGACGGCATGGTCGAGCTCGCGGTCAGGCTGGGACGCACTGTCAGCGTATCGCCGGCGTGCTGCTCGATCGCGGTGGGCGAGGAGGTGCTGGCGGCAGACGAGGGCGTCCGGATCGATGCCTCGCAGGTGATCGAATTTGAACGCGGCCGGCGGCATGCGAGGGGCCGCCTCGCTCAGATCCCGATCGTTGCAGCCTGAAGCCCGGGCATGGAATCCTGGCGCGTCATCGATACCGGTCTGCGCCCGCCAGCGCAGAACATCGCGCTCAATCGCGCGCTGCTGGAAGCGCGCGCGGCGGAGGAGATCCCCAGCACCCTGCGCTTTCTGCGCTTCACGGCGAGCGCGCTGCTCGGCTATCACCAGAGCGCGGAGCAGGAGCTGAATCTCGACTACTGCCGCGAGCACGGTGTCACGGTGCAACGCCGTATCACCGGCGGGGGCGCCATTTACTTCGACGAGACGCAGATCGGCTGGGAACTCTACCTGCACCAGCGCGATGTCGGCACGCGCGACATGCAGGCGATCTCGAAGCGCATCTGCCACGCGGCGGCGACGGCGGTGAGCGCGCTCGGGATCGACGCGCGCTACCGTCCGCGCAACGACATCGAGGTCGACGGCCGCAAGATTTCCGGCACGGGTGGCGCGTTCGACGATAACGCGCTGCTCTTCCAGGGAACGCTGCTTGTCGATTTCGACGTCGAAAAAATGCTGCGCGTGCTGCGGATTCCGGCTGAGAAGCTGTCCGACAAGGCAATCGCGTCGGCGCGCGAGCGTGTCGCGAATCTGAAGGAACTGCTCGGGCGGCAACCGGATACCGCGACGATCAGGCAGTACTTTGTCGAAGCGTTCGAAAGCGAATTCAGTGTCGAATTCAGGGAAGGGGATCTCACGCTCTCCGAACACAAGCGCTATCAGGCGGCGCTCGCCGAGATCGACACCGTGGACTGGGTCCATCTGGTGGCGCGGCCGCGCGCCGACATGCCGATACTGGAGGCAACCCGGAAGTTTCCCGGAGGGCTCCTGCGCGCGGCGGTGACCTATGATGCGGTCGCACGCTTGATCCGGCAGGTGTGGTTCACCGGCGACATCTTCGCGAGCCCGCGGCGCACGGTCGCCGATCTCGAGGCGGCGCTGCACGATCTCCCGCTCGACCGTCTCGAACAGAGGACGCTCGCATTTTTTGCGAGCCGCCCGGCGGATCTGCTGGGGCTTGCGCCGGCCGATTTCGTGACCGTGGTGCGGATCGCGATCGGGGAGCCCCTGCTCGCCAGGCATCCATGACCGCGCCTGCCTGCGACGTCCTGGTGGCGGGATTGGGCCCGGCGGGTGCTGCCGCTGCCGCGGTGGCGGCCGGGCACGGGCTGTCGGTGATCGCGGTCGACAAGAAAAGGACGGTCGGTGTTCCAGTGCAATGCGCGGAGTTCATCCCGCTGCCGCTCGCGCGGCACGCGCGGGCGGCAGGCGTGCTCGCGCAGAGGGTGGACGGCATGAGAAGTTTCCTGCCCTCGGGCGTCTGCGCTGCGGCGCCATTTCAGGGATTGATGGTCGATCGGGCCGCGTTCGATCGCGCGCTCGCCGAATCTGCGGCGCGGGCCGGCGCGGCGCTTCGTCTCGACTGCCGGCTTGCGGCACTGGATGCGGCGCGGGGGCGTGCCACGGTTCGTTCACGCGCCGGCGCCGTGATGACGATCGCCTTTCGCGTGCTGATCGCCGCCGACGGCCCGCTTTCCATGGTGGCGCGTGCGCTGAAGCTTCCCGCGCTTGAGACGGTGGATTCCCGCCAGTATTCCGTGCGGCTTAGCCACCGCCACGGCGAGACTGATGTCTGGCTATCGGACACCTACCCCGGCGGCTACGCCTGGCTCTTTCCGAAGGGCGATGTTGCCAACCTTGGCGTAGGCGTGGACAAGCGCCGCGCCACCGACCTGAAGGCGCCTCTCGACACGCTTCATGCTCGACTGGTGCGGGAAGGCCGCGTCGGCAGGGAGATCCTTTCCCGCACTGGCGGACCGATTCCCGTCGGCGGAATGCGCGAACAGCTGGTGGCCGGGAACATCGTTTTCGTCGGAGATGCCGCGGGGCTTACGCATCCGATCACCGGCGCCGGGATAGCCGCAGCGGTGGTTTCGGGCGAGCGGGCGGGCGAGGCTGCGCAGGCGCTGATCGCATGCGGCGACACCGCGGCGCTACGGGACTATGAGGAGGACATCCGTGACCAGTTCGCGGAATCGAGCGAGCGGGCGCTCGCACGCAGACGCGAATTGAGCCGCGCATGGAATGCGAAGCGGGCGCGCGAGGACGCCGTGCAGCGCCGGGGCTGGATCGCATTTCCCGAGTACTTCGGCCGCAGCCAGACCGACATCGGCGCGCACGGTGTCCGCGCGCCGGTTGCACGGACCGTGCCGGCGTAGACGCTTTTGATGATGTTGAGTAAACGCGAGGCAGGTATGTCGAAGGCGCGCATGATCGTGTTGGCGGGAATTGCGCTGGCAATCGGGACCGCCTGGGCCCAGGATGCGACCTATGCGGTCAGGTTGCTTACGCCCGAGACGGCACTGAAGGCCGCGCAGGCCGCGCTCGTGAAGTGTCGGAGCGACGGTTACCAAGTGACGGTCGCCGTCGTGGATCGCGCCGGCGTGACGCAAGTGGTGCTGCGCGACCGGTTTGCGGGCCCGCATACCGTAAGGATGGCGGTGGACAAGGCGTGGACGGCGGTGAGTTTTCGCACCAACACGACCGACCTCGCCCGGGCGACGCAGGCCGGTTCACCGCAGAGCGCGATACGCAACCGCCCGCGTGTTGTGGCCGGGGGCGGGGGCATCATGATCGAAGGAGCGGGCGCGCTTCTCGGCGGCATCGGCGTATCCGGCGCGCCCGGCGGCGATCGTGACGACGGGTGTGCACGTGCCGGGATTGCCGCGATCCAGGACAGCCTCGATTTCTGAAGCGCCAAACCGCGATCATGGAGGCAAACGCATTGACCACGACATCCGATTCCATCCAACCCGTGCGGTTCTACCAGTCCGACTATCACGTACGCACGCCGGAAATGCGCTCGCCCGAGTTCGTGCAGATGAGCACGGCGGCGGCGATCACGCTGGGTCTCACGCCGGGAAAGATGCACCGCACGCCCTGCACCCACTGCCTCAATCTGCTCGTGACCTATCCGGAGGGCTGCCGTGCCAATTGTGCCTACTGCGGCCTGGCACGCCACCGCGAGGAGGCGCGCGACTACGCCGACCGTAATTTCATACGCGTGGACTGGCCGACGGCGCGTTACGACGACGTGATCGCGCGGGTGAAGGCGGGCGCCGATCACGGCCGGTTCGAGCGCATGTGCATCTCGATGATCACCCATCCGCGCTCCAACGACGACACGTTCGTGCTGCTCGAGCGCTGGGTGTGCGAAGTGCCGCGGGTGCCGGTGTCGATCCTGTCGAACCCGACCACGCTCGAAAAGGACGACCTCGAGCGCATGCGCGACATCGGCACCGACATCTTCACCGTCGCGCTCGATGCCGTTACGCCGGCGATCTTCGAGCGCACGCGCGGCAAGGGCGTCGACAGCCCGCACAAGTTTGGTCATTATTGGCGAGCCATCGAATGGGCGGCGGAGATTTTCGGGCCGGAGAAGTTCGGGGCCCACCTGATCTGCGGACTCGGTGAAACGGAACGCGAGATACTGGAGGTGGCACAGGCGATACGGGACATGGGCGGTCACAACCACATGTTCGCGTTCTTTCCGGAACGCGGCTCATTGATGGAGGATTGGCCGCCGGCCGATCGCGGGCAGTGGCGGCGCGTCCAGCTCGCACGCTATATCATCGACTATGCGGGCGGCAATGCGCGCGACATGGAGTTTGACGCAGAGGGTCGAGTGACCGGGTACGGCGTGCCGCGCGCCACGCTCGAAGCGCTGATCGACTCGGGCAAGCCATTCCGCACATCGGGCTGTCCGGGCAGGCAGGATGACGTATCGGCGTGCAATCGGCCATACGGGGACTCCAGTCCGACCGACATCCTGTCGTTTCCATTCGCCCCGCAGCGCCGCGACGTGGAGAAAGTCCGCCGCCAGATGAATGGCGAGAACGTGCGGGCGGGGATATAGGCACTCTAGATGAAAGAGATCAGGCTCACCGACGTCGGACAGCTCAAGAACGAGCTGGCGAAATACCGCGCGGGGAAGAAGCTCGATATCCGCCTCTTCAATCAGGTGGCGCGGCTCGCGTGGCTGGGCAAGATCGTGCTATGCCCGCTCGACCCGGAAGATCCGGCGTGCAAGTCCTGGCTGTTGTACCTGCAGCCGCTTGAGGGACTCGCGGCGCAAATGATCAAGGTCGACGAGGACCTCAACGGCATGCCGTTCGCCTCGCAGATTCATATTCTCGACGCGGAACAGGGCGCGGCGCTCGCCGGGATCTTCCGCCAGGGGATGGAACAGCGCGCGCGGGAACTCCGTGCGCTCGAGGTGCGCGACTTTTACTTCGAAATGTTCTTTGACAAGGCATGACACTCGGGTCGTGGCAGACGCGCGTGAAACGGGTTGCCGGCTGATGCTGAAATCCATTCTGTTTTCGCTATGGGGCAGGCGGCGCAGTCCGGACGCTGGCGACATCGACGCGGCGATTGCATGCTTTCGTGCCGCACGTTTGGACGACGCGAGCGAGATCGCGCAGCGGATCCTGCGGGTGAATCCCGACGACGCCAAGGCGTGGAACCTGCTTGGAGGGATTGCGATCGAGCGCGGTGACGAACGCGCAGCCACCTCGTATTTTGAGGATGCAGCGGCGCTCGCGCCCGGCGATGCTGGGATCGTCACCAACCTTGCGGAAAGCAAGCGGCGCGCTGGAGATCTTGATCGCGCGGAGGTGTTGTGCCGTTCTGCGCTGAATATCGACCCCAACTGTATCGCGGCGACGCACACGCTCACCCTCGTTCTGACCGCCCAGGGGCGCGGTACAGAAGCGTTTGGGTACTGTCAAAGGCTGGTGTCGCTCGACCCGGATTTTGCTTCAGGCCAGGCTGCGTACCTGTTTCTGCTGCAGTTGACCGAATTGCTGGATCCGGCGCAAATCGCGTCCGAGCACCGTCGCCTCGCCCAGCGCATTGCGGTGCCCGAGCGCTGGCGACGGGCGCGGCACATTAATCTTCCAGACCCGGAGCGCCGGCTCCGCGTCGGCTACGTCTCCGCTGATTTCTGCCAACACGCGGCAAGCCATTTTTCCGAGCCGGTATTGTCGGGTCACAACCGCGACGGCTTTGAGGTCCTCTGCTACTCCGGCGTGGTGCGGCCCGACGAGGTCACGGAAAGATTGCGGGCGCTGGCGGACATCTGGCGCGACGTCGCTCGCGTTCCGGATGAGCGACTCGCGGAGATGGTGCGCGATGACGGCATCGACATCCTTGTCGATCTCTCCGGCCATACCCGGGGCAATCGCCTGGGCGTCTTCGCGCGCAAACCGGCGCCGATTCAGCTCACCTGGTTCGGTTATCCGGGGACGACCGGACTGGAGAGCATGGACTACAGGATCACGGACGCCCTCTGTGATCCGCCGGGAGCGAGCGAGTCGTTTTACACCGAGAAACTCTTGCGGCTCCCGGATATCATGTACTGCTACCAGCCGCCGGCGGACATGCCGGAGGTGGCGGAGCCGCCGGCCGTGCGCAACGGCTACGTCACGTTCGGGGCGATGAACGGCGCGCCAAAGCTTACCCCGCGCTGGGTTGCGCACTGGGCGGACTTGCTGGCCGAGGTCTCGCACTCCCGCCTGATACTCGCCGCAATACCGGCCGGGGCTGCCCAGGAGCGCCTGCGCGGGATGATCTCGCAGCGCGGAATCGATCCGCTGCGCATCACGATCCGCGAGCGCATGCCGTACCTGGAGTTCTGGAAATTGCATCACGAGATCGATCTAGCGCTCGACACCTATCCGTGCAACGGCGGCACCACGACGTGTGAGACCGTATGGCTGGGTGTTCCGGTGGTGACGTTTGCAGGCGAACGCTACGGCGGCAACCGCCTTGGCACCAGCATGCTGGCGAGCATGGGATTGAGCCGTCTGGTCGCGCGTACGCCGGCCGAGTACCTCGCTATCGCGCGGGAGCTCGCTGCAGATATCCCGCAACTGGCAGCGCTCAGAGGCGAGTTGCGCGGGCGGATGCGTACTTCGGCGCTGACGGATCGCGACCGCTTCATGCGAAACCTGGAGCGGCATTTCCGCGATATCTGGCGGCAGTGGTGCGCCGGGCAGGGGCGCTAAGAAGACGTCGATGACCGGGCCAAAGAACATTCCTCTGTTCAAGGTTTTCATGGCGCCCGAGGATCGCTTGCTGCCAGCGCTCCGCGATGTGCTGTATAGCGGGCAGATCTCCGAAGGCGTCGAAGTCGAGCGCTTCGAGGAGGCATTCGGCCGTTTCATCGGTAATACGAAAGTTCTATCCTGTTACTGCGGCACCGCTGCTTTGCACATGGCATTGAAGCTTGCCGGAGCCGGTCCCGATACCGAAGTCATTTCGACGCCGATGACGGCCGAGCCGACGAATCTCGCGATCCTCCACGCGGGCGCGACGGTCGTGTGGGCGGATGTCGATCCCCGCAACGCAAACATCGCGGCAGCGTCGATCGCGGAGCAGATCACCGACAGGACGCGCGCCGTCGTGGTCGTTCATTATGGGGGCGTGCCGGCGTCACTCGACGCCATTCACCGCGTCGCGGCTGCGAGAGGCATACCGGTCATCGAGGATGCCGCGCATGCGCTCGGGGCGCGGTATGCTGGCATCACTCTCGGCGCGCATTCAGAGTACGTGATGTTTTCGTTTCAGGCGATCAAACACCTGACGACCGTGGACGGTGGAATGCTTGCGTGCCGAAATCCGGAGGATGTCGCACGCGGCCGGCGGCTGCGCTGGTTTGGCATCGACAGGAAAGCGCCCCGAACCCTGGTCGACGTTGCCGAGGCGGGCTACAAGTACCACATGAACAACGTGAATGCGGTGATTGGCCGCATTCAGCTGGATCATATCGGGCCCATCGTCGAGCGCCACATCAGCAATGGCAGGTTTTTTGACCGGGCGCTCCCCGGCATTGCAGGTCTGGAAATCGCGGCATGGGACGCGGCCGCGGAGCCGAGCTACTGGTTCTACACCGTGTTCGCGGAGCGCCGGGACGATCTCGCGCGATATCTTGCCGAGCGCGGAATCGCGAGTTCGCTGGTACACCGGCGCAACGATCTGCATAGCGTGTTTGCGTCGAGCCGCCGCGAACTTCCCGCGCTCGATCTCGCCTATTCGAGGATGCTGCACGTTCCGTGCGGCTGGTGGGTGAGCGATGAGGATCGCGAGTTCATCGCCGACACCCTCCGCCGCGGCTGGTGACATGAGCGCGATCCCGCTGTTCAAGGTTCACATGCCGGAAGCGGTCAATGAGGCGCTCCGGCGCACGCTCGCAAGCGGTCATATCGCGCAGGGCGCCCAGGTGGCCGAGTTCGAAGCCGGGCTGAGGCAATTTGCAGGCACCCCGGAACTGTGTGCCGTCAGCGACGCGTCGGCCGGCCTCACTCTCGCGCTCTTCCTGTCGGGAGTCCGCCCGGGCGATGAGGTCATCGTCTCGCCGTTGAGCTGCCTTGCGACGACGATGCCGATCGCCAATCTCTTCGCCACACCAGTGTGGTGCGACGTCGATCCTGAAACCGGCATGCCGGGGCCAGACCATGTTCTTCGGCGGGTCACCGAGAGGACGAGGGCGGTTATCGCATACTATTGGTCGGGAACTCCGGTGGAGGTCGAGTTGCTGAGGCCGTCCGCGCCGGGCGCGAGTCTTATTGCGGACGCATCCGAGGCGTTCGGCGCCGAACTCGGCGGGCGCTCTGTGGCGCTTGCCGGGGCGGATTTCACGGTTTTTTCTTTTTCGGCCGTGCGTCACATCACTACCGGCGAGGGTGGCATGCTGGTGGTACGGGATCGCGACGCGCTGGAACGTGCAGTTTGCGCCCGCCGCTACGGCATCGACCAGCCGACGTTTCGGCTGCCAAACGGAGATCTCAATCCGCACAGCGACATCCTGGTTCCGGGCTTCAACTTTTCGATGAACAACATCGCCGCCACCCTCGGCATCGCGCAACTTGGGTACGCGACGCAATTGGTCCGCCGCTACCGTGACAACGGGGCCTATTTCGACCGCGTGCTTGACGGGATTCCGGGTATCAGGCTGCTGCGGCGCCCCGCGAAGTCGATCTCGGCGCATTGGACGTACTCCTTTCGCGTCGAGCGCCGCGCGGAGCTGCTGACGAAACTTTACGAACACCGCATCTCTGCGCAGCGCCTTCATCTGCGGAACGACCTGTACGGCTGTTTCGCCGGCGCCCGCAGCCCCGATGCCCTGCCGGGTGTCGATGTCTTCGACCGCGAGAACCTGTCGATTCCGTGCGGGTGGTGGTTGACGACGGAGGATCGGGAAAGAATCGCCGCCTGCATCCGGTCGGGATGGTAGCAACCCGCCTGCGAGTCGACTTCCCGCACCCGGCTCACGCGCCGGAAGCGGTTGAGCTTTTCGACGACGAGTTCATCTTCTCGCGTGAACGGTCGATCTCGTTCGCGCAACGGTTCAGCGATGTATTTTCAGTCCCCGAGTGCTTCGTGGCGGTCGGCAGCGTCACAGGAGACTTAGTGGGCGCGCTGCTCGTCCGGCCGTTTACTTGGAGTGAGGGCGCGCGCGAATGGCGCGGCGCGATGATGGGGCTGGTGTGCACCAAACCGCGTTTCCGCAGGCAGGGTTACGCGGCGCAACTTCTCGCGGCGTCAGAGGCGCGCTGCTGTGCGCTGGATCTCGATTTCGGAGTTCTATGGGCTGCCCATGACGGACTCTATGGGCGGCAGGGATGGATGCGTTCGGATCGGGGGATGCTGGGCGTGCGGCGGGCAGGCCAGGCTGGAGCCCTACCGGTGCCGCCGTTGGCCGCGGCGAATCTCGTAAGAGCCGCCCATGCATTGCACGAAGCGCGCGAGGGCCCCCGTGTCAACCGGCGGCTTTCGAACTATCGTCACCTGCTTCCCCCCGCCGAGCATGTCGTGGTCATCGTGGAGGGAGATTCCTTTGCGCTCTGCGGCTGTCACGATCAGACAGGGTACGTTTACGATATCGTGGGAACTGGCCGGGAGATGCCTGGCCTGTGGCACAGGCTCGCAGCGCATTTTGGCGACATTTACGTCAATGTGGAGTTGGGAACCGGCGCGCATCGTTGGCTCGAGGCGCATGCAGGCCTAGCGTGGTCGAAACAGTCGCTGGCGATGTGGAAGCCCTTGCGCCGGGATTCGATTCCGTTTGCAGCATGGTACGTCCCATTCATGGATCGGATCTGACAGGTTTTCCCGCGATTGCTTTGAGTTCCGCACGCCACATTGAAGTGGGATTGCTCGATCCGGCGCTGTTTCACGCGACGTATGCCGCGATTGCGCTCGCACGGAACGCCGACGCGCGGCCGGTCGTCGTGTGGGGCAGGGCTGGGCCGCATATTTCGATCGGACCGAGCCAGGACGCCGCGGCGGAACTCGACCCAGCCATTGAGGTACCGGTGGTGCGGCGTCCGCTGGGCGGCGGCGCGGTCTGGATCGACGAATGGCAGTATTGCTACGTGCTGGTCGCGCCGCTCGCTCGCGCCCCGCGGCGTCCGGCCGAGTGGTTCGAGTGGGGGTTGCG
>JACQGN010000298.1 GCA_016199545.1 Betaproteobacteria bacterium | reverse complement strand
AGGGGGCAGAACCGATCCAGCCCCCATCCTAACCTTCCCCCGCACGCGGGGGAAGGAACCTTAAGATAGTGCCATTGTCCTCTGTGATCTCTGTGGCTGATTTTTTTGCATGAACCTCAAATTACCGATCTACCTCGACAACGCCGCGACCACGGCCGTCGATCCGCGCGTGGCGGAAAAGATGCTGCCGTATCTCAGCGAGCATTACGGCAATCCGGCGAGCGGCACGCACGGCTTCGGCCGCACCGCGGCGCGCGCCGTGGACGAGGCGCGCGGCGAAGTCGCCACGCTCCTCAATGCCGACGCGGGCGAGATCGTGTGGACTTCGGGCGCCACCGAATCCAACAACCTTGCCATCAAGGGCGCGGCACTTGCCAATCAGGCGCGTGGCCGGCACCTCGTCACGCTCAAGACCGAACACAAGGCCGTGCTCGACACCATGAAAGTGCTCGAGACGCAGGGCTGCACGGTCACCTATCTCGCACCCGGTGCGGATGGTCTCATCGACCTCGACACGTTCCGCGCGGCGCTGCGTCCCGACACCATTCTCGGCTCGGTGATGCTGGTCAACAACGAGATCGGAGTCATCCAGGACGTGGCGGCGCTCGGCGCCGCGTGCCGCGAGCGCGGCATCCTGTTCCACGTCGACGCCGCGCAGGCAACGGGCAAGGTTCCGATCGACATGGCGCGGCTGCCCGTCGATCTCATGTCGCTCACGGCGCACAAGACCTATGGTCCCAAGGGTATCGGCGCGCTCTATGCGAGGAGCGCGCCGCACGTGCGGCTGGAAGCGCAAATGCACGGCGGGGGTCACGAGCGCGGACTGCGCTCGGGCACGCTGCCCACCCACCAGATCGTGGGCCTCGGCGAGTGCTTCCGCATCGCCGGCGAGGAAATGCCGCTCGAAGTGCCGCGCATCCGGGCGCTGCGCGACCGACTGTGGAATCGCCTGCGCGATCTGCCGGGGATCGTGGTCAATGGCAGCATGGAACGGCGCATCGCGAACAACCTCAACGTGAGCCTCAGGCTCGAACGGGGCGACACCCTGATGGCCGCACTCACGGATATCGCCGTCTCCTCGACCGCCGCGTGCGACAGCAGCGGCGTATCACACGTACTCCAGGCTCTCGGCAACGACGCCGATGCCGCCAGGAACTCGCTCCGCATCACCGTCGGGCGCTTCAATACCGAAGAAGAAATCGATTACGCCGCGCACTACCTGCGGCGCAGGATCGAGGACTGCCGCGCCGGGCGCCTGAGGAATTTGTCGGACCTTGTTCCGACAAATTCCTGACGTCGGACTACCCGAACGCGGGGAATCAATCCAGGAGCAGACGCCGATCCTGGTTGCCGACGGCAGCTTCGATCACACCGCCATCGCCGAGAGGTTCAAACGCGCGAGTCTCAAGATCGACCCGCCGCCCTATTTCTTCTTGAGCCCCACGCGTGTCGCCACCTCGGAGAACGTCTTGATCTGATCGCGTAGAATCCGGTCGTGCTCCGCCGGGGTGGTCGGCGCCGGGTGATAGGCTATCGCCTCGAGCCGTTCCTTGACTTCCGGAAGCGCAAAGATGCGCGCGACCTCTTTGCTGATCCGCTCCCGAATCGGCTGCGGCGTTCCAGCCGGCGCCAGCAACGAATGCGACCCATCGCGCCCGAAACCGGGGAGCACCTCGGGAATCGCCGGCACATCCGGCAGCAGCGGCGAGCGCTGCGGCGTGCTCACCGCCAGCGCGAGCAGCCTGCCGTCCTTCACGAACGGCAGCGCCGAGCCCAGCCCCACGATGCAATAGTGCGTACGCCCGGCCACGACTTCGATCAACGCATCGGGTGTCCCCTTGAAACCCACATGCACCGCCTTGATTCCGGCGGCATAATTGAACCGCTCGGCGTTGAGGTGAGTGCTGCTGCCGCCGCCGCCCGAGCTGAAGAGCATCTGGCCGGGCTTCGCGCGCGCAAGCGCGATGAAGTCCTTCACGGTTCTCGCGCCGAGTGAAGGCGACACGAACAGCGCGCTGGTGCTGAAACCGATCTGGGTCACGCCCGCAAAGTCCTTGTAGGGATCGTATGGAAGTGTTGCGTGGAGCGCCGCCCCGATGGTGAACTGCGCCGAGATCAGCAGCAGCGTATGGCCGTCCGGGGTTGCCTTGGCGAGGAGCGCCGCCGCGATCGTGCCGGCCGCTCCCGGCCGGTTTTCGACCACCACCGGCTGCCCCCAGCTCTCGCTCATCTTTGGCGCCAGGACGCGCGCCAACATGTCGCTCGGGCTGCCGAACGCCCCGGACAGCATCCGTACGGGCTTGGTGGGATAGTTCTGCCTCTGCTGCGCAAGGCCCGGTGTGCCGAAAAGTCCAGCACCCGCGGCAAACACCATCGCAAACGTCAATATTCTTGTATTGCGCATCCCAATGCTCCTTGTCGACGTGCCGTTGCCACCGTCCTACTTCGCCATCCCCAGTTCGGTGAGTATCGTCCTGAACTCCTCGTATTCGCGGTCGTAGATGCGCTTCGCCTCCGACGCGGGCGCGTAAGCGTCCACCCAGAAATTCGCCTCGAGCTCCTTCTTCCAGTCCTCCGTTTGCACCAGCTTGCGCAACACACCGTCCCAGAACGCGATCTGGGCGGGCGTCATGCCCTTCGGTGCCTGGATGCCGCGCCAGCTCCCGGCCTCGGCCGGCGCGCCCTCTTCGCGCCACGTCGGCACCGAGGCGAACGGCCCCCACAGCCGCTTCGGACCGGAAGTGGCGAGCGTGCGGAGCTTTCCCGCCTTCAGGAATTGAACCATGTTCCCCGGCCCGGTGTTGATCGCCTCGACGTGACCGCCGAGCAGCGCCTGGGTGGTCGCGCCTCCGCCCTGGAATATAACCGTTTTCACCCGTTTGATGTCGATGCCGGCGGCGCGCAATATCGTCATCAGCGAGGTGAAGTTGCCGCCGGAGCGGCTGGTCGAGATGCCGAACGGCAGCGCTTCCGGGTTCGGCCGCAGCCGCTCGAGCAGCTCGCGCCCGCTCCGGATCGCGGAACCCGCCTGCACGTTCACGCTCATCCACTCGTCGAACAGCATCGCGAGCGAAGTGAAATCGTTGTGATTGAACGGCACCGTGCCGACTATGTAGTTGCTGATCGAGCCGCTGGTGCCGATGATGAAGTAGTGGCCGTCGCCCGCGTGTTGATTGAGATAGGTGTAGCCGATGGTGCCGCTGCCGCCGGGTTTGTTCACGACGTTCACCGGCACATCGACCATCTTGTGCTTCTGCAAGATGCGCTGGATCACCCGCGCCGTGCGATCGGTCGTCCCCGCCGGCCCCGACGGTGCGATGATCTCGACCGTTTTCTCCGGCTTCCATTGCGCGAACGCCGGAGCGCCAAGCAGCGCGCCGCCGGCCAGCAGCACGCACACGAGAAGCGAACTACGGACGAATATACCGCGCATGGCGTTCTCCATCGGGGAATGCCGGACTATAGCACGCCACTTGCGCCCGCCCATGCGCGCGCCTTGACACCGCCTGGCCGCCATCGCAATACTTCCGCACCATGGGAATGACCGCGGCAGAAAAGATCCTCGCGCGCGCGAGCGGCCTCAAGGAAACGCGGGCCGGCGCGATCGTGTACCCGACGCCGGACTTCGTCACCATTCACGACGGCGTGGTGATGGGCGCGAAGCAGGAACTCGACGCGCTCGGCATCGACCGCGTGTTCGATCCGGCGCGGGTGATGATGGTGACCGACCACGACGTGCTCTATCTCAACGAGCGCGCCGTGGCGCGCGGCGTGTTCAACCGGACGGCCGCCCGCGCCTGGGGCATCACGAACTTCTATGACGCGGGCCAGGGCGGCCATGGACACATCTTCCCGATGGAACAGGGCATCGTCTCGCCCGGCACGTTCTACTTCGACAACGACCGCCATTGCACGAACGCGGGCGGCATCGGCGCGTTGGCGATCCGCGTCGGCACCGACATGAGCCGCGTGTTGGCGACCGGCACCACCTGGACCGTCGTGCCGGAGAGCGTGAAGCTGACGATCAAAGGCCGTTTGCGTCCCGGCGTCTACGCCCGCGACGTGGGATTCAGGATCGCGCGGGGCCTCGCGGGCGATGGCTTCTTTGGTGTCAACATCGACTACCGGGTACTGGAGTTCGCGGGCGACATCGAACAATTCGCGCTCGCCGCCCGCGTGTCGCTGTGCAGTTCGCCCACCGAAATGCGCGCGATCGGCGTGTTCTTTCCGCCTTCCACGGAAATTCTCGAGTACGCCGGCATCCGCGCAAGACGCCCGTTCGCTCCAGTCTATCCCGACAGCGACGCAGTGTACGATGCCGAGATCGAACTCGACGTGAGCAGTCTCGAACCACAGGTGGCGCTGCCCGGCGGGCCGCACCGGGCCGCCGACCTTTCCACGGTCGCCGGTACGCCCGTCAATCACACTTTCATCGGCTCGTGCGGTTCGGGCATGTGGGACGATCTTGCCGAGGCAGCGAAGATCCTCGAAGGACGCCACATCGCGCCGGGCGTGCGGCTCATCGTCGCCCCCGGCTCCGAAGCCTCGACGCATCGCATGCGGCGCGAGGGCCTGCTGGAGATCTACCAGGAGGCCGGCGCGATGATGTTGCCCGCCGGCTGCGGCGTCTGCGCGAGCGGCCGCGCCGGGCTCGTGCATTCGGGCGAGGTTTCGATCTCCACCGCGGTGGCGAACGGCGCCGGACGCTTCGGCGCGAAAGACGCCCAGCTATTCCTCGCCAGCCCGGCCACCGTCGCCACCTCCGCCGTTGCGGGCCGCATCACCGACCCGCGCGTGATGCAACCCACCGTTGCACCCCCGCCATGAAGAACGCTGCCACCATCTCCCCGCTGATGCGGAAACTGAGCGCGTATATCGCGGGCGCCCTCAAGCGCAGACTGCCGGACGAGGTCGCCGAGCGCGCGCGGCTGCATCTCGTCGATGTCGTCGCGTCGATGCTCTCGGGATCGCGCCAGCTTCCCGGAATGCGGGCCATCGCCTACATCAAACCGCTCGGCGGCACGCGGCAGGCGGGCGTCATCGGCACGCGCATGGTCACCACCATGCTCAACGCGGTGCTGGCGAACGGCACGTTCGGGCATGCCGACGAGACCGACGACACGCACCCGCCCACGCGCTCGCATCCGGGCACGAGCGTCGTTCCCACTGCGCTCGCGCTGTCCGAATGGCTGAAGCTTCCCGGCGAACGCATGCTGCGCGCGATGGTGCTCGGCTACGACGTCTGCGCCCGCACGCTGCTTTCACTCAACGCGACCCGCTACATGGCCACCGGGCGCCACGCGGGTGCGATGGGCCAGACCTTCGGCGCCACCGCGGCCGCTGCGGCGCTGCTCAAGCTCAACCCGCCGAAGGTGCGCTATGCGCTCGCCTACGCGGCGGAGCACGTCGGCGGAATCGCCACCATGTTCCGCGACACCGAGCACATCGAAAAAGCCTACGCCATGGGCGGCATGCCGGCGCACGACGGGCTTTCGTCCGCGCTCATGGCGGCAACCGGCTTCACCGGTGTGGAAGACGTGTTCTCGGGCGATCCGAATTTCTTCACCATCTTCATCGACCGGGCGGAGCCCGAAGCGATGGTGCGCGGCCTCGGGCGCGACTACGAAATCCTGCGCGGCGGCATCAAGCGCTGGTCAGCGGGCGGACCGTGCCAGGGGCCGCTGCACGTGCTCTACGAACTGATCTGCGCGCACAAGATCCGGCCCGAGCAGGTGGAAAAGGTGGTGGCGCGCGTGCCGGCCACCGAACTCAAGGTGGTCGATAACCGCGACATGGTCGATATCTCGCTCCAGCACCTGCTCGCCGTCATGCTGCTCGACGGCACACTGACGTTTGCGGCTTCGCACGACTACCGTCGCGCAGCCGACCCGAAGGTGCGCAGGATGCGCGAGCGCATCGAGGCGATACCCGATCCCGCCATCTACAACCAGGTGCGCGGCTGGCGCTGCGTGATGGAGATCACGCTCAAGGACGGGAGCCGGGTGACCGCGCAGACGATGGCGGCCAAAGGCAGCCCCGACAACCCGCTCAACCACAACGACGTGACCGAGAAGGCGCTCGACTTGATGGCTCCGGTGCTCGGCAAGGCGCGAAGCCGCGCGTTGATCGCCGCCCTGTTCGATATCCAGAAACTCGAGAACGTGGGCGTGCTGCGCAAGCTATATTCGGCCTGACGATGGCAAAATTATCAGTCAGTTAATGAAGCCAGTGGCCTTGATCACCGGAATGAGCCGCTCGCGCTCGTGATCGACGAAGCGCTGCGCTTTCTCCGGGCTGGAGTCCAGCACCGGGTCGAACGCGGACTGGACAAGCTTTTGCTGGAAAGCCTGGTCGGCAAGCGCCTCGCGCGTGACTTGCGAAACCCGGTCGACGATGGGCTTGGGTGTGCCCGCCGGCGCAAATACTCCGCTGAACAACTGGGCAATCATGTCCGGCAGGATTTCGATCGTCGCCGGGACATCGGGCGCGGCTTTGAGGCGCGCCGGCGCATTGACCGACAGAATCCGAATCTTCCCGGCTTTGTACAGGCCGAGCAGCTGCCCGGTCACGTTGGGCGTCATCATCGGTATGTAGCCGCTCACGAGGTCGCTGACCGCCAGACCTACGCCTCGGTACGGGACGTGCACGATCTGGAGGCCGCCGGCGCGCTGCTTGAACATCTCGCCGGCGAGATGGGTCAACGTTCCCGCCCCCGCGGACGCGTACGAAAGCTTGCCGGGATTCGCCCTGGCGTAGGCGATGAGCTGCTTCACGTTCCGCGCAGGCAGCGACGGGTGGACCATGATCGAAGTCACCGAGATCGCGATCATGTCGACCGTGACGAAGTCCTTGGCCGGGTCGTACGGCGGGCGCCTCATGACCGCCGGGTTGATAATCTGCGTGCTGGTGTTGCCGATCAGAAGCGTATAGCCGTCGGGCTGGGCACGCGCGACTTCCGCCGAGCCGATGACGCCGCCCGCGCCGCTCCGGTTGTCGACGACGATCGCGCCAAGCGAGGGCCCTGTCTTCTGCGCCCAGAGACGGGCGATCGTGTCCACCACGCCGCCGGGCGGGAACGGAACGACCACCCTGATCGGCCTCGAGGGATATTGCGACTGCGCGTATGTCTCGATCGGCACCAGCGCGGACGCCGCGACCCACGCGAACGAGAAGGCCAGCAATGTGCGTCGGTTCATGGTTTTCCTCGCCTTGTGGATGCTGTTGATCGATGGCACGGCGGCGCTGTGCGAAGCGTGAGCCGCGCCTAGGCCGCAACTTTCGCCGCGCGCCGCAGGCTCGGCTCGAGCTTGAAAATCCTCGCAGCGTTCTTCCAGAGAATCTGCTCCCGTTCCGTTGCAGTGAGCTTCGCGTCGCCCAGGACCTTCATCCGGATCTGGTGCAGCGTCGCCGGCACGCTCAGCCAGCGCCACGTGGTCGACCAGTCCGTCCCGAACATGATGCGCTCGGCGCCGATCTTGTCGATCGCGAAGCGCAGGTGCTGCGGGCTGGTCCCGACCACGTCGAAGTAGATATTGACGTTGCGCATCGCGACCGTCATGGCGCTGTCGAAATAGCTCGTGATGCTCCGTCCCATCTTGGTCAGGATGATCGGGACGCCTGGATGGCGCGCGGCGACTTCGTCCGCCCACAGCGGATCGCCGTAGAAGAGGCCGCCGGGGAACTGCGACCATGCCGTCGGAAACTGGATCGGCACCTGGTGCTTCTCGACCACGCGCATGATGCCGGAGAGGTCTTTGGCGATCTTCTCCGGGTTCACGTGATCGGTAAGCGCCCGCACGAAGGTCTCGCCCACGCCCATCATTCCCAACGGGCCGAGACAGCGCTCGATCTCCGCCGGCGCCGCCTCCCGGGTCGGGCCCGGGTCCTCGTGATAGCCCGCCGCCTCCTGGTCGTGGCCGACTCGCGCCAGCGCCACCATGCGCGTCGGGTGCCGCTTCGCCGCGGCCGCGACCAGATCGTTCGATACATAGCCCGCCCGCGCCTGCACCAGCGCGAAGTCGACACCGTTCCGGTCCATGTCCGAGACCAGATCGTCGGTGTTGTCGATCGGCTCTTCAGTGAGGTTGCACTGGTAGAGGTCGGGATACCGCGTGCGGAACGCGATCGCGTCCTCCATCGTGCGGATGTGCTTGCTGAGATCGCGGAACGATGGGTAACCGTAGATGTGGATGTGCGTGTCGATGATCATATGCGCCCCGGCTCAAGAACTGACGGCCGAATTACCGGGCAATTTATTCCAACCATCGGAGCGCGGCAAGCGCTTTCCCGCGCGCCGAAAACCCTCGGCGAATCACAACGCACTACACTACAGCACTGCGGAGATTGGGGAATTGATCGAGGGGGTAAGCCGGATCGACGCCTCGCGGTCGACACCGGCACTCACGACGTTGCGGGAGCCAGGCGTCAAGGTCGTTGCCTGAGCATGGTAGCCAGAGCAGATCGAGGCGGCGATGCGCCCTGTGATCCTCTTGAGTATGCGAAATATCTGCGCGTTGAGGCAGAAGCTATTGTCGCCTTCGACTTTTCCAGCGAGCCATCTGTCACACAAGTCCTCGAACCGGCACGTGCTGCAGCGGCCCCGCGCGACATGTAGGATGGCCCATGTCTCATCCTGCCTGACAACTTCGGGGTCCACGCCAGCACGCGTCAGCATGTGCGTCATGCGCTTTTCCGAGGCAGCCGCCACGTGTCTGAAAAACCACGCCACGAGGGCAATGCTCACGGCCACCATGAATATGACCACGCCGATCTCGAACAATGTTGGATTCATGGTCGAGCTCTCCTATTGACTCCATCTGAGGTGCACCAAAACCCTGCAACCCCTCCCGCTGGGGGTACGGGCCACCTCGTTACATGGATTATCCTCCTACCGGACCGTGGGCGCTGCTTTGCGTTAGATCAACGAATGGGGTGAAACGCCGGAGAAACGCGACCGGCGGCAACGGGTCGGGTCTTGCCCGGCGGCCGATGGGCGCGAACCGGCCAGGAATCGATGGGAAAATTTCTATCGTGCTCCGTGCCTTGTCGACGCCCTCAACCGCT
>JACQGN010000306.1 GCA_016199545.1 Betaproteobacteria bacterium | reverse complement strand
TGCTGTGCAACGCCGAAATCAAGTTCCGGGCGTTCCTGGATCACGCCCTCGCTCTCGGCGCGGACTTCATCGCGACCGGGCACTATGCGCGCGTCCGGGAGGTCGACGGCCTCTACCAGTTGCTCAAGGCCGAGGACGGCACCAAGGACCAGAGTTACTTTCTCTATCGCCTCAAGCAGCAGCAGCTCGCCAGGACATTGTTTCCCCTCGGCTCGCTCTACAAGCGTGATGTGCGGGAGCTCGCCCGCAAGGCCGGGCTGCCGAACCATGACAAGAAGGACTCCACCGGCATCTGCTTCATCGGCGAACGCCCGTTTCGTGAATTCCTCAATCGCTACCTGCCCGCCAACCCCGGCGACATCTGCACGCTCGAGGGCGTTCCGGTCGGGCGGCATCTCGGCCTCACGTACTACACGATCGGTCAACGCCAGGGGCTTGGCATCGGCGGCCGGCGCGATGGCGATGGCGACGCCTGGTATGTCGTGGCCAAGGACATGGAGCGCAACCGGCTTCTGGTCGTGCAGGGCCACGATCACCCGGCTCTGCTGTGCGAGCGCCTGGTCGCAACGGACCTGAGCTGGGTCAGCGGCAGCGTGCCGCACTCCCAATGGGTCTATAGCGGGAAGACCCGTTACCGGCAGAAGGACGCGGCCTGCGCGATCAGCGAGTTGCGCCGCGAGCGCTGCACCATCGAGTTCGCGGAACCACAATGGGCCGTTACACCCGGCCAGTCGGTCGTGATCTACGAAAGCCTGGTCTGTCTGGGCGGCGGCGTTATCGAAACCGGGCTACATGCGGCCCCGGTTCCATGGTCGTTCAAGGCGCCGGCGGTACCGTGTCCTTGAACGACTTGCGCCGCGCCAGCTTGTCCGCGAGCCTGGCAAGATTGGGATAAGTGCTGCGCCACTTGAGTTCGGGAAGACGCCGCTCGAGAAAACCAAGCCCGCAGCCGACCGCGATATCTGACAGATTGAAAAACCCGCCGCTGCACCAGCTCCTCGCGCCGAGTTCGTCGGACATGGCCTGCAGTGCGCGGTCGACCTTGGCCTGCTGGCGGGCGATCCAGTCCACGGATTGCTGGGCGGGGGGGCGCCGCTTCTCCGTGACGATCGCCACCACGGCGTCGGTACACCCGTCCGCCAGAGCCTCCCAGCGGCGTACCTGGACGCGCGGCCGCGTATCCTCCGGAATGAGTTTCGCCACCGGGCTCGCCAGATCGAGGTACTCGACGATGACGCGCGAATCGAAAACCGTGGTCTCATCGTCGATGATCAGGACCGGCGCCTTGCCCAGCGGATTGTATTTCGGGACCTGCGTCATGGCGCCGGCAGGCGCGTCGTTGATGAAGTCGTAGTCGATGCGCTTTTCGGCGAGGACAATTCGCACTTTCCGCGTGTAGGGACTGCCCGGGGTTCCGATCAGCTTCATGAGGTGCCGTATGATAAATGCGTGACGCTTCGTGCGGCGGGAGATTTTATAGCATTGCACGGTGGCTGTGAATGTGCCAACATTGTCGGAAATCTTGACGAAAAGGAGCGGCAGATGAACACTGTGGTCGAGACATTCACTCTGTTCACCCAACCCGGGTGAAGCAGCTGCCTCAAAACGAAAGAGTTTCTTTCGAAAAAAGGTATCGATTTCGTCGCGGTCGACGTCCAGAACGACCCGCAGGGGCGTGAGCGGCTGCTCGCGCTGGGCGTACGGAACGTGCCGGTAGTGGCGAGAGGCGGGCAATTCGTCTTCGGCCAGAATCTCGAGGACGTAGCCGAGTTCGTCGGTTTGCAGGGTACCGGACACACGCCGTTGCCTCCCGACGCGCTCATCCGGAAGTGGGTGCTGGTGCTGCGTGCGGCGCAACGCTACGTGCGTCAGATTCCTACCGGGCGCATGAGCGAACTCGCGATCGACAACCGGAAGCGCTCGATCCGGTTGCTGAGCCATCACGTCTTCCGGATCGCCGAGGCTTTTCTGGAGACCGTGGTCGGCGGAGTCGAGTATGCCGTGCAGCTTGCGAACGTCCCGCCCAAAGACGGCACCTTCATGACCGGCGACGAGATTGCGCGTTACGGCGATGAGGTGATCGCGCGGCTCGAGAATTGGTGGGAGGGGCTTGCCGACAAAAACTGCCGGCAGAAGCTCAAGACTTACTACGGCACGCAGTCGATGCACCAGTTGTTCGAGCGCACGACCTGGCATTCGGCGCAGCACGCGCGGCAACTCGCCGCCGTGCTCGAGCGCTTCGGCATTGAGCCGAACGTGCGGCTCACGGCCGACGATCTGGCGGGCCTCCCGCTGCCTGAAAGGCTCTGGGAATAGAAGAAGGACAGCTTGGTTCACAGTGCAGGAAAGCCGCGGTCACCCGCGGCTTTTTTGCGCTAAACTACGCCGCCTGAGATTCTCTCCGGCGCATCGGTTCGATGACCCCTTTCAGCAGCACCCGCACACAATCTGCCGGGCTCCACGCCTGCAACGCCCCACCGCCATGCTGAATCCGGCGGCGGCGGCGCGGCGCGCGCTCCCAGCGGTAGATCGGCTCCTCAAGCTGCAACCGGTCGAAGAGCTTGCGGTGCGCTACGGGCGCACGCTCGTGACGGCGACCGTACGCGAAGTTCTCGATTCACACCGCAGGCGACTGGCGGACGATGCCGCGGCTCAGTTCGATGAGGCGGCATTCGTCGCGGAGTGCGCATCAAGCGTCGAGAAGCGCATGCGCCCGTCGCTCAGGGCGGTATGTAATCTGTCCGGCACCGTGCTGCACACCAATCTCGGCCGAGCGGTCATGCCCGAGAGCGCCGCCCGCGCCGTTGCCGAGGCGATGACGCGGCCGGTCAATCTCGAATTTGACCTTGATGGGGGCAGCAGAGGCGAACGTGACAGTCACGTCGAAGGCTGGCTCAAGCGCCTGACGGGCGCCGAAGCCGCGGTCGTGGTGAACAACAACGCGGCGGCGGTGTACCTTGCGCTCAACACGCTCGCGCTCAGGAAGGAAGTGCTGGTTTCGCGCGGCGAGCTGATCGAGATCGGCGGCGCGTTTCGTATGCCCGACATCATGGCGCGCGCGGGATGCAAGCTGAAGGAAGTCGGAACCACCAACCGCACGCACCTGAAGGACTACGCGGAGGCGATCTCGCCGCAGACCGCCGCCATCATGAAGGTGCACACCAGCAACTATGCGATCCAGGGTTTCACCTCGGCGGTGGCGGAAAGCGACCTCGCCAGCCTCACGCATGAACATCGCTTGCCGTTTATCGTCGACCTGGGCAGCGGCATGCTGGTGGACCTCGAGGACTACGGCCTGCCGCACGAACCGACGCCGCGCGAGGCATTTGCGCATGGCGCCGATCTGGTGACCTTCAGCGGGGACAAGCTGCTGGGCGGCCCGCAGGCGGGACTGCTGGTGGGCACCCAGGCGCTCGTCGCCCGCATCCGGAAGAATCCGATGAAACGGGCGTTGCGCGTGGACAAGATGACGCTCGCCGCGCTGGAAGCCGTGCTGCGCCTCTACGGCAATCCGGACCGGCTGGCGCAGGAATTGCCGGGGCTGCGGTCGCTTACCCGCAAGCACGCGGAGATCGAGGCGCAAGCCCACCGGGTGTTGCCGCACGTGGTCGCGGCGCTCGCCGGAAGCGCCGAGGCGCAGGTCATCTCCTGCTCCAGCCAGATCGGCAGCGGTTCGCTGCCCATCGATTCGCTGCCGAGCGCAGGCATTGCCGTCAGCGGCGGCGGGAAGCGCAGGGGCTCTTACGCTGAACGCATCGCAACCGCGTTCCGCTCGCTGCCGGTACCGGTCATCGGACACATCAAGGACGGCGCATTCGTGATGGACCTGCGCTGCCTCGACGATGAGGACGGCTTCGTTGCTCAATTGAATCGGTTGAACGTTGAGCAACTCCAGCCGTCGGGTTCAACGGTGAACGGTAAGCGGTAAGCGGTAAGCGATGAGGGGTGAACCGTCCACCGCTCTCGAGGTCTTATTTGCTCACTGATCACTGCTCACTGCTCACTGCTCACTGCTCACTGCTCACTGTTCACCGTTCACCGTTCACTGTTCACTGTTCACAATCTATGATCGTCGCAACCGCAGGACACATCGACCACGGCAAGACTTCTCTGGTGAAGCGCCTCACCGGCGTCGATACCGATCGCCTGCCCGAGGAGAAAGCGCGCGGCATTTCGATCGATCTCGGCTTTGCCTACCTGCCGCTTCCCGGCGGCGGCCTGATCGGCTTCGTCGATGTACCGGGCCACGAGCGCTTCATCCGCAACATGCTCGCCGGCGTGTGCGGCATCGATTTCGCGCTGCTGGTCGTTGCCGCCGACGACGGGATCATGCCGCAAACCCTGGAGCACCTGGGCATACTCGACCTGCTCAACGTCTCCCGGGGCGCTGCGGTCATTACCAAGATCGACCGCGTGGACCCGGCGCGCGTTGCCGAGGTAGCCGCCAATGTCGGCGCGCTGCTGGCGGGCACCCGGTTGAAGGGCATTCCAATCCTGCCCGTGTCGGCGGTGACCGGCGATGGCGTGGGCAAACTGCAGGAGCTTCTGGTGCGTGAAGCTGCCGCTCTCGCCGAGCGCCAGAGCGCCGGGCAACATTTCCGGTTCGCGATCGATCGCGCGTTCAGCGTCGCCGGCAGCGGCACGGTCGTAACCGGCACCGTCTTCAATGGAGCGGTGAAACCGGGTGACCGGCTCATGATCTCCCCATCGGGGCTCGCCGTGCGCGTGCGCACCGTTCAGATCCAGGGCAAGCCCGCGGCGGGCGCATCTGCCGGTCAGCGCTGCGCGTTGAACCTCACCGGCACCGAGCTGGAATCGGTCCGGCGCGGCGACTGGGTCCTCGGCGAAGCGATCCACGCGCCTACCCAGCGTCTCGATGCCAGCGTTGCGGTGCTGGCCAGTGAGGAGCAGCCGGTCCAGCATTGGACGCCGGTGCACGTGCACATCGCGACGGCGGACGTGACCGCGCGCATCGCGATCCGGCGCGGTGAGACGATCGCCCCCGGAACGGCGAAGGTGGTTCAACTCGTGCTGGACAAGCCGATCGGAGCGCTTCACGGGGACCGCTTCATCCTGCGCGATCAATCGGCCACGCGCACGCTCGGCGGCGGCGTTGTGGTCGATCCGTTTTCGCCGGTCTCCCGGCGCCGGAGTGCGCAGCGCGCCGCCGAACTCGCCGCACTCGAGACCGACTCGCCGCAGGAAGCGCTTGCGGCGTTGTGCAAGGTTTCACCTGCGGGCATCGATCTCGCGCGTTTCGCGAAAACCTACAACCTGACCGCCGAGCGCGGGGCCGCAATTTACGGCGCTGCCAATGTCATCGCCATCGGCAAGGAATCGCGTACCGGAATTACCCGTGCCCTGCGCGATGATCTGCGGGCAAAGACGCTGGACAATCTGAACGCGTTCCATGGTCAACAGCCCCAGGCCCCGGGCAAGGAAGTCGACGCGCTGCGGGGGGAACTCGCGCCTCGGCTTGCCCCGGAGGTTTTCCAGACGCTGCTGCGCGAACTCGCCGACGAACGTAAGCTGGAAGTGCAGGGCTCCATCGCGCGCATTCCGGGCCACAACGCGACCTCCAACCCCGCGGATGAGCGGCTGTGGCAGGCAATCCGGCCGGCGCTCGAAGCGGGCGGTTATTCTCCTGCGCCGATTAAAGAACTTGCGCCGGCGCTGAAGCTCAAGGAAGCAGTGGTCAAGGATTTCCTGCACCGCAAGGCGAAAGGCGGCGAGCTTTACAAGGTGACGGCGGATCGCTTCTACCCGCGGGCGACCCTCGCGACGCTGGCGGCCATTGCGCAGGCGACCTCGCAGGCGCAGCCCAACGGCCTGTTTACCGCCGCGCAGTACCGCGACGCCACAGGGCTCGGCAGAAGCCTCGCGATCGAAATCCTGGAGTTCTTCGATACCCTGGGCGTAACACAACGCCTGGGCGACTCGCGCAAGATGCGCAAGGACTTCATCCCGATCCTCGGCGCCGCCACGGTGCCGCCGCGCCCGCCTGCAGCGTCCAGGCCGCCGGCAAAACCATCCCCTCAACCCGGGCGGCCGTTCCCGCACACCAGACGATGAAAGGAAGGTTGCCGTGCCAGCCAGTCAGTATGACGTGATCGTGATCGGAGAAGGCGTCGCCGGCCTCACCGCAGCGAACGCGCTCGCTAAAACCGGAATGAAGACCGCAACGCTCGAAGCCCAGCTCTTCGGCGGGCTCATCATCAACGTGAACGAACTCGATCCCGCGCCCGAAGGACGGCAGGTGGGCGGCGCGGAATTTGCCTCCGAACTGATGCAGTTGAACCAGGATCTCGGCGTCACCAGCATCCCCGAGCCGGTGACCGCGATCGAGGCGAGCGGCGCAATGAAACGCGTGGTAACCGCCGGCGGCAGCTACGGCGCGCGCCACGTCGTGGTCGCCTCGGGCGCGCGTCTCAGGAAGCTGGGCGTGCCGGGGGAAGCGGAATACGAAGGCCGCGGCGTATCGCAGTGCGCCGACTGCGACGGCCCGATGTACCAGAACGAGACGGTCGTGGTGGTTGGCGGCGGCGATTCGGCGCTGCAGGAAGCGATCGTGCTCACGCACTATTGCGGCAAGGTGCAGCTCGTGCACCGCGGGTCGCAGTTTCGCGCGCGGCCTCATTTTATCGAACAGGTCAAGCGCAACGGCAAGATCACCACCGTGTGGAATGCGCAGCTCGCGGAAGTCGCGGGCGGAAAGATGGTGGAGCGCGCACGCATCCGGCACGCCGACGGGCGCACCGAGGATATCCCGTGCGCGGGGGTGTTCGCGTATATCGGGCTAGAGCCGAACGCGGATTTTCTGTCACCCGAGTATGCGCGCGATTCGAACGGTTTTCTCGTCACCAACGGGAACCTGGAAACAAGCGTTCCCGGCGTGTGGGCGGCGGGCGCGGTGCGCAGCGG
The DNA here is from genome assembly GCA_016199545.1 of Betaproteobacteria bacterium. GTDB lineage: Bacteria > Pseudomonadota > Gammaproteobacteria > Burkholderiales > SG8-41 > DSOT01. The sequence goes on along the minus strand of JACQGN010000306.1, from coordinate 1,064 downwards.
CTGCGGCGGCCTGATCAGCGACGCGATTGGGGAAGCGCAGCGGGTCGCAGCCGCGATCCGCCGCTGACACGAAATGCGCAAAATCACATTCAAGCACGTAGGGTGCAATAAGCGAAGCGCATTGCACCGAACGCTGTCCACGCGGCGCAATGCCCGCTGGTTATTGCGCCCTACGCAAGCTACGCGACCTATTCTTGGCCCTGTCACATCTCGAGCGGCAGGCGGACCGGCTTGCCGGTCGCGGCGGCGCGCTCGATGGCGATCGTCGTTTCCAGGTTGACGCGCGCCTGTTCGGGCGTGGTGTGCAGGCTCGGGCTGCCGGTCGAGAGGTGATCGAGCCACGCGCGCGTCTCGTTGCCGAGCGGCCCCCAGAAGCCGTCCATCGCCCACTCGCCCGGGGTGTTCGCGCCGAGGAACGCCATGTTGACCTGGTGTTCGGGCAGGTAGCCGTGCGGCACGCCTTTCTCGGTGTAGAGCAACTGGTCGAGATGGTCGTCGTCGATGATGAGTGAACCTTCAGACCCAAGGAGTTCCACGCGGTCTGATTGCCCCTGCGCCGGATAATTGGTGGGCAGGCAATAACTGACTCCGAGGTTGATGATGGTACCGTCGGCGAAAGTCACGACGGCCCACGTCATGTCGTCGATGTCGTGTCCCGCCGGCCGGAAAATGATGCCGCCGCGCCCGCGCGCCACGACCTCCACCGGCGCTGTGCCTTCCAGGTACCAGCACATGAGATCGACGTAGTAGGTCAGCACATCCAGCACCGGTGTCGCGTGCGGGTCGCGCTTCAGGATGTTGAAGGCCTGCGCGCGCGAGTTGTAGACGCGCGCGGTGCCGCCGATGATCGCGCCGAGCCGGCCCTGCCGGATCTGCTCCTTGCCGCGCAGGAAGCAGTCCTTATAGCGGCGGCTGTATCCCACACGCAGTTTCCCGCCGGTGTCCTTGAGCGTTGCCAGGATGTCGTCGGCGTCGCGCAGCGTGAGTGCGAGCGGCTTCTCCACCAGCACCGCCTTGCCGAGCTCCAGCGCCTTGCGGATCGGCGCGGAATGCTCGCCTTCGGG
>JACQGN010000313.1 GCA_016199545.1 Betaproteobacteria bacterium | reverse complement strand
CCCGGCTTTGCCGGGGGTCATTTAACTTGTAGTGAGGCAACTACATTGGGCCGCCGAATCGTCACACGAATATCAAGTTTGCGCGATAGTGCCTCGAGATTCGCAGCACTATCATGCCGTGGTGGTAATCGTTCGCGAATCCATCAGGTCCGCAAGAAGGGGCCCGAATGAAAGTAGTCGCATGGGCGAGCGCCGGTTCGGTCGATATTTTTGGCTCAATCGATCGACATGTACCGGGGTTCATTTGACACAAACAGCAATCGTTAGGAGGCATCAATGAAGACCGCTAAACTCGTTTTGATGATTGTTGGATGCACCGCCATCCCCGCGTTCGCGCAGGACGGCAGCCCGCAGTGCGGGGCGACGAATTTCGATCGTGAGCGAGGCATTTTCACGATCACCCGCCCGAGCGCGGGAGACGTGAATCAGCAGTGCTTTATCAACGTGGTTTCGAAAGACGAGTGGAGCGGTGGACCGCCGGATTTTTCCAGATCGGAGCTCGTCGAAGGAAACTATGAGATTTCAGCGAGCGGTGGTGGTGGCGGTGGCGGTGGCGCGGTGCCCGAAGGTCGCGGGTACGACGGCGCCGACGCGGTTCCGTTCAAGCGCACGCGTTACCTGGCTCCCGGCGTCTACAGACTGACGATTGGTTCCGGCGGTCAGGGTGGACCGGGCTGTGTGACCGAGGACCGGGGCGGACGCGGGGGGGATGGTGCCCCGACGAGTTTGTCCGACGCTTATAGCGGCCAGACGATCGCGGGTTATCCTCGCGCCGAATCCTGGGAAGGCAGCTATCCTCACAGTTATGCGGTCGCCTCGGGCCGGCGTACTCCCGGTGATCGCTCATCCGAGGAAGGAAACATGACCCCGGCGGCAAGGAGCGGTCAACTTGGCGGCGGTGGCCGTGGTGCAGAAAGCAGTACGGGCAGCTGCGCTGTTGGCGCCCAAGGCAGCAATGGCTTCGTAAGAATGGCATTCGCCGATCCGGTGCCTCAACCGCGGCCGGCGGTTGGGGAGCAAGCCGCACCAGCCGTAACACCTGCCGCGCCTGCCGAGAAAAGCGTGACGACGCCTGATCGCCCGCGCAAAAGGGATCGGAACTAGCACCGCAAGCCTTGCCGTAGCATCGGTGGGGTAAGCGTGCAGCGGCAGCCAGCGGTTTTGCCGTGAGGAGAACCGGCTGATCTGCGGCGGGCGCCGCGGCATTGGGCGCCCAGAGCAGATCGGCCGGCGTTCGAAAAGGTTTCCTTTCCACGGGCAGTCGGATGAGAACACCAAACGGACTGTGGACGGGCATCGTCGTGCTGGCGATCTTGTTGGTGCCCCAGCGCGTCGCCGCAGAGGAAGATTCGGTGCCACCGCCGACGGCAGGCACTTTGTTTGCGCCGCAAAGCATGCCGCCGCCAGCCGCGATACGAAAGAAATCCGGGGTTGCAGGCAGTTTCAAACGTGCCGATTTTGGTCGCGAGCGGGCCTCACGTGACACTCGCCACATAGCAGACTGGATCGTCGATTCGGCCGATAACGTGGGTCTGCCGTTCGTGATCGTCGACAAGACGGACGCCAAAGTTTTCGTATTCGACGGCGGTGGGCGGATACGTGGGGCGGCTCCTGCGCTGATCGGCCTGGCACGCGCAGATCACACCGTCCCGGGTATCGGCGACCGGGAATACTCCGAGATGCCCCCCGAAGACCGCACAACCCCTGCTGGCCGTTTCGCGGCGGCACTGGGCATCAACTTGCGTGGCGAGGACGTCGTATGGGTCGACTACGAGGCGGCCGTATCCCTTCACCGGGTCATCACGACCAAGCCTGAGGAGCGTCGTCTCGAACGCCTGGCCACCCCGACGCCTCTCGACAACCGCATTTCCTATGGCTGCATCAACGTGCCGGCTCGATTTTACGAGACGGTGGTAAGCCCGGCGTTTACCGGTACGGCCGGATTCGTCTACGTGTTGCCGGAAATCTGGTCGGTGCGAGAGGTTTTCAGCTCGTATGACGTGAGGGAGCGGGCACGGCGGCACTACACGGTCCAGCCGCCGCCGACGGATGCGCCGATTGCCGGCTCGGTTGCCTTGCAATAATCGCCAGCATGACTGAGGCGGGGACCTCGACCTTCGCCGAGACCACGCATTTCGATGGGGGACGATGAAACGCGCGCCTGCGTGCCTATGAGGCTGGACGCGTTTCTGCGATCCGCAAGTTCGGAGCACGCTCGTCGGCCACGGGTGGTTGGCCCGGGTCGATTGATACTAATTCCGTGTTCATCATCATCATTTCCAGCGAGTTCCATGGAGGGGGCTCTATGTCCGGTGACGCCGCACGTGGCGGCATTCCGCTGCAGCCATTCAAAGCCAGGGCGACCACGTACGCAGCCACCCCCCAATATCTGAGATGTTTCATCGATCCCTCCCCGAAACGGCACGCCACCCCGGTAACCGTCTCCCGGCGCCATCATAGCATCTTGCAGGCGTCTTCCTGCAATAACGTCAAACCACTCCAATAGGCCGGCGGCGACGGGGTGGAGTGTATACTTGCCAGCCGGTAACGCTGGGGGATTCACGATTGGCAACGGTCATGCTGTACGATCCGACGGCGCCGCTTCCCGGAGCGACGCCCGGGCCGGCAAGCAAGCTCGAAGGCCTCGCGGGGAAGGTGGTGGGTTTCATCGACAACGCGAAGCCCAACTTCAATCATCTCGTCGATGATCTCGCCGAGCTGCTTACGAGCCGCTACCACGTCGCCGCGGTCGTCAAGCGCAGAAAGCCGGCGGCATCGGTGCCCGCGCCGGCCGACATGGTGGCTGAACTCGCGGAGCGCTGCGACGTCGTGATCACCGGCTCGGGCGACTGAGGCTCGTGCACGTCGTGGAGTATCCACGACAGCGTCGAGATCGCAAAACGGGGCCAGCTCGGCGTGACGGTCTGCTCGACCGCTTTCACGACGCTCGGGCGGGCGCAGGCGGCCTCGCTCGGCAATGCGAGCCTGCCGATCGCAGTGATTCCGCATCCCTTCGGCGCACGTTCCCGCGACGAAGTGCGCGCGATCGCGGACAAGTGCGTGGACGAAATTGCGCGCGCGGCAGGCGTGGCGGTGGCGGCGTGAGTGCGGCATCGCAGGCCGCGGCCGGTATGACGGACGAGCGCGCGGCGTTGTTCGAAGCGCCCGACGATCTCGACGCCATCAACCGCCTCTATCGGGAGCGGCGCTGGAGCGATGGTCTGCCCGTGGTGCCGCCGACAGTGGAGCGGGTCGGGCGGATGCTCGAAGCGACCCATCGCGCGCGCCATGAGGTAGTTGCTCGCATCGCGCCCGGTTTCGGCGCCGCCACGGTGGAGCGCATCGCGATCAACGCCGTTCTCGCTGGCTGCGATCCCGAGTATCTGCCCTTGCTGCTTGCAGCGGTCGAGGGTATGGCGGCTCCCGAATTCAACCTGCAGGCGATCCAGGCGACGACCAACCCCGTCGCGGTGTGGGTG
>JACQGN010000305.1 GCA_016199545.1 Betaproteobacteria bacterium | reverse complement strand
GCGGAGTCCCCCGGCAGAGCCGGGGGTTTACCTCACCGAATTATCTCCCTCGAGACGATGCGGCGGTCCGAACATCCAGGCAGCTCAGCATCACCCGGGCGATCGCCTGCAGCGCGGCGCGGTCCGGATTCGCCTTACCGACCAGACGCAGACCCTGGATGCCGGCGGTGAGGAAGCGGGCGAGGGCATCGACGTCCGCATTGCGCGCAATCTCGCCTTTCGTCCTCGCTTTCTCCAGCGCCGCGCGGAACGTGGCTTCCACCCGCGCGAGACTCTGTCCGACACGCATGGCCGTTTTCCTGTCGCTCCGTTCGAGCTCGGCGGCGCAGTTGCCGATGAAGCAGCCGCGGCGCCCCGGACCGGCGACGACATCCTCGATGATCCGCTCCACAAACGCGGCGATGCCCGCGCGTGGTGACCGTGCGCCCGTGACCGCCGCGCTGATCCGTTCGATCGCGCTGTTCTCGTACCGGTCGAGCGCGCGCATGTACAGCGATCGCTTGTCGCCAAAGGCGGCGTACAGGCTCGACCGGCCAAGACCCGTTGCCTCACACAGGTTGTCGAGCGAGGTCGCCTCGAAGCCCTTGGCCCAGAAGACACTCAAGGCGCGGTCGAGCGCTTGCTCCGGATCGAATTCGCGAGGGCGCGCCATGTGGTTTCAAGTCAGAAAGGGAATCAATTCGGCACATTGTGTACCGAGTGGTCTGGAAACGCAATGCCCCGGCCCCACGGCCAAACGGCGACGAGGGCGTTCGCTACCTCACGGAATCCTCCCGCACGACTCCGCATATTGTCCATTCTGTCCGGCCTGCATCAGATGATCAATCGGAGCGCGAGTCCCAGCGTCGCGCCGCTCAGTATCAATAGGTGAACGCGCCGACTTTCAGGAAAAACACCGCCAACTCCTGGAGCGAGGGAGCGTCCGAACCGACTGGTCCCCCGATAGGCGAGAGGGCTAGCGCGGGGACATCCTGCAACCAATGGATCAGCGCAAATGCGGCAATGACGACCAATCCGGCAATCAGGCCTTGCACGCGATGGCGGCCGAGCGCCAATGCCGCGCACCCGGCGGCAAGCAGCGTGGCGACGATGCCAAACGGGGTATAGGCCACCAGGACCCCGGCTACAACCGCGATCGCCACTTGCCCGGGGGCGTCGAACGTGGATCGACCCAGCCGATAGACCGCGGCGATGAAGATTGCAAGCACGACTGGTCCCATCCCGTAGAGCGCACCTTGGATGACCCCGATCGAGCCATATGCGGAATAGAGCAGCGTCAGACCCAACAACTGGAAGAACGCGGGCAGCATGAAGCAGAACTCGGTCAGGATTCCGCCGCGCCATCCCGCACGCGCATAGCCGACAAATATCGCGAGTTGCACGGCGGGAGGACCCGGCAGCATGGTCACCAATCCGACACCCTCGAGGTAGCGCGCGTCGCTCAACCAGCGCCGTTGCTCTACGACCTCGGCATGCATGATCCCCATCATCGCGCTGCCGCCATAGCTCATGATGCCGAGTTTCAGGAAAGCGGCCGCGAGGTCCTTCCACTGACCAGAAAAAGCATCCGACATTTGTGCAATGTACTTTCAATTCGCTGCCTGCCAGTCCCAGCCCGCCGCTTCCAGTTCCAGCAGTGCCGCAAAGCGGCCGCCCCGCGCGACAAGGTCCGCCGGCGTACCTTCCTCGACGATGCGCCCGTGATCGATTACGACAACCCGATGCGCCTCTCTGGCGGTTGCGAGCCTGTGAGCGATGGTCAGCACCGCGGCGCCGCGATTCAGCACGGTGGAGCGCAGCGCCTGGCGCAGCGCCGCTTCGCTGGCGCCGTCCACAAAGGACGTGGCCTCGTCGAACAGAAGAATGGAGGGCCGCGAGACCAGCGCGCGGGTCAGCGTCAGGAGTTGCTCCTGGCCGGCCGACAACTGTACGCCGAGTCCCCCGCCGGAACCCCGGAGCACAGTGCGGTAGCCGTGTGGCAGTGAGCGGATGAACGCATCGGCGCCACTGATCGTCGCCGCCTCAATCACGGCCGATTCCGGAACCCTTTCATCGTTGAGCGTAAGATTCTCCAGCACGGTGCCGCTGAAGAGCTGCGCCGCCTGAGGCACGACGCCGAACACCTGGCGCTTCTCTTCGTCTGACAGCGCGCGCGGGTTGTGTCCCGCGACGCGAACCGTGCCGCGCCACGGCTCGTACAGGCCCGCGAGAAGATGGACGATACTGGTCTTCCCCGCCCCGGTGTGCCCCACCAACGCGACGTGTTCCCCGGGGCCAACGTGCAGGGTCACGCCGTGCAGCGCCGGTGCGCCAGGCGCATAGCCGAAGGCGACGTCCTTGCAGACCAGGCCATCTCGCTGCTGCCGTTGCGACGAGGGCGGCAACTGCTGGTCGGCGGGCAGCGCCAGCACCTCGAAGATGCGCTCGGCGCCTGATAGAGCGCCCTGTACCGTCTGCCACTCGTCACCCAGCGCGGTCACCGGTGTAAAAAAGCGCTGCAGCAGCAACGCGAACGCTACCAAGGTGCCGATCGAGATGCCTAACGTGCCGAAGGCATCACGCGTGCCCGCCCACAGGAGAAAGGCGATGGCGCTGTAAGTGAGCAGTGCGGTCACGGGAGGATAGAAGGAAGAGTAGATCGTGGAACGGTTCGAGGCCTGCAGCACCCGCAGCAGTACCTGCCGGAAACGGGCAACGAAGTCCGCTTCCCGTTTGAAGGCCTGGATGACCTCGACGCCGCGCAGTGTTTCCTGCAGGTGGGTGTTCATTTCACCCACGGCTCGTCGGCTGGCGCGCTCCGCGTCGCGAATGCGCACCTGGAAGAAGCGCGTGATGACGACGAGAGGCAGCAATGTCACCGCCGCCGCAAGCGACAGCATGGGGGCGAGGATGATCATCGCAGCCGCGATCGTAACCAGGCGAAAGAGATTCGCCACCAGGGTTGCCACGCCGCTTGTGAACATCGTATCCAGGGTATCGATGTCCGCCGTGCAGCGGCTGATGGCATCGCCGAGGGGGTTGTGGTCGAAATAGCTCGCCGGCAGGCGCTGCAGATGGTCGAACAATCGCACGCGCAGGTTGCTGAGCACGCCCTGTGCCACGGCCGCCGCCAGGTAGCCATACACGAACGCGAGGCCCTGGCCTGACGCCATTGCCCCCAGGTAAAAAAGTGCCAACACGAACAAGCCTTCGCTTCTGCCGAGCGCCAAGTGATCGTCGACGATCGAGCGGATGAGCACTGGCGGCAACAGCTCGAATATGGCACCTATCAGCACGAGCAGAGCGATCACCATGAGCATGCGCTGCCTGGGGCGTACCAGCTCGGCAAGCTGACGCCCAAAGCGCCCGCGCACAGCGGAAATGCCAACCGCGGCGACGCTCATGTTGCAACTCTTGCCACGGCCATCTCGCTGCGCGCCTGTGCCCGGTAGATGCGCGCGTACAGGCCGTTCCGCGCGACCATCTCGTCATGCACTCCTTCCTCCTCAATCCTGCCGTTTTCGAGCACTACGACTTGATCGGCCTGGGGAAAGGCCGCGAGGCGCTGGGAACAAAGCAGTATCGTCACGCGTTCGTTCATGGGTCGTTGTGGGCCAAATGCCTCGCGCAAAGCCTCGACGATATGGATCTCCGTCTCGACGTCGATTGCGGAGAACGGGTCGTCTAACACGAGCAAGCCAGGAAGATCCGGGGCGTAGGCCGCGATCGCCCGCGCCAGCCCAAGCCGCTGGCGCTGGCCGCCGGAAATGCGCACCCCGCGCTCTCCGATCTGCGTGTCCAGGCCATGGGCGAATTCAGCAACCTCGGTTTCAAGGGCAGCGAGCCGCACTGCCCGCTCGACGAACTTCAGATGATCGGCTTCCGCGGCCATGAGGACGTTATCCCGGACCGAACCCGAGAAAAGGTGCGCGTCCTGGGGCAGATAGCCGACGAGGCCGGCTTGATGATCCAGTGTCGAGCCGTCCGAGGCGGATAGCCGTGCCTTGCCTGACTCGACGGGGTAAATGCCGAGCAGGGCGCGCGCCAGCGCGCTCTTGCCCGATCCCACCGGGCCGGTCACAGCCACGAAACTTCCCGCTGCAATCTCGAGCGAGAAGTCGATCAGCGCCGGCCGGGTCGCGCCCGGGTATGCAAAGGTAACCTCCTCCAGGGAGGCGCCGACCGGACCGCAACGGCTGCGCAAAGCGATCCGTTCCTGGCGACCGGAGCCGGCGACATGGCCGGGCCTGAAAGATGCGAATGGAGGCTCGCGCGCGACGGTAAGAGCCGGCGCCAACATTGGCTCCAGCCGCGCGTAGGCGGCACCGCCGCTCTGGATGGAATTGACGAGTTGCGGGATGCGGAAGCCGCGCTCGACGAAGCGGATGAACAATGCCAGGAATCCGACGAAAGCACCGACGCTCATCGCGCCATCGACCACGCGTTCGCCGCCCTGCCAGATCACGAACAGGATGCCGGACATCATCAGCGTGCTGTAGAGCGGTGGCAGGCCCAGACGCAGGCGCGTCGCGCTCAGGTTGCGCTCGGCGAATGTCCGGGAGAACTTCTCGATCACGCCCGTTGCCGCGGAACCCCGACCGAAGAAGCGCAGCACGCGGAACCCGGCCAGCAGATCCTGAATGCTCGCGGTGAGCGCGGCGTTCGCCTCCCTGGCACTCGTGGTGCGCGCAGCCACCCAGCGGCCCGAGGCGTGGGCGATGATCATTGCAATCGGCACCGGCGCCAGCGCCAGGAGCGACAGTCGGGCGTCGATCACGAACATCGCAACGACGAACGAACAGGAGAACAGGACGGTATCCCACGTCTCGATGGTGAACTCCCGCACGCCGACACCAAGCACTTCGACGTCGCCAACGATGCGCGCCAGTTGGTCGCCAATCGAGGTCCTGTGCAGATCTGCGATCGGCCGCGCCAGCGCCCCGCGCAGGGCATCAGCGCGCAGGTTGGCGCGAATGCGGGCGTTGGCGGTCATGAGCCACCAGCGCTTGACAACGCGCGGCCCCTCCGTCAGGAGTGTGCCCCCTATCAGCAGCAGCGCAGCGAGCGCAACGTCCTCCGGCGTCGCCTCGCCCCGCTCCAGCGCGAGGACCTTGTCGATCGCTGCGCCCAGGAGGATGGCCGGAAGGATCACGGCCGTGTTCATGACGATGCCGGCCAGCGAGCCGAGGACGAGTTCGCCCGCGACCTGGCGGAAGTAAGGGCGCAGCTTCCAAAGATACTTCACGTTGTGCGCCTATATTTCCATGCTCCCTTGACGCTGCGACCAAAAATCAACCATGAGCAGTCGCTGCCGCTCGCTGGTATCGCTTCATCACGCTGCTCCAATTGGTATTCGCCATGAAAGCGTCCACGTAGGCAGCAGCCTTGGCGCCAAAATCGATATGGTACGAGTGCTCGTACATATCGAGCGCGAGAATCGGAACGCCGCTCGCCAAATGGTTGGTGTGGTCGGCCGCCCATTGATTGACGAGCACGCCGTCGCGCCCGGACCAGATGAGCAATACCCAGCCCGATCCTCCGCCTTGCGCTTTTCCCATCGCCGAAAACTGGGCATGCCATCGTTCAACGCTGCCGAAGTCTCGCGCCAACGCCTCGGACAATTCAGGCGGCCGGTCGGATTGCCCCAAGCCGTCAAAGTACAGCTCGTGCAGGATCATCGAGTTCATCGCGACGAGTTCTTCGCGTTTCAGACCGTTGATCGTGAAGACCGGTGCTGAGGAATAATCCAGAGCCTGCAATTGGTCGGCGATGGCATTGAGGCGCTTCACCGCTCCGCCATAGTTGTTCTCGTAGTGGCTGACGATCAGCCTTTCTGACAATCCTTTCAACCTTCCGGGATCGCACGACAACGGCTTCATCTGGTATGGCATGGTGTCTCCTTCAAGTCGTTATGTAAGCAGGGGCCGGGCTGCAAAATCGATCCGCTTCCTGGTGCAGGATCGAAATCTGGCGGGCGGTGCAGGGATTAAGGCATCCATAGAACTCCTTCGCGGTGGCAAACCCACGCAAAGGCAGCACTTGGACGCGAAGCGTCTTGTAAAGTGCGGGGAGTCTGCCTGATCCCCACAAGTGCTATTGTCTGAAATTGGAACGACCGCTGTCAACCACGGTCTTGTCCTGGCGCTGCACGATCAATGGATCTCCGCATTCAACGATACGCCTTCCTCGCGCTTGCTGCCGCCGCGCTCTTTGGCGCGAGCACACCGCTCGCCAAGCTGCTGCTCGGCGAGATCTCACCGGTCGTGCTGGCGGGGCTGCTCTATCTCGGCAGCGGGTTCGGCCTCGCGCTGCTGCGGTTCGCGCGCGGCGCCAACCCTCATCCCCGGGAAGCGCCGCTGGCCGCCCGCGATTGGGGATGGCTCGCCGGCGCGATTCTCGCCGGCGGCGTCGCCGCGCCGGTGCTGCTCCTGTGGGGACTGGCGGAAAGCGACGCTGCCGAAGCTTCGCTGTTGCTCAATTTCGAGGGCGTGATGACGGCGCTCGTTGCTGCGGCTTTTTTCCGCGAAGCGGTCGGAGCGCGCGTGTGGCTCGCGGCGTTCGTCATGCTTTCCGGCGGCATCCTGCTCGCTTACGATCCCGACGCGCCGCTGGCGTTCTCGCCGCAAGCGCTGGCGATCATAGG
>JACQGN010000300.1 GCA_016199545.1 Betaproteobacteria bacterium | reverse complement strand
GAACTGCGCGGTCAGCTACCAGGGCACCCATATCAACGTCGTGGACACCCCCGGGCACGCCGACTTCGGCGGCGAGGTCGAGCGCGTGCTCTCGATGGTGGACGGCGTGCTGCTGCTGGTGGACGCGGTGGACGGCCCGATGCCGCAGACGCGGTTCGTCACGCGCAAGGCGCTCGCCCTGGGGCTCAAGCCCATCGTCGTGGTGAACAAGGTCGATCGGCCGGGCGCGCGGCCGGACTGGACCGTCAACCAGACCTTCGATCTGTTCGACAAGCTGGGCGCGAGCGACGAGCAGCTCGATTTTCCGGTGATCTACGCTTCGGCGCTCCTGGGATGGGCGACAACGGAGCTCGAGCAGGCGCTGTCGCTCTCCACTGACCTATCCCTCACCCCCGACCCCTCTCCCGGGGGGAGAGGGGAGAGCCACGTTTCCTCTCTCCCGGAGGGCGAGGGGAGGCTGGTGCGCCCCTCTCCCGGGGGGAGAGGGGGGAGCCACGTTTCCTCTCTCCCGGAGGGAGAAGGGAGAAGCTCTCTCCCCTCGCCCTCCGGGAGAGGGGCCGGGGGTGAGGGAAGCATGCGGCCGCTGTTCGAGACGATCCTCGCGCACGTTCCAGTGCGCGCGGACGACCCGGATGGACCGCTGCAGTTGCAGATCTGCTCGCTCGACTATTCGAGCTACGTCGGGCGCATCGGCATCGGGCGTGTTAACCGCGGCCGCATCCGTTCCGGCCAGCAGGTGGCGGTGCTGCACGGCCCCGACAGTGCGCCGGTCATTGCCAAGGTCAACCAGGTGCTGGTATTCAAGGGGCTCGAGCGGGTGGTCGCCGAGGAGGCACAGGCCGGCGACATCGTACTCGTCAACGGCATCGAGGAGGTCGGCATCGGCGTGACGCTGGCCGATCCGGAGCGCCCGGAAGCGCTGCCGTTGCTGAAGGTCGATGAGCCGACGCTCACCATGAACTTCCAGGTCAACACGTCGCCGTTCGCCGGCCGCGAAGGGAAGTTCGTCACCAGCCGCCAGTTGCGCGAGCGTCTCGTGCGCGAGACGATGAGCAACGTCGCGTTACGCGTCGAAGACACCGCGGACGCAGACGTCTTCACGGTGTCGGGGCGCGGCGAACTGCATCTCGCGATCCTGCTCGAGAACATGCGCCGCGAAGGCTACGAACTCGCCGTCTCGCGCCCGCGCGTGGTGATCCGGGAAATCGAAGGCGTACGTTGCGAGCCTTTCGAGATGCTGGCGGTGGACGTCGAGGAAACCCACCAGGGAGCGGTGATGGAAGCGCTCGGCGCGCGCCGCGGCGATCTCCAGGACATGCAGCCCGACGGCAAGGGCCGTGTGCGGCTCGACTATGTGATTCCGGCGCGCGGGTTGATCGGGTTCCAGTCGGAGTTCCTGACGATGACGCGCGGCACCGGCGTCATGAGCCACGTGTTCGACGATTACGCGCCGATGAAACCCGAGATCGCCGAGCGGCGCAACGGCGTGCTGGTCTCGGGCGAGAACGGCGAGGCGGTCGCCTATGCGCTGTGGAAGTTGCAGGAGCGCGGGCGCATGTTCGTCGATCCCGGTGACCCGCTTTACGCCGGGATGGTGGTCGGGCTCCACAGCCGCGACAACGATCTGGTGGTGAACCCGATCAGGACCAAGCAACTGACTAATATCCGGGCGGCGGGCAAGGACGAAGCGATCCTGTTGACGCCGCCGATCCGCCACACGCTGGAATCCGCCATCGAGTTCATCGCCGACGACGAACTGGTGGAAATCACGCCCCGCTCGATCCGCATCCGCAAGCGGTTCCTCCTGGAGCAAGAGCGCAAGCGTATGAAGAGGGCGGAGCCCGCCCACGCCGCGTGAGCGCCGCGGAATCTCCGGCGCCGGGATCAGCGGCGGGCGACGCGACCGTCATTACCGATCCGGCGGCAGTCGGCGCGTCGCCGCCGGGCGGTGCGATCGGCGTCGCGACAGCGGGCGGCACGGCGCCGGTGCGCCAGGTTGGCCGTTACCAGATCCTGGAAAAGCTCGGCGAAGGGGCGATGGCAACGGTTTACAAGGCCTACGATCCCGACAGCAACCGCCCGCTGGTAATCAAGTTGCTGCACGCGGAGTTGTGCCGCGTCGGCGAGTACCGTATGTGCTTTCTGCGCGAGGCCAAGGCCGCCAGCATGCTGACGCACCCGAACATCGTGAAGATATTCGACGCCGGCGAGATCGAAAACCGGCCGTACATCGCGATGGAACTGCTCGACGGCGTGCCGCTCAGCGAAAGTGTCGCCGGCGGGCAGGGTCTTCCGGTGCGCGAGGTGCTCGATATCGGCATCCAGCTTGCCGGCGCCCTCGACTATGCGCACAGCAAAGGCATTGTCCACCGCGACGTCAAGCCGAGCAACGTGGTCCGTCTTTCAGGCTCAGGCACCATCAAGCTCACCGATTTCGGCATCGCTCACATGCCATTGGCCAAGACGGATCGGCCGCAGACCGGCACGGTCATGGGCACGCCCTACTACATGTCCCCCGAGCAGGCCCTGGGCGAGCCGATCGACGCCCGTTCCGACCTCTGGTCCCTCGGCGTGGTGCTCTACCAGCTCGTATCGGGCAGGCGGCCGTTCGAGGGCGGGACCATCGTCACACTGCTCTATCGCATCGCCAAAGAGCGCCCGAAGCCGGTCGCGGAACTGCGCGCGGATATTCCCGCGAGCGTGCGCCGCATCGTCTCCCGGCTTCTCAGCAAGCAGCCCGGGAAGCGGTTCCAGTCCGGCAAGGAGCTCGCGGGAGCCCTCGCCAAGGTGCGGCGCACGATCGATAAGTGAAGGACGGGCGCCCGCTGGTGCTCTTTCACTTCGACCACTGAGCGAATCGTCCGGCGCTTCAGTGATCAAAATGAAACAATATCGTCGAGCGTCCGGCCCTGTGCGTTGCCGCGACGCGGTCCGCGTGACGCCGCAGCATGAAACCTGCGAGCTTGCACTGCCCATCCTCCGATTCCATGATCTCCTCATTGCTCGGGCGGCGCTCGGGCAGCTCGATCGGCGGCCCGACGTATGACACCCGCAGGTCGAGATTGAACTCGTCGAACGACGCCGCAACTTCCACCGGGCCCTGCGGCTCGCAGCTGTCCACGATCACTTCGAGCGACTGCGCCAGATTGAATTTGGCGCGATCGATGACGTCCCGCCGCGCACCCCAGGCCGCGCCGTTGGTCTCCATGAATTGCTCGAGCTTCTCCGCCTGGACCGGCGCGCCATCCACCTTGAAGGTAGCCGTCTGCTTGACGCCGATTCGGAACAGGAAGTTGAGCAGCAGCGCAATCACCGTCGAGAACACGAGTGAAGAGCCGATCAGCGGCCTCGCTGCCTCCGGCGCCGTTGCCGATAACGTTGGAAACACCTCGACCGCGGTTCCGGCCACGATCGCGAGCCCCACGACGAGCGTCCGGCGCGCATCCAGCATGCGCGAGCTCATCACTTGCAGCCCGTTGATCATGATGAACGTTACGGCAAAGAGCAGCGAAGCCACCACCACCGGGCGCGGCATTACCGCGAGCAGCGCGGTGAGCTTGGGAAACAGACCGAGAAGCAGGAAGATCGCGCCGACGGCGTAGGCCACTTTGCGGCTCGCGACCCCCGTCGCCGCCGCGAGCCCAACGGCCGGCGTCGAAGTGTTCGTGCCGAGAGCGCCGGCTACCCCCGCCACGACGGTAGACGCGCCGTCGGCGAGCACGCCGCGCGTGATGGAGCGCATGTCAGGTCGCACCCAGTCTGCGTCGTTCATGCGCTGGCAGACCGCGATCGTGCCGACCGCCTTCATCGCGGCCGCAACCGCTGCGATCGCGAACGGCACCACCATCGAAATATCGAATGACCATGACAGATGGCCGAACGCGGGCAGCCCGATCCAGGGCGCCTCGGCGATGGTGCGGATATTGCCTACCCCCAGCAGCCCCGCGATACCCGCCGCAATATAGCCGATCGCCAACCCGATCAGCGCGCAAAGCATGCGCGCCATCCCCTTGCCCCACACATTAAGCGCAACCATGGTCGCCAGGGTCACGCCCGCAATCCACCACTCTTCCGTGCTCACCGGAGCGGCCTTCTCACCGAGCATGGCACGCAACCCGGCAATCCCGCCGGAGAGCCCGATGACGAAAATCACCAGCCCCGAAACCTCGGGCGGGAAAATGGGGCGCAGTCGATTCAGGAGCGGGGCAAGCACGACTTCGAGCAGTCCCGCAAAAAGGGTCATCCCGAAGAGCAGCGGCAGGCCGCCCACCTGTACTGCGAGTAGGGAAGGTCCGAGGTAAGTGGCCGTAAACGTCGCCGGGCACATGTATCCGGATCCCACGGGACCGAGACGACACACCTGGAGGAACGTCGCTAACCCGAGGACGAGCATGCCGATAGCCAGCAGACTGCCGACGAGCTGCGCCGGGGTTTCCGCCGCGCGGAACACCAGCAGCGGGTAGACCAGATTGATCGCGATCAGACCTACGTACTGCACGCCATTGAACACCGTGACGTGTGGTGGTGGCGAGTCCTCCAGCCCGTAGACGATGTTGGCGGGTCGTCGCATCGGCACTTCCTTCCCCTCTTCTTCTTACCGCCAGCCGATCAGTGATCGAAGTGAAACAGTATGGTCGAGCGTCCGGCCCTGTGCGTTGCTGCGATGCGGTCCGCGTGACGCCGCAGCATGAATCCGGCGAGCCGACGCTGCCCGTCCTCGGACTCCATGATTTCCTCGTTGGTCGGCCGCCGTTCAGGCAGCGCCAGCGGCGGCCCGACGTATGACACCCGCAGGTCGAGATTGAACTCATCGAAAGTCGCCTCGATCTCGAGCGGGCCCTGCGGATCGCAGCTTTCCACGATTACTTCGACCGACTGCGAAAGGTTGAAACTCGCCCGATCGATCACGTCGCGCCGCGCGCCCCACTCTGCGCCACTCGTCTCCATGTACGCTTCTATTGCCGCGGGATCGACGCGGGTCGGCTCGACCACCATCTTCTGCGTCTTTCGAACTCCCAGACGAAAGATTCCGTTCAGCACAAGCGCCATAACCGGCCCGAGGACGATCGAGCTCACCAGCACCGGCTGAACCCACCCTGGGAACTGCGCAAAGGCGCCGGGAAAGAAATCGATGGCAAGACCACACATGAAAGACAGGCCGATCACGAAGGTCCTGCGCGCGTCCAGCAGGCGGGAGGTCATAATCTCCAGCCCATTGACGAAAATGAAAGTGGCGGCGAACAGCAGTGCCGAGCCGGCGACAGCGCGGGGGATGACAGACAGCACTACACCGAGTTGCGGGAAGAAGGCGAGGACCGCGAGCACCGCCCCGACGGCGTAGGCCACTTGCCGACTCGTCACCCCGGTCGCGCTCGCAAGCCCAACGCACATCGTGGCGGAACTCACGCCCGTGGTACAGACCGCGCCAGCGACCGCAGTGGTCAGACCGTCGGCGAGCACTCCGCGGCTGATCGAGGTCATGTCCGCGCGGACCCAATCCGCGTCGTTCAACTTCTGGCACGTCGTTACGTTGCCGATGACCTTGAGGGTTGCAGCGACGGCGGCGACCCCAAACGGGATGACAAGGCTTGCATCGAATGCCCAGCCGACGTAATCCAGGTGGGGAAACGTCATCCAGTGCATTGCGACCATGGTCTCCCATTCGGCATGCCTGAATCCGCCGAGGAGGGCCGTCACGCCGTAGCCCACGATCATTCCGATCAAGACGCAGGCCAGGCGCAGTCCCCCACGCGTCCATACATTTAGCACGATCATCGTGCCGAGCGCGGCCACGGCAACGACCGCGTCGGACGGCCCTGAAGCTATCGAGGCGCCAACGCCGAGGATAGTGCGTATCGCCACTGCCCCTGTGGCCAGGCCAATCAGCGCCACGACCAGCCCCGCAATCTCGGGAGGAAACAGCGGCCGCAGCTTGAATAGCGCGCGCGAAAGTGCGACTTCAACGAGGCCAGCGAACACGGTCATGCCGAACACGAGGGATAGACCACCGGCTTTCGCCGCAATCAACGAAGGCACCAGATATACCGCTGTCGGCACCGGCTGGCATAGGAAGCCCGATCCGATGGGCCCGCGCGGCAGCGCCTGCAAAACGGCCCCCAGAGCGAGGACCAGCAGCGAGATGCTCATGACGCTCGCGGTGAGCTCGGGCGTCGCCCCGACCTCGCGCATGACAAGGATGATGTAGATGAGGTTGATCGACATCAGCCCCACCTGCTGCAAAGCGCTCAGCACCACCACGCCGAACGGCGGCACTTCGTCGACCGCGTAAACAATACCGGGTGGCTTGCGCATGACGCGGCAACAGCGCTTTAGCCCGCCGCGGCGATGCCTTCCTCGCGCGTGTGCGCGATCGTGAACAGATCGAGAAAGCCGCCCAGGTCGAAGAGCTGCCTGACCTTGCCCGATACCCCGCACAGTACCAGCTTGCTAGTGGTCTGGTCGGCGCGCTTTGCGGCGAGCAGCAGGATCCTGAAGCCCGCGCTGCTGATGTAATCCAGCTGGCTGAAATCCA
Organism: Betaproteobacteria bacterium; assembly: GCA_016199545.1. Classification (GTDB taxonomy): domain Bacteria; phylum Pseudomonadota; class Gammaproteobacteria; order Burkholderiales; family SG8-41; genus DSOT01. The sequence continues at coordinate 15,397 of JACQGN010000300.1, read as the reverse complement.
CGACGACCCGGGCCCCGGCGGCGCCCACCATGGCCGTCAGGCGTTCACCGAGCACCGGCGCTGTCGTGCTGTCGATGCGTCCCATCACCTGCAACACGGTCACGCCGCCAGCCTGTTCCTCGTTCAGGTCCATTTCAGCCCCCTCAAGTCGTCAGATTCTTCCGCAGCACGAGAAGATTCCGATTGCCGACGCGATCGTAGATGATCTCGGTCATCAGGTTTTTCACGAAATGTATGCCCAAGCCGCCGGCGCGACGCTCGCTGAGCTGCGCGCTCACGTCAGGCGCATGGCTCTCCAGCGGATTGAACGGGAATCCATCGTCCTCTATCGCGGCCTCCAACACGTTGTCGATCACCCGCAAACGGATCCGGATCTCGTGGTCCGCGTGGTCAGTGTACCCATAATCGACGATATTGGTCAGGATTTCGTCCAGCGCAACCTGCATGTCCCCTACGACGCCTTGGGAAAGCCGGTGCTCGGCTGCGAACCGGTCAACCGCATCCACTACGCGTGGAAACTCCTCGCGGCAGTTGCGGATCGCGGTCTCGGTCTGGCTCATTTTACAAACCGCAGCCCCATTGCCGCAATATCGTCCGCCTGGTCGGCGTCCGCCGCGAACGTCTGGACGCGCTCCATGACGGTGGCGACGATTTCCCTGGCGGAAGCTCCACTCAGCGAAGCCAGCGCGTCCTTGAGCCGCTCGTCTTCGAACATCTCGCCCGCCGTGTTCAGGGCCTCGGTGATGCCGTCGGTGTAGACGAACAGCCCGTCGCCGTGCTCGAGCTTCAGCGACTCGGTCCGGTAGGTGAAGGTCGGCCGGATGCCGAGCGCCTTGCCGCGCGCGCCGTCCAATATCGACACGCCGTTCGCAGCGCTCAGGAGATAGGGGAGATTGTGTCCGGCGTTGCAGAACGACAGCATCGCAGTCGCCGGGTCGAGAATGCCCAGAAATACGGTCACGAACATGCCTTGCTGGTTCTCGAGGCTCAAGCCCTCGTTTACCTTTTCGATGATGCGGTGCGGTTCCATCAGTGCGCTATCGGGCAGGCGATAGAGCGTTGCAACCAGCCGGATCATCGTCTTCGTCCGCGCCATGAAGAGCGCTGCCGGCGCGCCCTTGTCGGAGACGTCGGCCACCACGAAATACATCCTCCCGTCCTCGCCCCAGAAAAAGTCATAGAGGTCGCCACCCACTTTCCGCGCCGGCTCGAGCGTGGCGTAGACTTCCACAGGGCGGTCCGCTGTCGGGACGAGGAACTCCGTCGGCACCATGCTCAGCTGGATCTGGCGCGCCGCGCGGAGCTCACCCTCGATCTGGTTGAGGGCATCCACGATCTCGTCGCGCAGGCGCTTCTTCTCGAGGCTTGCGCCCACGCGGGCGCGCAGCAGCGTCGGGTTGAAGGGTTTGGAAAGATAGTCTTCTGCGCCCAGTTCGATACAGCGGATGACGCTCTCGATCTCGTCGAGGGCGGAAATCATGATGACCGGAATGTGGCGCAGCACCCTATCCGAGCGCATGCGCTCCAGGACCTCGTAGCCGTTCATTCCTGGCATCATGACGTCGAGCAACACGAGGTCGAAGCGCTGCGCGCCGAGCAGGTCGAGCGCCTGCCGCCCGTCCTCTGCGGTCGTGAGGTTCTCGTAGCCCTCACGCTTGAGCCGCCGCGTCAGCGTATAGCGGTTGTCCTCGTTGTCGTCGACAACCAGTATTGCACTATTGGCAGCGCTCACGAAGCGCCCCCTTTCGGCAGCAGCGCACGGATTTTTTCCAGGAGCCGCGGCAACTCGACCGGCTTGGTGTCGAAGTCGTCGCACCCGGCCGCGAGCGCCTTCTCCCGGTCGCCGGCCATCGCGTGGGCGGAGAGCGCGACGACGGGGATGTGCCGGGTCTCGGGCTGCGCCTTGATTCGTCTCGTCGCCTCCCACCCGTCGAGCACCGGCAGCCCCAAGTCCATCAGGATGAGATCCGGTTGCTCGGCTGCGGCCATGGCGACTCCCTGCTCGCCGTCGGTGGCCACCAGAACGGTGTAGCCCGCCCGCGCGAAGCGATTCTTCACGACGTAGATGTTGTCCTCGTTGTCCTCGACGTACAGGATGCGCATCATTTCTCAGGTTACGGCGGTGGACGCCCCAAGCTCCCCGGCGACGGTGGCAGGCAGCCGGATCATGAACGTCGATCCGCGCCCGGGCGCGCTCTCGACCGTAATGTCGCCTCCCATCTGCCTACAAAAGCGACGGCTGATCGCGAGCCCGAGGCCAGTGCCGCCGAACTTGCGCGCGATGGAGCTGTCGGCCTGCGTGAACTCGGTGAACAATTTCGCGATCTCCTGCGGCGTCATCCCGATTCCGGTATCGGTAACCTGTATCACAATCGAGTCGCCGCCCGCGCCCCGTCGGCGTTCAGCGCGGATCGTGATCGTTCCGCGCTCGGTGAACTTCACGGCGTTGCTCGCGAGATTGAGCAGCGCCTGGCGCAGGTGCCTCTGGTCGGCGCGCATCGTCCCGATATCGGCTGGACAGTCCAGCACGAACTTGTTCCCGCCCTTCACCGCGAGGGGCTGGATGGTCTTCGCCAGGTCCTCGATCAGCGGCCCGATGTGGAAGGATTCGAGCTCGAGTTCCCATTTTCCGGCCTCGATTTTGGAGAGATCAAGGACGTCGTTGATCAGCGCGAGCAGGTGCCCGCTCGCCCGCAGCACGCGCTCCAGCGGCTCGATTTCGTCGTCCCGCTTGAGGTTACGAGCGTCCTCGAGCATCATCTCCGTCACCCCAATGATGGCGTTCAGCGGCGTGCGCAGCTCGTGGCTCATGTTGGCGAGAAACGCGCTCTTGCTCTGATTGGCCGCTTCGGCGGCCTCCTTTGCCCTCTCTAGGGCTACTTGGTTCTCCTTCAACGCTGCTGCCGCCTGTTCGAGCTGGGCCAGGTACTTTGCGGCCTGCGCCTCGGCCCGCGTTCGCTCGGTGATGTCTCTCACCATGCCCGTGTACATGGTGACATCGCCGGTTTTCCCTTCGGTTACAGTAAGCTCAACGGGAAAGCGCGATTGGTCCTTGCGCAGCCCGAAGAACTTGGGATGGCCGCGCGCCTGCGCATTGCCCCAACCAGCAGGATCGGTGAAAGCCGGGAGCGGGACCGGACCGTGGCCATCGGCCGGTTCAAACAGGAGCGACGCCGGCTGTCCCACCACTTCTTCTGGCGCGAATCCAAACATGCGCGCGGCACCGGGGTTCACGCTCGTTATAAACCCGTCCCTGCCAAAGGTAATGATCCCGTCGCGGATATCTCTGACGATGGTATCAGCTCGCGCCACGGCCGCCTCCAAAGCGGCCATCACCCGGTTGTACAGGGCGGCAATTTGCCCGACTTCCGTGAATGGCTCCACCGGCACACGCAGGCTCAAGTCCTCTTTCCTCGCCTGCTGGTCCATGGCCGTCAGCATGTCCAGCAGCTCAGTGGTGGCGTCGTGCTCCACAATGTTAAGTCCGATGCGCTCGGCCTCCGGCGTAATGCGCAGCGGATAGATACGATTGATCAGGCGGAACACCATATAAGACACGCCGAAAGCCCAGGCAAAGCAGACCACTATTCCCGAAATCTGCGCCCAAAGCTGGGCACCGCGTGAAAGACCGGTGCCCAGGAGATCGAGGTCACCGAACAACGCCACGGCGAGCGTGCCCCAGACCCCCGCCCCCGCGTGCACGGGTATCGCCCCGACCACGTCGTCGATTTTCAGCCGTTCAAGAAGCTCGGTCACGCCGATCATGACGAGGCCGCCCACGCCCCCGATGATGACAGCTGAACTCGCGCTTACGGCGTGCGCATTCGCCGTGACGGCGACCAGGCCCGCCAGCGATCCATTAATGATCAACTCGACATGCGCGCGTCCCCTCAGTAGCCATCCGGTCAACAATGTCACGACGAGACCCACCGCGCCGGCGAGCAGCGTGTTGGCGATGACGGCGGGGACCTGGTCGTTCACCGCCAGGGTGCTGCCGCCATTGAAGCCGAACCAGCCGAACCAGAGGAGCACCGTGCCGAGCATCGCAACCGGAAGATTGTGCCCGGGAATCTTTCGCGGCGGTCCGTCCGAAGGAAAGCGCCCCGCCCGTGGACCGATGCAGAGCACGGCGGCGAGCGCCACCCAGCCTGCCAAGCTGTGGACGACGGTGCTGCCGGCGAAATCGACGAAACCCTGCACGGCAAGCCAGCCATTGCTTGCACCATCGAGACTGCCATTCCAGGCCCAATGGCCGAACAACGGGTAGATCAGGACGGACATGAAAAAAGCGACGATGAGATAGCTGGCGAACCGCATGCGCTCGGCTACGGCCCCCGATACGATGGTGATCGATGTTCCGCAGAACATCGCCTGGAACACGAAAAACGCCGCGAACCACAGGCCCGTCTCGCGCAATTCCGGCAGAAACCTCGTCGTCCCGATCCACCCCCCTTCCGAGGTACCGAACATCAGTGCGAAACCCATCACCCAGAAGACCACGACCGCGATGCCCACGTCGGCGAGGTTCTTGACGGCAACGTTGATGCTGTTCTTGGCGCGCGTCGAGCCGGACTCCAGGCACATGAAGCCCGCCTGCATCAAAAAGACGAGGCCCCCGCACAGCAGCACCCAAGCCGCATCAAGCAGTGATTTGTCCATCACGCGTCCCCTTCTCACCGGTCGGTCGGATCGGCCAGCGGGCCCGCCGCTCATTCAGTCACGATTCGGCACTCTTGCCAACGAGCGAGTGAATCTTCTCCACCAGGGCCCCGAAATCAATGGGTTTCAGTTGGAAATCGTCGCAGCCGGCGGCGATCGCCTCATCGCGGCTTTTCTTCGAGGTTTCGGCGGTAAGCACGATGATCGGAATGTGTTTCGTTTCGGGCTGGGCCTTCAGGCGGCGCGTCGCCTCCCAGCCGTCGATCCCCGGCAACCTCAGGTCCATCACGATGAGGTCGGGCCGATAGGACTTGGCCCATTCGACGCCCTCCGCGCCGTTGGTTGCGACCTTGACCTCGAAGCCGGCCCGGCTCAAACGCCGGTGCAGCATGAACAGGTTGTCGTCGCTGTCCTCGACACAGAGAATTTTGGTCATCTCAGCCCCTCCACTTTGTTTGCCTTCCGCCTTTAATGGAGATCCCCAGCTCGGCTAGAAGTCACCACAACCACGGAAACACACGGAACCACACAGTTATTCCTGAATGTTTTCGAGCCGTTACCGCGTTGAGTTCTTGTCCGTGTCATTCCGTGTGATTCCGTGGCTGTTTATGTAGCCGGGACCACGATTCAACTGCGCATCGCCGCCGCCTTGCGCGCGCGGCCGCGTTTGACGCACCTCGCGAGCGTGATGCTTACCGCGTGCAGCATTTCGTCCCGTGTGGGCGCGTCTTTCTGCAGGACGCGTTCGACTTCGCCATTGAGCCGGCGGTGATCCTCCTCGGTCAGATCCTTGGCGGTTACGACGACCACCGGGATATCGCGCCATTCCGGGCAGTGGCGCAGCTCGTCGAGAAACTCGAACCCGTCCATCTCCGGCATCATGAGGTCCAGCACGATCGCATCGGGAACGGATTCACCGAGGCGCGCCAGGCCTGCGCGGCCGTTCTCGGCCTCGCTTACTTTCCATCCGTCTTTTTCGAGACCGTGCAGCAGCCCCGTGCGCAGGATATCGTCGTCGTCCACTACCAGCACGCTTCCACCTCCAGATCCCACGATGTCGCGAAGCACCGCGCCGAGACGCTCACGGTCCACGGGCTTCACCAGGTAGTCGGCCGCGCCGAGGGAATAGCCGCGGTTCTTCTCGTCCACGATCGTCATGAGGACGACGGGGATGTCCGCCAGGGTGGGGTCGCCTTTGATGGCCGCGAGCACGGTCCACCCGTCGAGGTCGGGCATGATTACGTCGAGCGTGATCGCAGCCGGGTGCAACTCCCGTGTAAGGCGCAGCCCCTCGCGCCCCCCGTCCGCCGTGACAACATTAAACCCCTCTCGCGTGAGGTAGCGCTGGGTCATCTCGCGCACGGTGACATCGTCGTCCACTATCAGCACATCGGGCGACTCCGCGGGAGCCTGGGCTTGCGCAGCCGGCATGGCCCGGGTGAGCGGAATGGGTTGCGCAGCAACGATGTCTGCGGGAAGGCGTATGGTGAATGTCGAGCCCCGCCCGGCCTCGCTTTCAACCGTGATATCGCCTCCCATCATCTGGCAGAAACGCTTGCTGATGGCGAGACCCAGACCGGTGCCCCCGTACCTGCGGGTCGTGGAGGTGTCCGCCTGAACGAACTCCTGGAACAATCGGCCTACCTGCTCCGGCGTCATGCCGATGCCAGTGTCCGTTACCGTCATCGTGATCCAGTCGCCCGAATCCCCGGCCGCCCGGCGCACGCTGACCGTGACCTTGCCGCGCTCGGTGAATTTGTTGGCATTGCTCATGAGGTTGAGCATCGCCTGCCGCACTCGCGTCTGGTCGGCCCGGATCTTTCCGACGCCGGCCGGACAGCTCACCGCGAGCTCGTTGCCGTTCTTCTCCGCGAGGGGCTGCATGGTCTTGATTACATCGTCGATCAACGGCGCGACGGGGAAGGACTCGAGGTGAAGCTCCATCTTGCCCGCCTCGATCTTCGAGAGATCGAGAATGTCGTTGATCAGCGCGAGCAGGTGACGGCCGGCGCGCAGCACGCGTTCCAGGGGTTCCTTCTCGTCCTCGCGCCCGAGATCGCGCGCGTCTTCCTGGAGCATCTCGGTCACGCCGATGATCGCATTCAGTGGCGTGCGCAACTCGTGCGACATGTTCGCCAGGAACTGGGACTTGTGCTGGCTCGCCGCCGCGAGTTGCTCGCCCTTCTCCTGAATCTCCTTGAAAAGCCGGGCGTTCTGTATCGCGAGCACCGACTGGGCTGCGAAGGTCTGCAACAGCGCTACCACCGGCTGCGGGAATTCACCTGCCTCGGTGCGCCGGATAACCAGTGCACCGACGACCTCGTCCTCGCGCAAGAGTGGTACCGCGAGCACGGAACGGATGCCCTCCCGCAACAGCAGATCGCGCAGGCGGTAACCCGCTCCCTCCTCCACGTCGGTCAACTGCACCGGAGCGCGCTCCTCGGCACACCGGCCCACGGCGGTGTCACCGACCCGAATCCGGGATTCACGCAAAGCCTCGATCATGGCGTCGCTCGCGCCGAAATTCGCGCTTGGCTCGAAGATGCCGCTCGCCTCATCGAGTTCGTAGATCGTGCCCTCCTTCGCATGGGAGAGCTGAACGGCGCGAGTCACGATGGTGACCAGCACCTGCTGCAGGTCGAGCGAGGAATTGACAGCCTGAACCACATCACCGAGCGCCCGCAGCTCGGCGACCGATCGGGTCAGTTCCTCGGTCCGCTCCTCCACCTTTTGTTCGAGGTTACGCTGCGAGTCCTGCACCTGAGCCGCCGCGCGATTGAACTCATCTGCAAGTGATTCGAGTTCATCGCTGGTGTGGACTTCAATGCGATGACCCAGTTCACCCTTGCCGACCCGCGCCGCACCTTCCTGGAGCCTCCGGATCGGCGCCACCATCGAACGGGCAAGCAGGATGCTCGACAGGACGGCGAGAGCCAACCCCACCAGGAGCACCGCAGTGCTGCGCGCGATCTTGGTGCGCAGCGGCGCAAACGTCTCGGCCAGGGGCCGCTCGATGAAGACCACCCACCCCAATTGCGGCAGAGCCGCATGAACCGCGAGGACCTGCTCGGCCTGCAAGCCCGCCGCGACGACGAAGCTCCGGTCGTCCGCCGGCGTGCCCGGGGCGGGCGATCGCGCGGCCCTGACCTGAGGCGAGTTCGACAGATCGCGCCTTTGAAGCACCATGCTGATGTCGGGGTGGGCGATGAGCTGTCCCTGAGCGTCCACCACGTATGCGTACCCGGCGCGCCCCACCCTGACGCGGGAAATCACATCCCAGATTGCCCGGAGGTTGACTTCCACCACCGTCACCTCCGCGAGCTGCTCCTCAAGGGCCACGGCCAATCTCATATGCGGCTCGGAGCCGTCGCGGAAGAACACCGGGCCGTAATACGTCCTGCCCTCTCGCGCGCCGCCGAACTCGGGGCCTCGGGAAAAGTCCACGCCACTATCGACACTGTCGAGCGCGACACGTGAAATGCTCAGCCGCTCTTTGCCACTCGAGTTAAGTTGCCGGATTTCGGTGATGGCGGGAACGTTCCTCAGCAGTCTGACGAATTCGATTTGCCGTTGCTCTGCGATCGCGGATTCCATCGACATCGCCGTCCCCTGCAGCGAGCCGCCGGGTGAAACCTTTACGGCTCCATCCGCATGCGGCGAAAGCGTGCCGCGCACGGCGTGCTCGATCGAGGTCACGAATTCCCCGATGCGATTCGCCGCCGCGATCGCTTTTTCGCGCTCGAGCGCAACGATTTCCCGCTTGACCTCCTCGTAGGAGAAATAGAGTTCCACCAGGCTGCTCACGGTAAGCACGCCACCCACCAGCAACAGGATAACGATCAGGTATTTCCAGAACAGGCTGCGGCGAAACCGAAGGGCGATCATCGTTGCACGACGTCCGCGCGGAACAGCAGGGTGCGTGGCACCGTCAGACCCAGCAGGCCCACCGTCTTGAGGTTCAGCGCCAGGTGGATGTTCTCAGCGCCTTCGACGGGAACATCCCGCGGATCGGCGCCACGCAGGATTTTGGCGACGAGGCGGGCCGCCTGCACGCCCTGGGCACGGAAATCCGAACCGTAAGAAGCGAGTCCGCCGTGGGTCACCCAGAGCGACGAGGGAAAAACCGCTGGGATACGGGACGCCAGTGCGGTCTCGAGAACGGCCACCGGAATATCGAGCGTGCTGCTGGCGGGCGAAAACAATGCGTCACCCGGTTTCAATTCCCTGAGTGTCCGGGACAGTGATGCCACGTCGTTCACCGGGCGGGACACCAGCTCCAGGTCGAGCCGGCGCGCGGCATCTTCCAGCTTCGCGAGCGCCGCCACGTCGGTGGCATCGGCCCCATAGTAAATGAACCAGACGCGGCGCACGTCGGGGACCAGGTGTTTGAGCAATTCCATTCTCTTCGGCGCCAGGTCCGTGTTACGGCTCGAGACCCCCGTGATGTTGCCGCCCGGAGACGCGAGGGAGTCCACCATCTGCACCACAACGGGATCTCCGAGCAACGTGAAGACGATCGGAACGCTCTTCGTGGCCTTTCTGGCGGCAACGGTCGGCGCGTGGTCACTGGTAAAGATCAGATCCGTGCCCGCCTTGACCAGCTCTTGCGCAGCGGCATCCGCCGCGCCGGGCTTGCCGCGGGTGAAATGGATATCGAAGACGACGTCGCGACCCTCGACCAGGCCCAGCTCGCGGAGGCCGGCCTTAAGACCTTCGACCGCCGGGTGGTTGGCGGCCCAGGCCTCGTTGATCACGCCGATACGATACGGCTTCGCAGGTTCCGCGGCAGCGGCCGGAACTGACAATGCAACGGCGGCGAGAAACGCGGCGAGGGAGCGCGTCAAATCGGCGCGCTGCGAAACCATCAGCGCTTGCTCCACGGCGGCGTCGGGAACCGCGGCCTCTCGGCGGCGAGCTCCTCCGGCCACACGATCACTTTCTTGCCGTCCTGCCACTGGAACATCACCATCTTGTGAGCGGTCTGAAAGCCGTCCGCGTCAACCTTGAAGGCGCCGTAAACCGTGTTGCCTTCGAACCCCAAGACCGCATCTCGCACTCTGTCCGGGTCGAGAGAGCCCGCGCGCCTGATGCCATCCAGCAGGATCTGGCACGCAGCGTAGCCCTGAGCGGTCTGATACGAAACGCCCACACCGGGGAACTCCTTTGCGTAAGCTTCGGAAAACTCCTGCGCTCCGGGGTATTGGCGCGCGATCGGAATCAGGCCGCCTGCCCGGAGCGTAACGAGTTCGGGCAGCCACTGGCTGGCGCCGTAAACGAACTCCGCATCCCGATCAAGCACTTCGTAGAATTTCGGCAGGTCTCCGCCTACGGTTACCGCGTGCATTCTGGGATTGATGCCGGCTATTTTCATCTGGCGGATGATGGCGACGGAATCATTGAAGTACGTGGCGGCAGCCACGACATCGGGATTCGCCACCCTGACTTTGTTGAGAATCGCCGAAAAATCGTTGGTCTGTTTCGGGTATCCCTCGACGACGATCGCCTGCATTCCGCGCTTCTTTGCAAGCTCAAGCGCCCCCAGCGCAATCGCCTTGGGAAAGAGCGTGTCTTCGTAGAGAACGGCGATGGTCTTCAGGCCGCGCTTCGCCGCGATGTCGATCAGCCCTTCGAGGTAGACGGCAGCCGGGGAGAGCAGCATGAAGATGTACCTTCGCCCTTTCTTGAAGATGGACGTCGTTGCGGCGCCGGCGGCCACCATCGGCATGCGATATTTTTCGGTGACGTTGGCGACGGCTTCAGTGATGGGCGACGAATAGGGCGAAAAGACAAGCTCGACCTTTTCCTGGTTGATCAGTTTTTCGTAGATGGCCACCGCGTCGGTCGCCTGCGAGTGGTCATCCTCCACGATCAACTGGATTTTGCGTCCGAGCACGCCGCCGCGGCCGTTGGCCTGCTTGACGCAAAGCTGCTGGCCGCGGTGTATGGCCTGTCCAAGCTCGGCATACTGCCCTGTCATCGATACCGAGGCGCCTATACGGATCGGCGCCTGGGCATACGCGCTCCCCGCGATCCCCGCTACCACAACGAGGATTGCCAGTACGAATTCTGACCTTACGTGATTCATGCGTATCCGAGTCATATCAACCTCACCGACCAGTCAATGCGTTCCGCGTCGATAAACAGACATCCACCACGAAGGCTGTTAACGCTTGCTCCACGCAGGCGTCGGGAACCGCGGCCTCTCGGCGGCGAGCTCCTCGGGCCACACGATCACTTTCTTGCCGTCCTGCCACTGGAACACGACCATCTTGTGGGCGGTCTGGAACCCGCCCTCGTCCACCTTGAACGCCCCGTAGGCAGTATGGGTATCGAATTTCAGGATGGCGTCCCGGATCCGCCCGCCGTCCAATGAGCCCGCCCGTCTGACCGCATCAAGGAAGATCTGGCACGCGCCGTAACCCGCCACCGTGTGGTAGGAAAGCCCGGCGCCCGGAAATTCCTTGTTATGGGCCTCCACGAACTCTGCTGCACCCGGATACTGGCGCGCGATGGGTATCAGACCACCTGCACGGAGCGTAACGAGCTCGGGCAACCACTGACTGGCGCCATAGACGAACTCGGCGTCACGCCCAAGCGTCTCGTAGAACTTGGGCACGTCGCCGCCCACGGTCACGCCGAACAGCTTCGGGTTGATATCGAGCGCCTTGAGTCCGCGCGTGATGGCGACGGCATCATCGAAGTACGTCGCCGCCGCGACCACATCCGGCTTTGCTGCAGCGACCTTGCGCAGGAGCGGGCTGAAGTCAGTAGTGCCCTTCGGATAGGACTCCGCCAGAACCACCTGGAGCCCCCTCTTCTTCGCCAGTTCCACGGTCCCCTGGGCCGACGCCTTCGGGAAAAGGGTGTCCTCGTTGATGACCGCCACGGTCTTGAGCCCGCGCTTCGCGGCCAGGTCGATCAACCCCTCGAGGTACACCTCGGCGGGCGAGTAATTCATGAACACGAACTTCCTGCCCTTCCTGAAAATCGAGGTGGACGCGGCCCCGGCGGCCATCATCGGCATACGATATTTCTCGGTGGCGCCGGCCACCGCCTCGGTGATCGGTGACGAGTATGGTCCGAGAATTGCGTCCACCTTGTCCTGCGTGATGAGCTTCTCGTAGATGCCGACCGCCACCGGCGCCTGGGACTGGTCGTCTTCCACGATGAGCTCGAGTTTGCGCCCGAGAACACCGCCTTTTTCGTTAACCTGCTTGATGCAAAGCTGAAAACCGCGGAGCTGGTTCTGGCCCAGATTGGCAAACGCGCCCGTCTGGGACACGGAGGCGCCGATCCGGATCGGCGCCTGGGCGTGAGTCAGGCCGCCGGCTGTCCCGAACACAATTCCAAGCGCGGCCAATCCGATGGCGTGACAGTAACGGTGAGCGCTGGAGCGGAGTAGGAGGATCGCGTGATTACCACAAGACAGGCGCCCGAATCTGACGAGAAAACCAGCACCAATCGCCATATGCCCTCCTCACTTTTGACGCACGGCACCGCACGGCAGCCACCATCGGCCTGCTCCCGCCCTGTTCTTCCCCCGCGGGTGTTTCTTGGAGCGGCCAGGAACGACGGCATGATACTACTGAAAGCGCCACGGGGCGTAAAGCGATTGGGCGCGGCACAACGGGATTCGTGTGAAAGAGCAGGCGGTCGGCGCATGCGGTCGACAGGACCCTGCTAAGCTGTGGTTGGTTCCACTTCCCGGACTGGGTTCCATGCGCATTTTGAGCGTCTACGCGAGCGCTCACGGTTCCACTGCTGAAGTAGCCCGCTTCATGGGAGAAGTGTGGCAGCAGCGCGGTCTTGAAACCGTGGTCACCGGTGTTGGCGCGGTACGGTCGGTCGAGGGGCACGATGCTTACGTGCTGGCGTCTGCCGTCCACAACGGCCTGTGGCTGCCGGAAATGGCGACATTCGTCCGGCGATCACACCGGGTTCTGTCCGACAAGCCCGTATACCTGTGTCTTACGTGCCTGCGCGCGATCGAGCCGGGCGGCTACGCGTACGTGACCAATAACTACCTGCCCAACCTCCTGTCCCGCACGCTGTCATTTCACAGAATCGGGATATTCGCAGGCAAGATCGACATGACGACAATCAACCAGGACGAGGCGTGGACGCTTGCCTTTCGCTACGATGGCAGCAGGGATGCGTCTACGCTCGCCGGCGATCATCGCGACTGGAACGCGATTCGCGCCTGGGCCGAACGGGTAGCAGACGACCTAGGCGTTTGCCGCGCTTAGGCCCGGCAAACGCCTTATGCAAGACCGCCTGCGACTGTCGAATCAAATCCAGTATAACGACCTTTCTTGGCCTCCAATGGGAATGCGACCGGGCTGGAAATGAGTTTTTCGTTGCTCGTTCTTCCGTTTTCGTATAGGCGGTTTCGCATAAGGATTTTGTCGGCGCCACGGCCGACAAAATCCTAACGCTTGCTGCCAAGCAGCGTCCCGCGGCAGCGACGCGCGCCGCAATGGCAGGCGTGAGCGCGTTTGAGCGCGGGGGTGTGGCGCTCGTCGAGCACAAGCTGGTAGTCGTAGGTGAGCTCTTCGCCCGGCTGGATCGCGCGCTGCGCATCGATGAACACCCGTCCGCCCTCCTCGACCGCCTCGCAGTTGGGCGCGCACGAGTGGTTGATCCAGCGCGCGGAACTCCCCCGGTTCGTCGCGTCGATCACGACCTCGTCGTTGGCGGCAAACAGCATGGTGTGCGGCGAGTCCTCGTGTTCCTCGCCGTAACGCTCGTCGGCCTCGTCGTGAGACATGCGTTCACCGGTGTACTCGATGAGGCGTTCGCCCCTGGCGATGGGCTGGAGCGCGAACACTCCGCGCCCATGTATGGATGACGTGCGAACGGCAAAGCGCCGCTGAATCTTGCGTGATGAACGTGCCATATTCCTCGTGGTGCACTGAGTCCTCCCTCCCCTTCAAGGGGAGGGCTGGGGTAGGGATGGGTCTGAACGATAGACCCACCCCCATCCCAACCTTCCCCCGGAGGGGGAAGGAGACAAAATTTCCTGATTGTCCAGAACGAAAGCTGCTGCTCGATGCGTCCGTCGCGCCCCGCGGCCTGATTACCGCGGAACGCGGATTGTACCCTCACGCGCGAGAAAATCGAAGTCGCAGCCGTGATCGGCCTGCGTCACGGTCTCGAGGAAGAGCTTGCGGTAGCCGCGCGTATCCTCCTTGCGCGGCCGCGGCGGCTTCCACGACTTGCGGCGCGCTGACAACTCGGCATCGGATACCAGCAGTTCCAGCCTGCGCGCGGGCACGTCGAGCCGGATGCGGTCACCGTTTTTCACCAGCGCGAGCGGCCCGCCCGCAGCGGATTCTGGCGTCACGTGCAGCACGATCGAGCCGAACGCGGTGCCGCTCATGCGCGCGTCCGAGATGCGCACCATGTCCTTGACGCCCTTTTGCGCGAGCTTCTTCGGGATCGGCAGGTAGCCCGATTCCGGCATGCCGGGCGCGCCCTTGGGCCCCGCCTGCTTCATCACCAGAATGTCGTCCTCGTTCACGTCGAGCTTCGGGTCGTCGATGCGGTCCGCGAGATCTTCCAGCGACTCGAACACGACCGCCCGCCCCTCATGGCGCGTCAAACGCTGATCCATCGCCGCCTGCTTGATGATCGCCCCACCAGGCGCCAGGTTGCCGTGCAGCACCGCGATGCTGCCGCCCTTGAAGATCGGGTTGCTGAACGGCCGCACCACGTTCTGTTTCCATCCCGCCGGCGCCGCGGCGATATTCTGACCTAGCGTCTTTCCCGTCACCGTGAGAGCATCCAGATTCAATAACTCTTGGATCTGTCTAAGGATCTCCACAAGGCCTCCGGCCTTGTGGAGATCCTCCATGTAATGCTGGCCGGTCGGCTTGAGATCGACCAGCACCGGCGTCTCGCGGCCCATGCGATCGAAGCCGTCCAGATCGACCGCGATGCCGAGGCGCCCGGCCATCGCGGTCAGATGCACGATGGCGTTAGTCGAGCCGCCAATCGCGAGCAGCACGCGCAGCGCGTTCTCGAACGCGTCCGGCGTCATGATCTTGTCCGGGGTCAGCCGCTCCTTCGCCATCGCCACGGCACGCGCGCCGCTCGCCTCCGCGTGACGCATGCGCTCCGACATCACCGCCGGCGTGCACGCCCCACCCGGCAGCATCATGCCGAGCGCTTCGGTGCAAAGCGCCATGGTGCTCGCGGTCCCCATCACCATGCAGGTGCCGGCGGAGGGCGCGAGCTTGGCATTGACCGCATCGATCTCCTCCTGGTCAATCTCGCCCGCGCGAAACCGCGCCCAGAACCGGCGGCAGTCGGTGCACGCGCCCAACCGCTCGCCATGATGGTCGGCGGTGATCATCGGGCCGGTCACGAGCATGATCGCTGGCACGTTGGCACTCGCCGCGCCCATGAGCAGCGCCGGCACCGTCTTGTCGCAGCCGCCGATCAGCACCACCGCGTCCACCGGTTGGGCGCGAATCATCTCCTCGGTGTCGATCGACATGAGGTTGCGCAAATACATGCTCGTCGGATGCGCGAAGGATTCGTGCAGCGTGATGGTCGGGAATTCGACCGGAAGCCCGCCGGCGAGCATGACCCCGCGCTTCACTGCCTCGATCAGCTCCGGTACCGTGCGGTGGCAGGCGTTGAAGCCGCTGTAGGTGTTGGTGATGCCGACGATGGGCCGCTCGAGCGCATCCTCGGTGTAGCCCATCGCCTTGATGAAGGCCTTGCGCAGGAACAG
>JACQGN010000291.1 GCA_016199545.1 Betaproteobacteria bacterium | reverse complement strand
TCCTTGAGGGGATCGATGAAGCCGCCCGAATAGCACGCCGAGACGACGACGATCTTCCACTTGATCCCGGATTCATCGAGGGCCTGCTTCAAGGCCGGCGGATCGATGGGCGCGAGGCGCAGCGGCCTGAACTCGACTGACAGGCGATGCTGCTCGGAACCGTGCGACGAGACGTACAGTACCAGCACGTCTTCCTCGACATTCATCAGCGCGCCCATCTGCTGGAGCGCCGCCGTCAGGCTGGTGAGGCTCGCGACCGGATACTGCTCGACCGTCTTCGGGTTGTTGATCAACGCCAGTACCCGCCCTTCCGCATCGAACTCCGTGCGAAACAGGTCGGCGATGGCCAGGACTTCCTTCATGAACACGTCCTCGCCTGCGTCAAGTCCGGCGGCGAGCACGTAAAGATCGGCGACGCCCGGCCGCCCCGGCACGAGCGCATCCAACGCCTGCCGCAACACCTCGTGCTGCGCGTAGAACGCCTGCTCCTCCGCCAATGCCGCGGGAGCCGCATCGCGCCGGCCGGCCGTCTGATCGTGCGCGGGTATCCACAAAGGGCTTTGCGGATACCACCATGCCGGCACAACGAGCAGCACCAACCCTGCAATCGCGTGCAAGAGGTTATGGCGCAGGTTTGATGGCGCTAATCGGCATACTGCCACAATCACCACGACGTACCACCACGCGATCCCGCCATAGAACAGCGTGTCCCAGTGTGCTTGTGACGGCGGAAACACGTCCTGCTGATACTGCATCAGTACGCCTACCAGGCCGATGGCGGCCGTGAGGACGGTGCCCGCGGCCACTAACGCGGTGGAAAGGACCAGCATCGTCCCCTCGCCCCTGCTCGTCCGTTCGACGAGCAGCCCGAACGCGAGCGTGAGAGGCACGAACATGAGCGCGCGCGGCAGTTCGTCGAAATTGAATTGGCCCTCGCTGCCGACGCTCGAGAACCCGAGGATGAACAATACCGTGAGGTTGACCACGACCAGCACCGCGAACGCCTCGGCGGAGGCCGTGATTTCCTCGCGCCGCACGCCGCGCAAGAGACCGAACCGCAGGCCGGCGCGCAGATTTCCCAGGAGGCCCTCTGCCGGGGAGGAGCGGGGGTGCGGCGTGGCCGCCTCGGCGCCGGAAAGGTGCTGCGGCTCCAAGTGGCTCCTTCCTCAGCGCTCCAGATCGGCGCGCCGGTCGATGTCCAGCAGGACGCCGGGATCATCGCAGTCGATCAACACGATCGCATCGCGGTGCCGCTCCAGCAGCGAGCGCGCCCCATGGTCGCCGCTCAAGGCCGCCAGCTCGTTGCCAAAGCCGGCGGCAAATCCCACCGGGTGTCCGCGGCTGCCCTGATAGCGCGGCGCTGCGATTGCGGCGCCCGCCGCGAGAGCGTCGGCCATGCGCTTGATCGTTTCCGGCTTGATCCGCGGCATGTCGGCAAGCGCGACCACCCAGCCGCCCGCGTTACGCTCGGTGCGGATCGCATGCGCGAGGCTTGCACCCATGCCCTGAGCCGCGTCCTGACATACGGTGACGTGGCAGCCTTCCTGCTCCAGCATGTCCGCCAGCGGGAAGTCCCCCGGGCGAACGACGGCCGTGACGTTCAATCCACTCGCGATCAGGTTGCGCGCCGCGTGCGCAGCGATTGCCACCCCGTCGGGCAGGGGATGCAGCAGCTTATCCCCGCCAAAGCGCGAGCCGGAGCCCGCAGCAAGCAGAATGCCGATAATGTTCCTGGGCTGGCCTTGCACGGCGTCCATTATATTTCCAGACAGTCCACTCGCGCACCAACTCTTCATCGCCCGCATGGCGCGATTCGTCCGAAAGCCGCTCGAGCGCCCCGCGTCATGCTGACACTCACGTCCCGGCCGATCGGAGCGTTGTGCGACAATACCCACGATGAGCTACGCACGCGCAGCCCGGCTGCAACTTGCACCCGGCAAGCGCACGGAGGCCGGCATATGACCAGACGTATTTCATTCTTCTCTTGCATCGTGATCGGCGCGTTGATGGGGCCTGCCATGGCCGCGCAGATGCTCTACAAATCGACCATGCCGGATGGCCGGATCATTTACGGCGACAAGCCCGTGCCCGGCGCGGCCAAGGTGGAGGAAAGCAAGCCCGACACATCCAAGGCGGGAATCCAGACCGTCGCGCCGGGCGACGCTGCGGCGCTCAGGAGGATGGAGCAGGAGCGGCTCAAGCGCGAGCGCGCGGACGAACGGGTGCGTACGGCGGAGAAGGCCCTGGCCGACGCCGAGACCGCCCTTGCGAAAGGCGAGGAACCGCTGCCGGGAGAACGTATTGGGACCGCCGGCAAGGGGAGTCAGCTCAACGAGAACTACTGGAAGCGCCAGAAGAAGTTGAAGGACGATGTCGAACGTGCGCGTCTCTCGCTCGAAAGGACGCGCGCGCAGCCGCGGTAATGCGGCGCGGCCACCCCGCCGCAACTTCCTGAGGCCCGCTCCATGCCGAAGTTCTGCGCCAATCTCACGCTGCTATACAACGAGCACGCCTTTCTCGACCGGTTTGCCGCCGCTGCCGGCGCGGGCTTCAAAGGCGTGGAGTACCTGTTTCCGTACGAGTATGGCAAGCGCCAACTCGCGGAGCAGCTCGCGAGGCATCGACTGACGCAGGTACTGCACAACCTGCCGGCTGGAAACTGGGCCAACGGAGAACGCGGCATCGCCTGCCACCCGGGCCGGACGCTGGAATTCCAGGAAGGCGTCGCGAGGGCGATCGAGTACGCGACCGCGCTCGGCTGCAGGCAGGTCAACTGCCTTGCCGGGATACGGCCGCGGCACGTCGATCCCAACGACGCGCGCGAAACCTTCATCAGGAACCTCCAGTACGCCGCGCCGCGCCTCAAGGATGCCGACATCAAGCTCCTGATAGAGGCGATCAACACCCGGGACATTCCGGGATTTTTTCTCACTTACACGAGACAGGCGCTAGATATCGTACAGGCCGTCGGCTCGGACAACCTGTTCGTGCAGTACGATATCTACCACATGCAGGTCATGGAAGGCGACCTGGCGAATACGATCGAGAAGAACCTCAAGCTCATTCCCCATATGCAACTCGCCGACAACCCCGGCCGCAACGAGCCCGGCACGGGTGAAATCAACTATCCGTTTCTGTTCGGGCACATCGACCGCATCGGCTACACGGGGTGGATCGGCTGCGAGTACAAGCCCATGACGACCACCGACGCCGGGCTCGGGTGGGTGAAACCTTATCTGGCCACAGCCGCCGTGTAGCGCTTGACTGCGGTCTGCCGCCGCACCACAATCCGGACGCAGAATTTGCCATCCGCAAACCCGCACCTGACAAAGGAGAAGTTCATGAAGCGTATCCATATCGCCGCAGCTCTGAGCGCCGCGCTCGTCGCCACCTCGGCAGCCCCCGCCGCAGCCCAGCAGTTGAAGATGATGACCGGCCCGCAGGGCGGATCATGGTATCCGCTGGGCGGCGCGATCCAGGGCATCGTTGAAAAGAACGTAAAGAGCGTCTCCATGCAAGTGCTGCCTGGCGCCGGCATTTCCAATGTGAAGGGCGTCGAAGCCGGCAAAGCCGATTTCGGCTTCGGCAACGCAGTGTCGTCGGTGGACGGTGTCAATGGTCGCGCTCCTTTCGACACCAAGACCGGCAATGTCTGCCAGGTCGCGACGCTCTACTTCCAGTACTTCCACATGGTTGCCCTCTCGGATGCGGGCATCAAATCCGTTGGCGACGCCAGGGGCAAGGCGCTTACCACCCAGCAGAAGGGCAATACCGGCGAGCAGATGACGCGCCACGTGCTGGAAGTATACGGGCTGGGCTATGACAAGATGTCCAAGGTGAACCACAGTTCGTACACCGACTCGGTCTCGCAGATGAAAGACGGCCACGCGCAGATCTTCTCGATGATCACGACCGTGCCTGCATCCGCGGTCATGGATCTCGCCTCCGCCCGGGAAATCCGGGTGCTCGAAGTGCCCGACGACAAGCTGAAGGCGCTCCAGAAGATCAATAAAGGCTACGACAAGCGCATCATCAAAGCCGGGAGCTATCCGAAGCAGGACAAGGACATCCAGACGATCGGCACCTGGACCCATCTCATCGCCAGTTGCAAACTGCCCGCACCGCTCATCTATAACATCACCAAGGCGCTCGCAGAGAACACCGAGCATCTCGGCAACGTGGTGAAAGCTGTCAAGGGCCTGACGCCCAAGGACATGGCGACGGACGTCGGCGTCCCGTACCATCCCGGCGCGCTCAAGTACTACAAGGAAGCCAAGGCGCTGTAACCCCGCTGCTCAGGGTGGCGGCGCAGGCGTTCGCGCCGCCTTATTCTTGCCTACGACACCGCCCCGCCGGTGCACCTCGAGCGCGCGCTGAAGGGCACGATCTCGACCGTTGCGGTCGGGATGTCGGTCTACCATCTCACGGTGGCGTTCATCGGCGCGCCACAGGCGCTGTTTTTCCGCAGCACCCACCTGCTGTTCGCCCTCACGCTGGTATTCCTGCTGCACCCCGGCTTCCGCGGGCGCGAAGGGGCGCGCGCTTCCTGGGCCGAACTCGCGTGGATTGCGATCGCGGCCGGTACCACGGTTTACATCTGGGTCAATCACGACCACCTGCTGACCCGCTTCGTATTCGTGGATGATCCGACCCGGCTCGAGCTGGTGCTCGGCTTCACCTTCACCGTCATCGTTCTGGAGGCGACGCGCCGCGTCATCGGCTGGCCGCTCCCCATCACCGCGATCATTTTCCTTATCTACGCGCTCTTCGTCGCAAAATCTCGTCCCGAACAGATCATCGAAATCATGTACCTGACCACCGAGGGGATCTTCGGTCCCACCCTGGGGGTGTCCGCCGCCTACGTCATCATGTTCGTGCTGTTCGGGGCGTTCATGGAGCGCACCGGCATCGGCCAGCTGTTCATGGACTTCGCGCTTTCGCTGACAGGGCATACCGCCGGCGGGCCCGGCAAGGTCGCGGTGGTGAGCTCGAGTCTCTTCGGCACGGTTTCCGGCAGCGCGGTCGCCAACGTGCTCGTCGACGGGCCGATCACCATTCCGCTCATGAAGCGCACCGGCTTCAAGCCGCCGTTCGCCGCCGCGGTTGAATCTGTCGCCTCGACCGGCGGTCAGATCATGCCGCCGATCATGGGTGCCGCCGCGTTTGTCATGGCGGAGTTTCTCGCGGTGAGCTATTTCCAGGTCGCGGTGTGGGCGTTCATACCCGCCGTACTGTATTACCTCGCGGTGTTCTGCGCGGTGCATTTCGAATCCAAGCGCGTGGGCCTGCTCGGCCTGCCCCGCTCGGAAATTCCGCGGCTGGGCACCGTCATGCGGGAGCGGGGTCACCTGTTCATTCCGCTGCTCGTGATCCTGTTCGGCCTGATGGCCGGTTACAGCGCGCCGCTGTGCGCGCTGGCCGGCACGCTGACCTGCATACCGGTCGCGCTCATGCGGCGCTCGACCCGCAAGGGCATCACCTGGCGCACGGTGTGGGATGCATGCGAGGACGGCGCAAAGAACGCCATCGCCGTCGCCCTTGCCTGTGCCTGCGCCGGCATCGTAATCGGTGTCATCACCCTGACCGGCGCGGCGATCAACTTTACGGCCGTCGTCGTCGAGCTCTCCCGGAATCTCCTGGTGCTGGCGCTGATCCTCACGATGCTCGCGGGTATCGTGCTCGGCATGGGCATGCCGACGACGCCGGCATACATCGTGATGGTGTCATTGCTGGTGCCTGCCATCATCAAGCTCGGCGCCATCCCGCCGGCCGCCCACATGTTTGCTTTCTACTTCGCGATCCTCTCCGCGATCACGCCTCCCGTCGCGCTGGCCGTCTACGCCGCGGCAGGGCTCGCCAAAGCGAATTTGTGGGAGTCGGGATGGGCCGCCATGCGTGTGGGCGCGGCCGGATTCATCGTGCCGTTCATGTTCATTTTCGAGCCGTCCCTGCTCATGATCGGCGAGTGGCCGGCCATACTCCAGTCGTTCGTCACGGCCGCGATCGGAACTGTGTGCCTCGCCGCCGGGATGTTCGGCTACCTGCTGTGTGCCGCCCGTCCCTGGGAGCGGGTGTTCCTGCTCGCGGCGGCGGTGCTGCTCATCAAGCCGGGGCTCACGACCGACCTCATCGGCTTCGGGTTGCTCGCGGTCGCCGCCGCCAGCCAGAAGTTCCGGCTCCGCGCCGCGCCTGCGCCGAAGTAGAACACCTCGTCGGTCGCACAGGACACCGAACCTGCGCAGAACAGCGCGGGCGTGCCGTGTTTGGCGCCGTTCTCGCTGTGTTCTCTGTGATCTCTGTGGCAAAATTGCTTTTTCCGGAGGAACATCCATGAGCAACATCGGCTTCATCGGTCTCGGCATCATGGGCAAGCCCATGGCGGCGAATCTCATCAAGGGCGGGCACACGCTGTTCCTCAATTCCCGCAGCGGCGTGCCGCAGGAACTGACCGCCGCTGGGGGAATCGCATGCGATTCCGCCAAACAAGTAGCCGAACGGTCCGAAATCATCATCTTGATGCTGCCGGATACCCCGGATGTCGAAAAAGTGTTATTTGGCCCGCAGGGCATCGTCAGCGGGATTGCCACCGGCAAGACCGTTGTGGACATGAGTTCGATCTCGCCGCTCGAGACCAAGACGTTCGCCAGGCGCATCAACGAACTCGGCTGCGAGTACGTCGATGCGCCGGTCTCGGGCGGCGAGGTCGGCGCCAAGAACGCGGCGCTCACCATCATGGTCGGCGCCGGCGAGGCGACGTTCAGCAAGGTCAAGTCGATCTTCGAACTGATGGGCAAAAATATCACGCTGGTCGGCGGCAACGGCGACGGCCAGACCTGCAAGGTCGCCAACCAGATCATCGTCGCGCTCAACATCGAGGCCGTAGGCGAGGCGCTGCTTTTCGCTTCCAAGGCCGGCGCCGATCCGGCCAGGGTGCGCCAGGCATTGATGGGTGGCTTCGCTGCCTCGCGCATCCTCGAAGTCCACGGCGAGCGCATGATCAAGCGCACATTCGATCCTGGATTCAGGATCGAATTACATCAAAAGGACCTTAACCTTGCGCTCTCGGGGGCCAGAGCCATGGGCATGAGCTTGCCTAACACCGCAACGGCGCAGGAGCTTTTCAACTCTTGCACCGCGAGCGGCGGCGCGAAGTGGGATCACTCCGCCCTGGTGCGCGCGCTCGAACGCATGGCCAACCACGAAGTCGCAAAGTAGGATCGCGGGCGCTCCAGGGAAAAAACCCAGTGTTTTCTGCCGCCTAGCCCGCGGTCACGGCCGATCCACGCCCCCGCTGATCTGCGTTTTGTTGAGTTAGATCAACACCCGAATCCAGCCCAGCCACTAGATTTGCGCTAGCAGCCTGTCGGACTTACCGGTCCGACAGGCTGCTAAACGTGCAAGCGGACGGAATCGGCCGTCCGCTGCGGGAGGATGGTGGAGATGCTGGATGCGCTGCTAGGTTCGGGATTCGAGATCGTGACGCGCGAGGATTTCTCCGACGTCACGTATTTGCTGGAAGTCCGTCACCCCCTGATGGCGAAGGCCGCCCGGCCGGGACAGTTCGTCATCGTCATGTCGCAGGAACACGGCGAGCGCATTCCGCTCACCATCGCGGACTACGACCGGGAGCGAGGCACCATCACGCTCGTCATCCAGGCGGTCGGCAAGACCACGAAGGAAATGCAGCAGACCTGCCGCGCGGGGACGAAACTCCACGCCATTGTCGGACCGATGGGCCTGCCGAGCCACGTCGGGAGCGCCAGGAAAATTGCGTGTGTCGGGGGCGGCCTCGGCATCGCCCCGATCTTTCCGCAGGCGCGCGCCGCCAAGGAGGCGGGAGCGTACGTGATCGGCATTGCCGGTTTCCGCTCCAGGAACCTGGTTTTCTGGCGCGAGAAGTTCAAGGCGTGTTGCGACGAGTTCATCGTCTGCACCGACGACGGCTCGGAGGGCGTCAAGGGGCCCGTCACCGAAGGGATCCGGCTCGCCATCGACAAACACCCCGACATCGACGAATTCGTCGTGATCGGGCCTCCGGTCATGATGAAGGCGTGTGTCGAAGCCACGCGCGCGCACAACATCAAGACCATGGTCAGCCTGAACCCGGTGATGGTGGACGGGACCGGAATGTGCGGCGGTTGCCGCGTCAAGGTCGGCGGGCAGGTGCGCTTCGCGTGCGTGGACGGCCCGGACTTCGATGGGCACCAGGTCGACTTCGACGACCTCATGTCGCGGCTGCGCCGCTTCGCGAAGGAGGAAAAGCTTTCGCTCGAACGCTGGCTGGCAAGCTGCCGCATGCGCAGCCCGGCGGCGACGCCCCCGCCCGTGCCGTCCGTTCCCTGGTCGCCACCGCGGGTTGATGAGAATCTCGCGATCGAACCGCTCCTGCTGCCGGATCCGTTCGATGAGGCCAAGGGCGGTTAACGCGATGCCCGGCGCAATCGCCGCAGCGTCCTAGACCCACTGATTGAACACGCAATCGCACAAGGAACCGAGGATGGCCAAGAAGAGGACCATACGCACCATTCCACAGGCTCGCACGCCGCCCTGCGAGCGGCCGCCGCACGAGCGGGTGAGGAACTTCGAGGAAGTCTCCAGCAGCTACCGCATCGAAGATGCGCTGCGCGAATCAGACCGCTGCCTCCTCTGCCCCGATCCTGCCTGTGTCGCGGGCTGCCCGGTCAACATCGACATCCCCGGCTTCATCAGGAAGATCGGCGAGAAGGATTATCGCGGCGCCTACGACGTGATCACCGGCACCAACCTGTTGCCGGCGGTGTGCGGCCGCGTCTGTCCCCAGGAAAACCAGTGCGAGGCGCCCTGCCCCGTAGGCGAGACACTGGAACCGGTGGCGATCGGCCGCCTCGAACGCTTCGTCGGCGACATGGCGATCGCTCAGCGCTGGACCAATATTCCCTACATCGAGCCCAACGGCTACAAGATCGGGATCGTCGGTTCCGGACCGGCCGGCATGGCATGCGCGGCGGACATGGCGAAGGCCGGATGCGATGTCACGGTCTACGAGGCGTTCCACCAGGCGGGTGGCGTGCTGAAGTACGGCATCCCGGACTTCCGGCTGCCGAATGCCGTGGTCGACGCGGAGATTGCGAACCTGAAGGCGCTGGGTGTCAAGTTCGAGTGCAATACCCTGGTGGGGCGGCTCTTCACCATCGAGCAGATGCTCTCCGAACTGGGTTTCCACGCCGTGTTCATCGGCACCGGCGCCGGTTATCCCAAGTTTCTCGACATCGCGGGAGATTCCCTCAATGGCGTGCTCTCGGCGAACGAACTTCTCACCCGCTGCAACCTCATGCGCGCGCGCGATGCGACGTATGACACGCCGATGGAGCTCGGCCGGAAGGTGACGGTGGTCGGATCCGGCAACACCGCGATGGACGCGCTGCGGGTATGCCTGCGGCTGGGAGCGGAAAACGTGCACTGCATCTACCGGCGCACCAAGGCCGAGAGCCCGGCGCGCGCCGAAGAGATCCACCACGCCGAGGAGGAAGGCATACAGTTTCACTGGCTCACCAACCCGGTCGAGCTCCTCGACGACGGCAAGGGCGCGGTGCGGGCGATGCGCTGCATCCGTATGGAACTCGGCGCCCCGGACGAGTCGGGACGGCGCAGCCCCATCCCCATCCCGGGGAGCGAATTCGAGTTCGAAACCGACATGGTGGTGGTCGCGGTCGGCACCAACGCCAACCCGATCATCGGCCAGACTTCGAAGTTGAAACTCAATCGCCGCGGCTACATCGAGACCGACCCGAACCTCGCCGCCTCACTGGCCGGGGTATTCGCGGGCGGAGACATCGTGACCGGCGCGGCAACCGTGATCGAGGCGATGGGCGCGGGCCGCAGGGCGGCGGCCAGCATGAAAGCCTACCTGGGAATACGAGACACCGAGGTCGTCTATCGGCCGGAGCGCAAAGGCAGCGCGGGCAAGCTGTTCGGCATCGATATCGGTGAACGCAACTACGCCCGCGTCCATGTCGCCTGAAGCCGAACCCCAACGGAAACCCTCCACCATCATGAACGATACGCTCACCGTAAACCGCCTCGACCGCGCCTCAAGTCAACTCGCTACCGCATCAGGCGGCAAACCGGTCATCACACTCGTGGAACACATCGTCGAAATCGTCAGCGACTCGGGCGAGGGCGCGCAACGCTGCGGCCAGTCGCTCGGCGCGATCGCCGCCAGGATGGGCAACGGTGTCTGGACCGTCGAGATCATCCCCGCCGAGATCCAGCCGCCCCCGCGCAGCATCGCCGGGGCCAGCGGCAACCGCGTGCGGCTGGGATCGCACCGCATTGACAACGGCGGCGACGAAGCGGACCTGGTGGTCGCCTTCAACGAGCAGGTGCTGCTCGGCCGCGTGCGGGCGGCGGAACTCAAGCCGGGCTGCATCATCCTGCTGGAAAGCATGTGGCGCGAGCACCAGGACCGGAAGATCGCCGAAACCTATGTCCAGACCCACGACAAGCTCGCGGCGGACGGCTACCGCGTGATCGAGATTCCGATGGAGCGCGAATGCCGCGCGCTCGTATCCGATCCGCGCCGCGGCAAGAACATGTTCGTGCTCGGGATGCT
>JACQGN010000295.1 GCA_016199545.1 Betaproteobacteria bacterium | reverse complement strand
CATCCCCATAGAAATCATGGGGCCCCTGCTCCACGCTCCGGCGCACCTCCCCTTGAAGGGGAGGGAATCTGATTTTTCATCCGGCGGAATCAGAATCTGATTATTCATCCGCCGGCGTCAGGAATTTTTGAAAGGAGTCACGCATGACGAAACGCGAAGAGCGGATGGAACAGCTGCGGCAGAGGTATGGCGCGACCGGCATCGCCAACGGGATGAGGCTGCATCCGGATCATTTTGCCGAGATGGTGGAATGGCGCGATGAGCTGGACCCGCACTATGCGAAGCTCTGGCTCGACTACACCTGCGGCGGCTTCTACCGGCGCGGCGTACTCACCGACCGGGTGCGGCTGCTGGTGGTGATCGCGCAGTGCGTCGCACTCGACGAAATGGAGCAGCTCGACATTCATATCCGCAGCGCTCTCGCGCAGGGCGCGACGCCACGCGAAGTGCTGGAGGTGCTGCTGCAGATCACGGTCTATCTCGGCAGCTTCAAGGTGACCCGCGCCGTACGCATTTTCCGGTGCGTCGTCACTGAACTCGGCCGCATGGACGAAATCACGAAAACGCAACTGCCGCTCGACGGCCGCAACGCGGAGCGCTCGCTCGAAAAAGAGCGTCCCACCTGGCGGGTGCCCGACGATCGCTTCCCGCGCCGCGAGGAGCTGATGCGCAAGTACGGATGGCACGGCATCAGCGCGGGGCTTAGACTCCAGCCCACGCACCACGCGCAGACCGTGCAGCGGCTGGACCGCATCGACCAGAATTTCCTCAAGCTCTGGCTCGATTTCATCTATGGCGGAATGTACGTGCGCGGCGTGCTCGACGACAAGACGCGCATCCTGTGCGTGGTCGGCGTGTGCGTCGCATTGGACGAAGTGGTGCAGGGCGAGAATCACCTGCGGGCGGCGCTCACGTTCGGCGCGACGCCGCGCGAGGTGCTCGAAGTCGTGCTCCAGACCACGATCTACGCCGGCATGCCGCGCTGCCTCCGGGCGGCGGCCATCCTCGAACACATTCTGGAAGAGCAGGGCCGCATCGCCGAACTCACCGACACCCAGCTCCCGCTGCCAACTTAGCCCTGCCGGTTCAATCCGCGGTGAGGCCGCGCTGGCGGATGATCTTGCGCCACTTCTCAATGTCGGCCTTGAGAAACTGCGCGAACTCCGCCGGCTGGTCGCCGATCGGCGTCAGGCCGAGATCGTGAATCCGCTTGTTGATGTCCGGCCGCTTCAGCGCGGCGATCGCCGCGGCGTGCAGCACTGCAATGATCTCCTTTGAAGTTTTCGCCGGCACCACGAGGCCGTGCCAGTTGCTCGCCTCGAAGCCGGGATATCCGGACTCGGCGACGGTCGGAAGCTGGGGCAGCAGCGGTGAGCGCTGTGCCGTGCACATGGCGAGCGCGCGCAGTCGCCCTTCGCGGATGAAGGGCAGCGCAGTCGCGATCGGCGCGAAGAAGAGCGGGACTTCACCGGAAACGACCGCCGTCACCGCCGGCCCGCCGCCGCGGTACGGCACCTCCACCAGTTTCACCTCGGCCGTCAGCTTGAACAGTTCGGCGGCAAGAAACGTGGAGGTTCCCGCGCCGGCCGAAGCGTAATTGATCGCAGCGGGCTTCGCCTTCGCCAACCGCACCAGCTCGCCCACCGACTTCACGGGAAACGAGGGATGAACGACCACCATCAGGGGTGACAGATCGGTTTTCGTCACCGGGGCGAAGTCGCGCAGGAGGTCGTAGCCGAGGCTGCGGTAGAGGCTGACGTTGACCGTGTGCGACTGTGTAACCTGAAGCAGCGTGTAGCCGTCGGCGGGCGCCTTGGCCGCGATCTCGGCGCCGATGTTGCCTCCCGCGCCGGCGCGCACGTCCACGAACACCTGCTGGCGCAGCGCGTCCGACATTCCTTGCGCGATCAGACGGCCGACGACCTCGGATGCGCCGGTGGTCGGCATGACGTAGCGCACCGGCTTCGCCGGATAAATCTGCGCCCCGGCGTCTGCCGCGAGCGCACCAAGCAGGGTGACAAGCAACACATTTACGCGGAACTGAGGAGGCACCATATCCGATCGCCTGTTTGTCATTGCGAGCAGAGCGAAGCAATCCCGTTGCTGGCAACGCAATCGCGCCCGCCGCGAGGTTGCTTCGTCGCGATGTCCCGCTCCTCGCAATGACATGGGGGATACGTTTCCATAGGCACTTTCAGGGGCATGGCGGCACCGCGATGTGGGATGGGATCAACGGGATACCGCGCTAATCCGGCAGGATGAGATGGTTGGACGAAAGGTCGGCGACGCTCGTGCAGCCGATCAGCGCCATCACGCGATCAATCTCGTCACGATAGATTTGGAGTGCGCGCAGCGCGCCCGCTTCACCCGCGGCAGCCGTTCCATGCAGCGGCGCGCGCCCCAGCATCACCGCGTGGGCGCCGAGCGCGAGCGCCTTCACGACATCGCTTCCGCGGCGGAATCCGCTGTCCACGATCACAGTGATGCGCTTGCCGACGGCCTCGACCACCTGCGGCAGCACTGTGATGGTCGCGGCCGAGCTGTCGAGCACGCGGCCCCCGTGATTGGAGAGCACCACCGCGTCCGCGCCGCAGTCCGCGGCCAGCACGGCGTCGCGCGGGTGCTGGATACCCTTGACGATGAGCGTGCGCGGCCAGAGCTTCCTCAGTTCGCGCACGTCGTCCCAGGTGAGCGCGTCGTTCAACGCCGTCGAGCGGCCCATCGGCAGCGCGGTGATCCGCGTCTGCGTGTGCGCCGGGAAATTCCGGTAGCGCGGCATGCCGGTGGTCACGAGGTAGCGCATGAGCACGCCCACGAGCCAGCGCGGATGCATCAAGACGTCGGTGACGTTACGCCGGGTGAACTTGAACGGGACCGTGAAGCCGTTTCTCAGGTTGTACTCGCGCCCGGGCGCCACCGGCGTGTCCACGGTAAACACCAGCGCCTCGTAACCCGCTGCGCGCGCGCGCGCGACGAGCTGGTGCGAGAGCGAGCGGTCGGGCCACATGTAGAACTGGAACCACAGCGTGCCGCCCGCTTCGGCCGGTAGCCGCTCGAGCGCCGTCATCGAACCCGCCGCGAGCGTGAAAGGGATGCCGTGCACGGCCGCCGCGCGCGCGAGCGCGATCTCGCCGTCGTACCAGGCGAGCCCCGTCGATCCCGTGGGCGCAACGATGACGGGCATCTTCTGCTTCTTGCCGAAGAGTGTGATCTCCTGGCTGCGCCGGGAGACGTCGACCAGCACGCGCGGCTTGAGCTTGATGCGCTCGAGCGCCGCCCGATTCTCGCGCATCGCGACCTCGTCGTCGTTGCCGCGATCCATGAACTCGAAGAGGCCCTTGGGCAGCCGCCTGCGCGCCGCCTCGCGGAGGTCCGCCGTGTTGTAGTAGCCCAGCGTGCCGTCGCTCATCGTTCAGCGCCGCGGGAGCTTGAGGAGCGCCCTCGCCTCCTCCACCGCCGCCACTTCGCGCCCGAGGTGACCCGCGATCGCCGCGATGCGCGCGACGTGATCGACGTTGTCCCCCATCACGCCCGGCTTGAAGTACGGCTCGTCCTCGGTGCCCACGCGCACGTGTCCGCCCGAGAGCACCGCCATCGTCTCCAGCATGAGGTGCGTAGCGCCGGTGACGCTCGCCGTGTAGATCGTGCCTTTGGGCAGGTGCTTCACGCGGTGCAGGAATTCCTCGGCGCTCGGCGGCGACCACGTGCCGCCCGGGCGCCCGAAGAAGAGTGTCATCATGAACGGCGGCTCGACGAGGCCCTGGCTCGCGAGATCGTCGATCATCCACAGGTCGCCCAGCGCGCACACCTCGAACTCGGGCTTCACCCCGTGATCCCGGCACATCCGCATAAGCTCCGCGAGTTCCGCGCGCGGGTGCAGCATCTGCAGGTCCCGCCCGACGAACACCAGGTTGTGCGCGCCCACCGCCACCGAAATCATGTCGGGATGATTCTTGATGACCGCGCGGCGCTGCTCCACGGTCTGGGTGGAGATGCCGTACTGGATCATGATGCCGCAGCGCTCCCGGATCGCCCGGGTGTGCGACTCCCACGCCTTGTAATCGGCGGGCGGCGCATGGATGTGGGCGATGGCAGCGCCGGCGCGCGAGGCCGCCTCGATCGAGGACGCGAGCACGGCGGAGTCGTCAAAGCGCGGGCGCCACTCGGGATATATCGAGCAGTCCGTCGCGCAATTGGTGATGATCAGCCTGTCCACGACTGCGCCTCCAGCATCGCGGCGGCGAGCTTCTCCGCGAGCATGATGGTCGGTAAGTTGGTGTTGCCGGCGATGACGTTGGGCATGATAGAGGCATCGGCGACCCGAAGTCCACCGACGCCGCGCACCCTGCCCTGCGGATCGACGACCGCGAGCGGATCGGCGTCGCCTCCCATGCGGCAGGTGCCCGCGGGGTGGAACACGCCCGCCACATGGTTGCGGAGATGGTCCGCGAGCCGGTTGGTATCGGCGGCGAGCGCTTGCAGCGACACACCCTCTCCCGCGAGCGCGATCAGCATGGAATCCGCGAGCGCGGGGATCACATCGAAGGCCCCCGCGATGAGCGCGGTCTTTACGCGGTTCGCCCGGTTCAGCGCGTTAAGCGTCCGGATACGGTTGCCGAAGTGCACCGGAAATGCCGCCCCGCACGCCATCTCGCCCCTGCAGAAGTCGATCACTTCCACGGTGCGGAGAAACGCGCCTTTCATGCGCGCGAGATCCGTCTCGTCATCGAGGAAATTGAACTCGATCCGGGGCATCTCGCGCAAGTCGGCCGAGGCGAGCGTGACGCTTCCTTTCGAGCGCGGACGCAGCAGCACCGGCATCACGTTGGCGATCTGCGCCCCAAGCGCGTTCCACGATGTCTTGCTCTGGACGTTGAGATAGAGATCGGAGGGCGCGCACCCGGGAAGTCCCGACGAATAGCGCAGCCCGATGGTAGGCACGGTGCGAAGCTGCTCCGGTTGGCGCGCGGAGCGGCGCAGGTGCAAGCCGATGAAGGCCACGGGATGGTTCTGCAGGTTCGCGCCCACGCCCGGCCGGTCGGCGACCACCTCGATCCCCAGATCGCGCAACACCTGCCCGGGCCCGATACCAGCCCGCATCAACAGCGCGGGGGAGAAGATTGCACCCGCACAAAGGACGACCTCCCGCGCGAAGAACTGCTGCGCCGCGCCCGCCACCTCGGCCGCGACTCCGACCGCGCGCCGCCCCTCGAACAGGATCTGACCCACCATCGCCGAAGTCGCGATCGTGAGATTCGCGCGCCGCCGCACCGCGGCATCGAGATGGCACATCGCGCTCGACGCGCGACGCTCCGGGGTGTTGCTGATCGGCACTGGGCCATAACCATCGCGGAATTCCGCATTCATGTCCGCTATGAACGGCAGCCCGCGCGCATCGCAATAGCGCCCGACGGCGCGCGCAAGCGGCGGCCACGCCTCGCGCGCGATGCGGCGGATCGGCAGCGGCCCCGATTGGCTGTGCAACCCTTCATTGCCGTCAGGGTCGTTTTCGAGCTTCCTGAAATACGGCAGCACGTCGTCCCAGCCCCAGCCGTGCGCGCCGGCCCGCGCCCAGTCTTCATAGTCGCGCGGGGTGCCGCGGTAGGCGACCATCCCCATCACCGATCCGCCGCCGCCCATGACGCGCGCCTGCGGAAACGGCACCGCGTCCGAGGTGCTTTGCCTTCGCCAGTGCGCCGTCAGGCCCGGCCAGAAATAGCTCGGGTTGAAGTACGAGAGCGGATAGGTGTCGGCGATGTCGGCCGGCTCGCTCCCCGGCGGCGTATCCGGTCCCGCCTCAAGCAACAGCACTGTATTCGCCGAGCGTTCGCTGAGGCGGCTCGCAATGACGCAGCCAGCGGCTCCCGCCCCCACCACGATGTATTCGAAATTCCGCAAGGGCGACGGCAAACCGGACTGGAGGGCTTCGCCCTTACTGTATCGTGATGTTGTTCTCGACCACCACCTGCCGCCACCGCTTCCTTTCCTCGGCGAGCTGCGCGTTGAAGTCGTCCGGTGACTTGCTGCGCACGACCGCGATCATCTGCTCCGCCAGTTGTTCCTTGATCGCGGCCAACACCTTCCACGACAGGTGTTGCATGACTCTCAATGCGACGGTGCGTTGTTGCATGTTGTCGTCTCCTTGTTCGCGATGGTACAAAATTCGTCGCAGCCTCATTCCACACCGTTCGCGGCGAAAATCGCCCGGGCGACCGGGCCGGCAAGAAAGCGCAGGAAGGCGCGCGCGCCGTGCGGGTTCGGCGGGTTCTGCCCCAGTGCCGCCACGTAAGCGGTGTAGTTCTGAATGTCCTCGGGGAGCGGGGCCACGAGTCGCAGCCCGCGGTCATGCCAGCGTTTGATCTCAGGGAGGCCGCCGAAGCCGATCTCGCGGCCTTGGCCGCTGAGCAGCCGCGTAAACGATGCGACGGCGTCGTCATAGACGGCGCTTTTCTCCTGGATCGCTCCGGCAACCCCGAGCCGTTCGAGGAGCCGCGTAACGTAGAGTCCGCTGGAGGCCCGGTTGTAGATGACGGCGTCGGCTGCGAGGAGCGTGCGCTTGAGCGCCTCGCTGCTCGAGACCTCGGGCACGGGTGCGCCAGTGCGTACGGCAATGCCTACACCGACCCGGCCGAGCTGGAAGCGCCCTTCCGCATTCACCTTTCCCGATCTGACCAGCTCGTCCATCACCCCGGGTGGCGCGACGACAACATCGGCCGCTTCACCGCCGGCGAGCCGCTGCGCAAGCCTCGGCGCGGTCTCGAAAGTAAGCCGCACTTCGACCTGCGTTTGTTGGCGGTGCGCCTTGGCGATGGGCTCCAGCGACGAATGCATCGCGCTGGGGCTCAGCACCCGCACTTCGCGGGCCCGCGCCAGGTTACTTGGCATCGCCCAGCTTCGCCAGCGACCCGGCGAGCCGAACAACCACGATCGACGAAGTCATGCTCATAGTCTGCATGGCGCCCTCCTCCCGGGACGTATCATAAACGGCTTCCCGGCCACCTGGCGAAAGCTCCGCCGCACGCACGCGCTTACCCGCGGGTTCCGCAGTTCCGTAAGATACGCCTTCCGCATTCACCCCGAATCACCCAAGTGAACACCGATATGACGGTGCGCCGGCATCGCGTGGCACCGCTGCTGCTGGGCTGCCTGATGTGGCAGTTTGCAGCAAGCGGCTGGGCGCAGAACTATCCGGCGAAGGTGGTGCGCTATCTCGTTCCCACGCCGGCGGGCAGCGGCGCCGATACCATCGGCCGCATCGTGGCCGGCGGACTGAGCCAGGTTTTCGGACAGCAGGTCGTCGTGGACAACCGCGCCGGCGGGGGCAACAACATCGGCGCGGAGATTGCGGCAAAGGCGCCACCAGACGGCTATACAGTGTTCCAGGCGACGTTGACCCATGCCGTCAACGCGACGCTTTACCGCAAGCTCGCATACGATCTCGTGCGTGATTTTGCCCCAGTGACGCAACTCGCCGCCTCCCCGTACGTGCTCGTCGTCCATCCGTCGCTGCCGGTCAAGTCGGCCGCGGAGCTCGTGAAGCTGGCCAAGGCGCGCCCCGGCGCGATCAATTTCGCGTCTGCGGGTCCCGGGACCGCTACCTTCCTGGCGGGCGAGTTGTTCAAGGACATTGCCGAGATCAACATGCTGCACGTGCCGTACCGCGGCGGCGGCGAGGCGCTGACCTCGGTCATTTCCGGAGAAACCTCGGTCTATTTCGCGCCGGTGGCGATCGCGCTGCCGTTCATCAAGGAAGGCCGCTTCCGTCCGTTGGCGGTGACGACGGCCCAGCGCCTGCCGGCACTGCCCTCGTATCCCACGGTGGCCGAGGCCGGCTATCCGGGCTACCTCGCCGGCAACTGGTTCGGCCTGATGGTGCCGGCGAAAACCCCGAAGGCGACGATCGCGACGATCCGCGCCGCGGCGATTTCGGTATTGAAGGATGCGGATGTCGCCAGGCGTCTGCGAGATCTGGGCTACGTACTCATCGGCGATCAGCCAGAGGAATTCGGGGCGCACGTCCGCTCCGAGATCGAGAGGCTCGGAAAGATCGTCCGGCGAGCCGGTGTAACGGTAGATTAGAAGGTAACGAAAGCAGCATGAGCGGCCCACGCAGTCTTCTGACCGTGCCTGCCAATCGAGCAGACATGCTGGCGAAAGCGCCCTCCTATGGCGCGGATGCGCTGATCCTTGACCTGGAGGACTCGGTTCCGATTGCTGAGAAGCCGAAAGCGCGCGCACTGGCGCGGGAATTCATCGGGAAACTCAAGGCGAGCAACATCCTCTACGTACGGGTCAACGCGCTGCAGACCGGCATGCTCAAGGACGATCTGGAAGCGATCGTGATCGACGGCCTCGCCGGGGTCAAGCATCCGAAGGCGGAGTCGGCCGAAACGATCCGCTCGGTGGATGCGATGTTGACCGAACTCGAACGCCGGCGCGGGCTTCCGCCGGGTGCGATCGGCATCGAGGTGGGGCTCGAATCGGCGAAAGGCGTGTGGTTCGCCTACGAGATTGCCTCGGCCTCGGCGCGCGTGCGCTCGGTCATGATCGGCACTGCGCAGGACGGCGATCTCCAGGCCGACCTCGGTTACACCTGGAGCGCGGACGGCAACGAAGTCCTCTATGCGCGCTCGCGCGTGCTGCTCGCCGCGCGCGCGGCGAGCATCGAACACGTGCTCGATGGCGCCTATTCGAACGTGCGCGATCCGGAGGGCCTGCGCGTGTGCTGCGAGGCGGCGCGCAAGCTCGGCTATCGCGGCAAGTCGGTGATCCATCCGAACCAGATCGAGACGGTGAACCGCGTGTTCATGCCGACCGCGCAGGAGATCGACTACTATCACCGCGTCATCGAAGCGTTCGATGCCGCGGTGGCGCGCGGCTCGGCCGCGACGACGGTGGACGGGAAGCTAGTCGACTATGCGATGGTGGCGATGGCGAAGCGCGTGCTCGCGTGGGCGGCAAGCCAGGCGCGCTCACGCTGAGCGCAGCGCCCGCCCGCTCACTCACTCGACCTTGATGCCGGCGGCCTTGATCACGGTCGCCCACTTGACGGTTTCCTTCTCGATGAATTCGCCAAACGCCCTGGACGTATTGGCGACCACTTCGGCGCCGCTTGCGGATATGCGGGAACGCGTGTTGGCCGATTGCAGAACCGTCACCGCTTCGCGATTGATCTGGCCGATGATGGCAGAGGGCGTGCCGGCGGGCGCGAGCAGCCCCCACCAGACGCCCGCCTCGTAACCCGGCAGGCCGGCCTCGCTGAACGTGGGCACGTCGGGAAGCACCGCGAGGCGCAAGAGAGAAGTCACCCCGAGCGCCCTCAGCCGCTGCGCGCGAATCTGGCCGAGCACCGTGGGCGCGGACACGATCATGAGGTCGATGCGGCCGCCGACCACGTCGATGACGGCCGGCCCGGCGCCTTTGTAGGCGACGTGCACCATGTCGACCTTCGCCATCAGCTTGAGCAGTTCCGCCGACAGATGAGGCGTCGTGCCCACGCCCGAGGAGGCGTAGTTGAGCCGCTTCGGACTGGCGCGGGCGAGTGCGATCAGGTCCTTCAGGTGGGTCGCCGACGACGCCGGGTTGACCACGAGGACGTTGGGACCGAAGGCGATCAGCGTGATGGGCGCAAGATCCTTGCGCGGGTTGTAGGGCAGCTTCATCAGGCTGGGGTTGATCGCGACGGGTCCGGGGCTCGTCACGAGCAAGGTGTAGCCGTCCGCGTTCGACTTCGCCACGATCTCGGTTGCGACGTTGCCGCCCGCGCCGGCGCGGTTGTCCACCACCACCGCCTGCCCCCATTTCTCGTGCAGACCCTGCGCCACCTGGCGCGCGGCGGCATCGGCCCCGCCCCCCGGCGGAAAGCCCACCACCAGGCGGACGGGCTTGTCCGGGTAAGCAAGCGATGCGGCCGGAATCGCCAGCGACCCGGCCAGCAAACAGGCAATCGTGAATTTCATCGCTTAAACCTCGGCATCACCTTTCGGGCGTAGAGGTCGATGCCGCGCCGGGTCAGATCGAGATCGTCCATCGGCACGAACGACATCGTGAACTCCTCCACCCCGGCTTCCACATAAGGCTCGAGCGCCCCGCCCACCTGCTCCGGCGTCCCCATCATGACCACGCCCGTTTGATTGATCTCGTCCACCGAACGCCCCGAATAGGCGGGCTTGCGCCGCAGCATCGCCGCGGCCCGTTCGATCTCGCCGGCGTCTTCCGAGATCGCCGTATGAAACAGTGCCCCCGCGCGGATCGACCCGGTGCGGCCCCGGCTCGCAGCATCGGCGCGAATCGCCGCCAGGCTTTCCTGGTAGAAGGCGGGCGAAAATCCGCCGAGCTGCGGCGCCGCCGGCGACCAGCCGTCGCCCAGGCGCGCCACGCCACGCCGGATCGAGGGCGAGGTGCCCCCGAAGAAGATCGGCGGCGGCGATTGCGCGGGCTTCGGCCAAAAGGTCACGTCCTGCACGCTGTAGTGCTTGCCCTGATAGGTGACGGGGGCGTCCTCCGTCCACAAGCGACGGATGATTTCGACGCCTTCCATCATGCGCTCGAAGCGCTCCTTGAAGGGCGGGTACGGGAACCCGTGCGAGACGTACTCCACTTCCTGATGGCCGAGCCCGACGCCGAGCGATAACCGTCCGTTCGAGATGCGGTCAATTGTCGCACCCCACTTCGCGACGAACACCGGATGGCGCAGGCCGATCGGCGTAACCTGGGGCCCGAGGCGAATCTTCCTGGTGCGCGCGGCGACTGCCGCAAGGGTGCACCAGCAATCGAGAAAATAGGGGCGCGAAGGCTCGGCGTCGGTGATGCCCACCAACCGGTCCGCCGGCAGCAGCAGGTGGTCGATGACGTAAACCGCGGAAAAACCAGCCGCCTCCGCGTGGCACGCGAGATCGATGTAGCGCTCGAAGGGCGTGTCCGGATGATGGCCGTGAACGTTCAGCTTGAAGGCAAAGTCGATCGGCATCGGTTCCTCGCGAGAGATCGCTTGAGCTCGCCTCCCATGCGTCTCATCTTGTAGCATGCGGTGCCGGGAAGTCAATGTCGATGAACGCGCGGCGGAATTCTTGACAGGTTTTGCGCATCTCGGATACCTTGTCATCGAGATCCGATCTCGACAATCGGGCGCCGCCCGCGCCCGGATCCGTGAGCGCAATCGTCGAAGCGGTGCGCATTTCGACGTCGGCCCGGCGCCCTTTCCAAGTTCCCGCGTTCCGTAAGGGAGACACCGCATGTCCAACTTCGCTGATTACAAAGACGCGTTCGAGACCGTCAAGCTGGAACGCACCGCGAACGGCATCCTTCAGGTCACGCTGCACACCAACGGCGGCCCGTGGGTGTGGGACGCGAGGGCGCGCCCCGACGGCAGGGCCGGCGTGTCGCACCAGGAGCTCGCCGATGCGGCTTCCGCGATCGCGCGCGATCTGGAGAACCGGGTGGTCATCATCACCGGCACGGGGAACGAGTTCTCCGGCCCGCCGGCGAGCAGAAAGACGATGTCACGCGGCGACGTGAAGCACTGGGACCGGGTCCAGTTCCTCGGGAATCACACGCTGATGGATCTGCTCGACATTCCCGGACCCGTCATCGGCTGCCTGAACGGCCCGGCCTACCGTCACGCCGAGATTCCATTCCTCGCCGACATCGTGCTCGCCGCGGACGACGCGTTCATCCAGGACTCCGCGCACTTCCCCAACCGCGTCGTGCCGGGCGACGGCATCGCCGTGCTCTTTCCCTATCTCATGGGGACCAATCGCGCACGCTACTTCCACCTCACCAGCCAGAAGCTCTCGGCGGCGGAGCTGAAGGAGCTGGGCATGGTGAACGAGGTGATGCCGAGGGAAAAACTTCTGTCCCGCGCCTGGGAGCTTGCGAACGAACTCATCCAGAACAACCCGTACGTGCTGCGTTACACGCACATGCTGTTCACCGCGCCGATCAAGGCGCAGCTTCGCCAGCATCTGCATTATGGTCACGCGATGGAAGCGCTCGCCGCAGTTGAAGAGTCCTCGCGGCCGCTCTGAACGATTCGACACATCGAGGGCTGCCACCTGAACGACGATAACGACACTCGCGGAATGCCGCTCGCCGGCATCACCGTCATCGACTGTGGACAGGTCGTCGCCGGGCCGACGATCGCGATGATCCTCGGCGACTTCGGCGCGGAGGTGATCAAGGTCGAAAATCCCGCGGGCGGCGACCAGGGGCGCTATTTCGGGCGCAGCAAGAACGGCGTCCCGCTCACCTGGAAACAGCTCGCGCGCAACAAGAAGACAATCACGCTCTCGCTCTCCAAGCCCGCCGGGCAGGAACTCTTCTGCCGCCTGATCGAGAAGACGCAGGCGGACGTGCTGGTCGAGAGCTTTCGCGCGGGCACGTTCGAGCGCTGGAACCTCGACTACGAGCGGCTGCGCGCGCTCTCGCCGGGACTGACCATGGTGCGGGTGTCGGGCTTCGGACAGACCGGGCCGTACAAGGACCGCCCGGGCTTCGGCACGCTCGCGGAGGCGATGAGCGGGTTCGCCCACGTCACGGGCCAGCCCGAAGGTCCGCCGACGCTGCCCAATTTTCCACTGGCGGACACGACCTCCGCACTCTATGCGACAGTCGGCGTGCTGCTCTGCCTCTACCAGCGCGACGCGAAGAAGAGCGGCCGCGGCCAGAGCATCGATGTGAGCCTGCTCGAATCGCTCTACGCGATGCTGAGCCAGCACGCGCTCGCCTACGATCAGCTCGGGCTGCCGGGCCGGCGCACCGGCAGCCGCACTTCGGGCTCCGCGCCGCGCAACGCCTACCGCACGAAGGACGAGCGCTGGGTCGCCATCGCCGGCTCGACGCAGGCGCTGACCGAGCGGCTGTTCAGGGAGATGGGCCGGCCGGAACTGATCGCCGATCCACGCTTCAGGACCAACCGCGAGCGCGTCGCCAACGTCGAAGCGCTCGACGAGATCGTCGGCGCCTGGGTTGCGGGACTGACGCGCGAGGAATG
The DNA here is from genome assembly GCA_016199545.1 of Betaproteobacteria bacterium. GTDB lineage: Bacteria > Pseudomonadota > Gammaproteobacteria > Burkholderiales > SG8-41 > DSOT01. The sequence goes on along the minus strand of JACQGN010000295.1, from coordinate 13,661 downwards.
CATCGAGCGCCTGGTGAAAGCGGAAGTGGCGGTCGCACCCGTCGCCGACTTCAAGGACCTCGCCGAAGACCCGCACTTGATCGCGCGCAAGGCGCTGGCGACGATCGAGGACCCGGAACTCGGAACCCTGCGCATGCCGGACGTGCAGCCGAGACTGTCGGAGACGCCTGGCCGCATCCGCCATGCGGGCTTGCCGATGGGCGTGCACAACGACGAGATCTATCGCGCCCGGCTGGGGCTGACTGAGGCCGAAATGAAGAAGTTCAAGGCCGAAGGAGTGATATGAGCGTCAGGAGGAAGAGCGCATGAGCAAACCCGTCTGCATCGCGTGGGTGAACGAACCGGTCGTCTACCAGCAGGCGCTCGCGCGTGCCGGCCTCGCCGACCGGGTCGAATTCCACGGCGTGCGCAACGACGAGAAGATTCCGCCAGAACTCGCGGCGCGCGGCGAAATGCTGGTCGGCTGGCGCCCGGCGCCGGGGTTGATCGCCGGCATGCCGCGGCTGCGCTGGATCCAGAGCACGACCGCCGGCATGGACCAGTGGCTCGCGGCCCCTGACCTGCGCGACGACATCATCCTCACCTGCGCGCGCGGCGCTCACCGCGTGCAGATGCCGGAGAACATCCTCGCCGCCCTCTTCTTCCTCACCAAGCCGCTGATGTTCTTTGCGCTCGAGCAGCGCGAGAGCCGCTGGACGCGGCGCGTCTCCGAGCCGCTCGCGGGCAAGACGCTCGGCATCCTCGGCCTGGGCGCGGTCGGGCAGGAACTCGCGCGCAAGGCCGAGGCGCTCGAAATCCGCGTGATCGGCACCAAGCGCTCGCCCGCGCCGCTTCCGCACATCGCCAAGGTCTACCCGCCGGAGGCGACCGACGACGTGCTGGGCGCGGCCGATTTCGTCCTGCTGCTGCTCCCGTCCACGACCGAGACCGAGAATTTCATGAACGCGGCGCGCTTTCGCGCCATGAAGAAGAGCGCGTATCTGCTCAACTTCGCGCGCGGCGCGCTGATCGTCGATGCCGACCTGATCGAGGCGGTGCGCTCGAAGACCATCGCCGGCGCCGTGCTCGACGTCTTCCGCAAGGAACCGCTGCCTTCCGATCACCCGTTCTGGACTACGCCCGGCATCACGATATTTCCGCACGTCGGCGGCGGCCATCCCGCGCGCGACCTGGGCGTGGCCGAGGTGTTCGTCGCCAACGCACGGCGCTTTCTCGCGGGCGAGCCGCTCGAAACCGTGGTCGACCGCGCGCTGGGTTACTGACGGCTTGCGCGCAAACTTGCCTTTCTAGTATCGATCCTTGGCGGGGATGATGTTTCTCACGCCGCCCTTTGGGTTCGGAATATCGCCGGGGTAACGCGGAATGACATGGATGTGGGCGTGCCACACCGACTGGCCCGCGACCTCGCCGCAGTTCACGCCGACGTTGAACGCATCCACGCCGAAGCGTGTGCGCAACACGTCCTTCACCGTGCGCACGAGCAGGAACGCGTCGGTGTACTCGTCATCCGTCATGTCCCAGATCGTCGCTACGTGCCGCCTCGGAATGACAAGAGCGTGGCCTTTCGAAACCGGGAAACTGTCGAACACGGCGAGCGACAGGCGGGCTTCGGCGATGATTTCCCGGTTCAGGTGACAGAAAATGCAGTCCCCGATTTTCGGCAATTGAACGGACATGGGCCGCCTATCCTGCCACAACCCCCCGTCTCGTGCTCTTGAGTGGGGGCAATTGCCGCGCCGACGTGCCGAGGCTGCGCCGGTAAGCCCAATCGATGACGCCGGGATCGTGGAAGAACGCGAAGAGTTCCACCACCTCGACGCGCGCGCCGGTCTCCAAGCTGTTGGTCGCGTTGCTGGCGTCCTTCAGCCGCGCATTTCCCGACCGCAGCAAGCCGTCGATCTCGGACGGTGCGGGCGCTTCCGCCTTGAGCTGGCCGGTGCGCACGAGATTGTCAAGCTGCGGCAGCGGCATCCTCGTTCCCGATCAGTAGAATTCGGTCACCCGTCAGCACCTTGGTGAGGAACGGGTTATTCGCCGCCCGGCGGCGATCGAATTCCCTCGACGTATAAAGCGTGGGACTCACCTTGCGCCCCAGCTTGGATTCGGCCGCCTCCAGTGCCTTGTACACTTCTTCGAGCGTCAAACCATCGCCCACGATCAATACGTCGATGTCGCTTTGGGCGCGGTCGGTGCCTTTGGCGATCGAGCCGTACACCCAGGCTGCGCGTATGCGGTCGGCAAGCGGCGCCAGCGCCTCTCTCAGCGCCTCGGCGGGCCCGAGCGTCTTGATTGCGATGCCACGCAACTCCTCGAAGATCGGCGCGGCACGGTTGGCCTGGTAATGTTTCTGGTTCCCAACCCGCTTGACTGTAACGAGGCCGCTCTCGGTGAGGCGTTGAAGCTCCCGCTGCACGGCTCCCGACCCGCCCTTGGCGAGACCAATAAGCTCCGTGGCGAAAAAGCTCCGCTCGGGCTGGCCGAACAGAAGGCCGAAAACACGTTGCTGCGTACCAGAGAACAGTACGCTTGCCAGATTTGAACCGCGTTGGACCCGTGAACGGCGAGCCGCCTTCGATGACACAGATCTTCGCATACCCATAATGGGCATTCTACTACCCAATTTGGGCATATACCAACTACGCCACGGCCTCGTGTGTAGTGGTCCGGACTGCGCCATACCTGGGCAAGCCGGCTCGCGCAAAAGGGCGTGCCGTTGGCGGACATTCAGGAGATGGGCGGTTGGGAAACCTATGCGATGGTTAAGCGGTATGCACATCTGCTGCCCGCGCATTTGGCCTACCGCGCCAAGGTCATCGACGAACTGATGGACACAGACACGAAACTGGCACAATCGCCAATCGGTCCATCTGTAAGTGCTTGAAGAATGGTGGCCGGGGACGGAATTGAACCGCCGACACAAGGATTTTCAGTCCTCTGCTCTACCAACTGAGCTACCCGGCCCCCGGGGAAAGGGCGGTATTTAAACGTCAAATCGTTGAGGCGTCAAGGAAAGCCGCGTTACGTTATGCGCGCGCGAGTGACAAGGAGGACGTCGGCGGAAATGGACAATGGATCGCGTGGAGTATTTTGCGCGCCATTGTAACCTTGTAACCGAGGCGATGTGACGTTGCCTGCAACGGGATTGCTTCGTCACCCATTTCTCGCAATGACACGGGGGTGGAATTGCGGGCAACCTGCGCGGCGCGAGCACCGTACAAACAAAGCCCCGCGGGTGCGGGGCTTTGTCGTGTTGCTGGATCCCGGATCGGGTCAGGGATGACGAGCAGTTGGGCTCGTGACTCGCGCGCTACGCGCTCGTCACATGTCCATACCGCCCATGCCACCCATGCCGCCGCCGTGCATGTGACCGGCGGGAGACTCATCCTTCGGCGCCTCGGCAACCATCGCGTCGGTCGTAAGGATCAGGCCCGCGACTGAGGCGGCATTCTGCAGCGCGCAACGCGCCACCTTGGTCGGATCGAGCACGCCCATCTCGACCAGGTCGCCGTACTCGCCGGTGGAGGCGTTGTAGCCGAAGTTGCCTTTGCCTTCGACCACCTTGTTCAGCACCACCGAGGGCTCGTCACCCGCATTGGCCACAATCTGGCGCAGCGGCTCTTCCAGCGCCCGCAGCACGATCTTGATGCCGCAGTCCTGGTCGTGGTTGTCACCCTTCAGCTTGCCCACAGCCAGGCGCGCGCGGATGAGCGCCACGCCGCCGCCGGCGACGATGCCCTCTTCCACTGCGGCACGGGTCGCGTGCAGCGCGTCTTCGACGCGGGCTTTCTTCTCCTTCATCTCGACTTCGGTCGCAGCGCCCACTTTCACCAGTGCCACACCGCCCGCGAGCTTGGCAACGCGCTCCTGCAGCTTCTCCTTATCGTAGTCGCTGGTCGCCTCTTCGATCTGAACGCGGATGTTCTTGACCCGCGCTTCGATCGCTTTCTTCTCGCCGGCGCCGTCGATGAGAGTGGTGTTCTCCTTCTCGATCTCGATCTTCTTGGCGCGGCCCAGGTCCTTCAGCGTCGCGTTCTCGAGTTTCAGGCCCAGTTCCTCGGCGATGACCGTCCCGCCGGTGAGGATCGCGATGTCCTCCAGCATCGCCTTGCGGCGATCGCCGAAGCCGGGCGCCTTCACCGCGCAGGTCTTGAGAATGCCGCGGATGTTGTTCACCACCAGGGTGGCGAGCGCTTCACCTTCGACTTCTTCCGCCACGATGAGCAGCGGCTTTCCGGCTTTCGCCACCTGCTCCAGCACCGGCAACAGGTCGCGGATGCTCGAAACCTTCTTGTCGTGCAGCAGGATGTAGGGATCGTCGAGGACGGCGATCTGCTTTTCGGCGTTATTGATGAAATACGGCGAGAGATAACCGCGGTCGAACTGCATGCCTTCCACGACGTCGAGCTCGTTATTGAGGCTCTTGCCGTCTTCGACCGTGATCACGCCTTCCTTGCCGACCTTGTCCATCGCCTCGGCAATGATCTTGCCGATATCGGTATCGGCATTGGCCGAGATCGCCCCGACCTGCGCGATTTCCTTGCTGGTGGTGCAGGGCTTGGAATTCTTTTTGAGCTGCTCGACGACCGCGTCCACCGCCTTGTCGATGCCGCGCTTCAGATCCATCGGGTTCATGCCGGCGGCGACATACTTCATGCCCTCCTGCACGATCGACTGCGCCAGCACGGTGGCCGTCGTCGTCCCATCCCCCGCTATGTCCGAAGTCTTGGAGGCGACCTCCTTCAGCATCTGCGCCCCCATGTTCTCGAACTTGTCCTTCAGCTCGATCTCCTTCGCCACCGACACCCCGTCCTTCGTCACCGTCGGGGCGCCAAACGAGCGCTCCAGCACCACGTTGCGGCCTTTGGGGCCCAGCGTGACTTTCACTGCATCCGCCATCACATTCACGCCCGCGATGATCTTGTGACGGGCGTTTTCATGAAACTTGACGTCTTTTGCTGCCATGATGTGTATCTCCTGAGGATTACTTGCCTTCGATCACGCCCATGACGTCTTCTTCACGCATCACGAGCAGCTCGTCGCCTTTGACCTTCACCGTCTGCCCGGAATATTTCCCGAACAGGATCTTGTCGCCCACCTTGAGGTCCAGGGGGCGCACTTTGCCGTCCTCCAGGATCTTGCCTTTCCCCACTGCGAGCACTTCCCCTTGGTCGGGTTTCTCGGCTGCGGTGTCGGGAATGACGATGCCGGAGGCGGTCTTACGTTCTTCTTCCAACCGCTTCACGATAATGCGGTCGTGCAACGGACGAATCTTCATGGATGAATCTCCTTCTGGATTAATCGGACTGAATGGTGCCTGTTAGCACTCTTGAGAAGCGAGTGCCAATGATAGTTGAGGAGGCGGCCGAATGCAACGGCGGCGGCGGTCGTGGTGCCGCCGGTTAACGAGGAGAAACTGATTTCGGAATTTTAGGGAGCGGCGCGGAAGGGCTGTAATTGGCCCTTTAAGGCGTGGTATTCGGGGCTACGTTGGTGCAGCGCAACATACCGCTGAAGGATATAGGAAAGAAGTAGGCACATATGAGTGTGTGCACATACTTACAAATTTATTCCGTTCATAAACAGACGACTAATGACATATCTGCAGTAAGTGCTAGCTTTCGCGGGCGCGCCCAGGGCGGGTGGTCTCGACGCCGAAGCGATAGACCGTCTTGCGCTTGCCGGCGCAGGTGGGCGGTATCGGGTCGTGCGGGCAGGGCGGCTGGCGCCGGCCTTCCGGCAGCAAGGTCGCGTCGTCGGCGTAGTCGGCCCAGATGCCGCCACGCACCGGACGGAACATCCACAGCAGGTAACCATGATGCGCGGCGACCTGCACCAGTTCATCGGCGTCGGGCGCATCGGCCACGACGACCTGGCTGCCCGCGATACCGAACGGAAACGAGCCGAAAGCCTGCAGACATTCCAGCGCTTCCGTGGAAGCGGCGCCCGGCCGCATGCAACCGGGCCGCTCCGCGCGCGCCACATCCCAGGCGCCGAGCTCCCAGCCCGCTTCCATCGCCGCGCTGTCGAGCGCCAGCAGGTCGCGCCAGCGTTCGTTCAACTGCAGCGCGGAACTCGGAATCGGCGTGTAGGACACGGTCTCGGCTTCCGCGACGTCCGCGAGCTTCTCCTTGATGAAACCGTGCCAATGCAAAGTGAGGATCACGGGGGTATCGGGGCACGGTACCGCCGCAAGCGTGATCGCCACCAGCGGCAGGTGCGTCGCCGCCATCTGGTCCTCAATACGATCAAGGATCTGCATAAATTGACCTCCTGAACGATGCGCACTCACAATCTAGCAAGTTCGATGCCAGCCGTTACCAATAACGGCAGCGAAATTCGGAAGTTGACGGAACGGGAAGAGAAGGGCGCCCACTGCGACAGACGGCAGTAAGCGGAAGACAGGCGGTCGTGCGGCGACAACGGTTGCGAAAGCGTGTTTCCTTTCCAGCGCGGGCCGCTCGCGTGCACGCGAACCGGCGCGCAAAATACGTCACCCGGTGACGACATTTAAAGGGTTCCGGACAGAAATGCAAACTAGCAGTCGCAATGATGTGCTGCTAAAGCGCAGCCTGGCTGCGGTGTGGCATCCGTGCACCCAGATGAAGCAGCACGAAACGCTCCCGCTCGTTCCGATTGCGCGCGGCGAAGGATGCTGGCTCTACGATTTCGACGGCCGGCGTTATCTCGATGCGATCGGCTCGTGGTGGGTCAACCTGTTCGGCCATGGCAATGCACGCATCAACGCGGCGCTCACCGATCAACTCGGCAAGCTGGAGCACGTGATGCTCGCGGGGTTCACCCACGAGCCGGTGGTTGCGCTCTCGGAGCGGCTCGCGCGCCTCACCGGCGGCGCACTGGGGCACTGTTTCTATGGCAGCGATGGCGCCTCCGCGACCGAGATCGCGCTCAAGATGAGCTTCCACTACTGGCGCAACAGCGGCAAGCCGCAGAAGACGGACTTCGTGAGCCTCGCCGGGAGCTATCACGGCGAAACCATCGGCGCGTTGTCGGTCACCGACGTGCCGCTCTTCCGCGATGCCTACGCACCGCTGTTGCGCGTGAGCGCGCGGGTGCCGAGCCCCGACTGGCGGCTGGCCGACCCAGGGGAGTCCCCGCGGGATTTTGCGATCCGCTGCGCCGGCGCGCTCGAACAGCACCTCGAGCGGCATCACGCCCACACGGCCGCGCTGATCGTCGAGCCGCTGGTGCAGGGAGCCGTGGGCATGGCGATGCACGACGCGGAGTATCTGCGCCGCGCGCGCGCACTGTGCGACCGCTACGGGATGCACCTGATCGCCGACGAGATCATGGTCGGCTGCGGGCGCACTGGCACCTTCTTCGCGCACGAACAGGCCGGCATCACGCCTGACTTCCTGTGCCTGTCGAAGGGCATCACCGGGGGCTACCTGCCGCTCTCGGTGGTGATGACGCGCGATGCGGTGTACGGGGCGTTCTACGACGATGCGGTCACGCGCGCGTTCCTCCACTCGCACTCCTACACCGGCAATGCGCTCGCCTGCCGCGCGGCGCTGGCGACCCTCGACATCTTCGACGAAGACGACGTCGTCAACACCAACCGCGAGAAGGGCGCCCGGATCAGCGCCGCCGCCCGCGAACTCGCCGCGCATCCGCGGATCACGAATTTCCGCAACACCGGCATGATCTGGGCGTTCGAAGTGACGACCGCGGATCCGGCGTTCGGGCGCAGGCTGTTCCAGGCGGCGCTCGAACGCGAGCTGCTGCTGCGGCCCATCGGCAGCACCGTGTATTTCATGCCGCCGTACGTAATAAGCGACGAGGAAATCGCGCTGCTCGCGGAGCGAACCCTCGATCTCATCGCGGGCATGCCGGACTAGAATAGGCAGCGGGCACGTCCTGGGATGTCAACGCGAGGAAGCGGCGCTGACGACGCGATCCCGCGGCGGGCGCGGTGGCGCGTTGCCGGCAACGAGATTGCTTCGTTGCGAAATTTCGCTCCTCGCAAAGACACGGGGTGTGTTTCGACACAGTCCTTATTACCAGCATTGATGCTCAAGATCGTCTCGGGAGGCCAGACCGGCGTGGACCGCGCGGCGCTCGACGCGGCACTCGACGCCGGTGCGCCGTGCGGCGGCTGGTGCCCGCCGGGCCGCATCGCGGAGGACGGGCCGCTTGCGCCGCGCTACCCGCTGCGCGAACTCCCGACCGGCGGCTACCGCGAGCGCACGCATGCCAACGTCCGCGACAGCGATGGGACGCTGGTGATCCACTGCGGCGAGCTCGAAGGCGGCACGGCGCAGACGGTCGGATTCTGCGTCGCCCACGGCAAGCCCCATCAGCTCATCGACGGCAACGCGATCCCGGCAGAGTCGGCAGCCGGCCTCGTGCGGGAGTTCATCGCACGCCACAGGATTGCGGTGCTCAACGTCGGCGGACCGCGCGCGAGCAAGCAGCCGGCGATCTACGCCTACGCCCACACCGTGATGACCCTGGTACTGAAGGGCGAACGCAGTGATCGCGGCGCATGACTTTCGAGCGGCGCCATTTATACTATGGTTCTTGAATCTCTCTGTGATCTCTGTGGCCAAGTTGCTTTCCCGTGATGTGACGTGGCCGATTCCGATTGCGCTCGTCATCAGCGCCGCATTCGGATTTGCGTCGCAGGCTGCGGCTCAAGGCGCGCGGCTGCCCGCCCCGGTGGCGCAGGCGCTGGCGCAGGCGGGAATCCCCGAGACCGCCGCCGCGGTCTATGCACACGAGGTCGGCGCCGCCGAGCCGTTTCTTGCGGTCGAGGCCGAACGCGCCCTCAACCCCGCCTCCGTCATGAAGCTGGTCACGACCTATGCCGGTTTGGAACTGCTCGGCCCGGCCTACGTCTGGCCCACCGAAATCTATTCCGCGGGCGCGCTGCAGCAGGACGTGCTCGGCGGCGACCTCGTCATCAAGGGCTACGGCGACCCGAAGATGACGCTGGAGAACTTCTGGCTGCTGCTGAGAAACCTGCGCGGCCGCGGCGTGCGCGAGATCCGCGGCGACCTGGTGCTCGATCGCGGATATTTTGCCGGCGAGGGCTTCGACCCGGGGCGTTTCGACGACCAGCCCACGCGGCCCTACAACACCGGGCCGGATGCGCTGCTCGTGAACTACAAGGCGATCCGCCTGCAGTTCATCCCCGAACCCGAAACGCGCTCGGTGCGGATTGCAGTCGAACCGGTGCTGCCACAGATCGCGATCGTCAACAACCTCACGCTTGACAAGGCGGCGTGCGGCGACTGGGTGAGCCGCCTGAAACTCGACGCGCAGGGCGGGAGCCAGCAGGCGCGGCTCGCGTTCAACGGCAACTTTTCAGTGGCGTGCGGCGAGCGGGTGCGGCACTTCAGCGTGCTCGGGCATTCGCAGTACATCCACAGTCTGTTCCAGGAACTGTGGCGCGAGATGGGCGGCACGCTCACGGGCGGGGTGCGCGACGGCGCGGTGGGGAATGGCGCGCGCATCCTCGCGACGGTGCAATCGCAAACACTCTCGGAGATCGTGCGCGACATCAACAAGTTCAGCAACAACGTCATGGCGCGCCAGCTCTTCCTCACGCTCGGCGCGGTGGGCGGAGGCGCGCCGGCGACCGCCGAGAAGGCGACCCGCACCATCAAGCAGTGGCTTGCGCAGAAAGGTCTCGCCGCGCCGGAGCTGGTGCTGGAGAACGGTTCGGGACTGTCGCGCCTCGAGCGCATCAGCGCCGAAAACCTGGGCCGCCTGCTGGTGAACGCATTCCGCAGCGCGGTGATGCCGGAGCTGATCGCATCGCTCCCGGTGGCCGCGGTCGACGGCACGATGAGAAAGCGCCTCTCGGGCGCCGGGGTCGCCGGACAGGCCCACATCAAGACCGGCTCGCTCGCCGGCGTGCGCTCCATCGCCGGTTACGTGCTCGACAACCAGGGCCGGCGCATCGTCGTGGTACTCATCGTCAACCACGCCAACGCGGGCGCAGGCCGGCCGGCGCAGGATGCGTTGCTGAAGTGGGTCCACAACCGCGACGCCGACGCCTGCTGCACGGGCGACACCAAACCGCGGCGCTCGCGGCGCAAGTAGGACACGGCCAGGCGGGAAAGGCCGGCGTCATATCCACGCGTCGTCGACTGCGCCGCGCAACCGGGCGCGGTTCGATAGAAAAATTCTCATTCAAACCGCGCTCGCGGCCGAGCCGAACGCGGGGTTTTATGGCGGGCTCGGCGTGGGCCGCAACTACACCGATCTCGATTCCGGCAGCATTGCCGGCTCGAAGGATGAAAAGGACACCGCCTGGAAATTTTTCGGCGGCTACCAGATCAACCGGTACATCGGGATTGAAGGCGGATACGTCGATCTCGGCAAGGCCTCGGTCACAGGCGTTTCCGGCGGCAACGTCGCCGGCAAGAGCGACGCCGATCTCTTCACCGTGAACGCTCTCTACCGTTTCTGAAAACCCCGCAGGCCGTGTGCGTTCGCGAAAAGCCGGGTCGATCCCGGCTTTTTTTCTACAAGCCGAGGTCGCGCCACAGCGCGTCGATGCGCTGCTTCACGTCATCGCTCATGGCGATCGGCGTGCCCCATGTGCGGTCGGTTTCGGCGGGCCACTTGTTGGTGGCGTCAATTCCCATCTTGGAGCCAAGTCCCGCGACCGGGCTCGCGAAATCCAGCGAGTCCATGGGAGTCGAATCCGCAATCAGCGTATCGCGCCGCGGATCGACGCGCGTCACCAACGCCCAGATCACTTCCTTCCAGTCGCGCACGTTGACGTCGTCGTCGGTCACGATGATGAACTTGGTGTAGGTGAACTGGCGCAGGAAACTCCAGATGCCGAACATGACGCGCCGCGCGTGTCCCGCGTACTGCTTGCGGATGCTCACGCAGGCGATGCGGTAGGAGCAGCCTTCCGGCGGCAGATAGAAGTCGACGATCTCGGGAAACTGTTTCACGAGCAGCGGCACGAACAGCTCGTTCAACGCCACCCCCAGCATCGCCGGTTCGTCGGGCGGCTTGCCGGTATAGGTGCTGTGGTAGATCGGATCGCGGCGCAGCGTCATGCGCTCGACGGTGAACACCGGGAAGCGCTCGCGTTCGTTGTAGTAGCCGGTGTGATCGCCGAACGGGCCTTCCAGCGCGGTTTCGCCCGGATGGATGTATCCCTCCAGCACGATCTCCGCGGCAGCGGGCACCTGGAGGTCGTGGGTGAGGCATTTCACGATCTCGGTCTTGGCGCCCCTCAGCAACCCGGCGAACTGGTATTCACCGAGACTGTCGGGCACCGGCGTCACCGCGCCCAGCAGCGTCGCAGGGTCCGCGCCGAGCGCGACCGCCACCGGAAACGGCGCACGCGGGTGCGCCAGGGAGTGATCGCGGAAGTCGAGCGCGCCGCCGCGGTGAGCGAGCCAGCGCATGATGACCTTGTTGCGGGCAATCACCTGCTGCCGGTATATGCCCAAGTTCTGGCGCGCCTTGCCGGGACCGCGCGTCACCACCAGGCCCCAGGTGATGAGCGGCGCGGCATCGCCCGGCCAGCAGGTCTGGATCGGCAGGCGCGAGAGATCGACATCACCGCCCTCCCACACCACCTCCTGGCACGGCGCGCTCGTCACCACGCGCGGCGTCATGCTGAAAATCTGCCGCACCAGCGGCAGCTTCTCCCAGGCATCCTTGAAGCCCTTGGGCGGTTCGGGTTCCTTGAGCTGGGCGAGGAGGGCGCCGAGTTCGCGCACGGCGGCAACACTCTCCCGTCCCATGCCGAACGCGACCCGTTGCGGCGTGCCGAAAAGATTCGCCAGCACCGGCATGCGGTGTCCCGTGGGGCGCTCGAACAGCAGCGCCGGACCCTGCGCGCGCAGCACGCGGTCACAGATCTCGGTCATCTCCAGCCGCGGATCGACCTCCACCCCGATGCGCTTCAACTCGCCGCGTGCCTCGAGTTGAGCTAGAAAATCGCGCAGATCGCGGTACTTCATCGCGTTTCTACCCGGCGGCTCCCGTGCGCAGGTAAAGGTCGAGCGCGAGCCCCGCGAAAATCGCCATGCCGACCCAGTTGTTGTTGCGGAAGGCGCGGAAACATTGCTCGCGCCCGCGTCCGCGGATGAGATAGGCCTGGTAGCCCGCGAGCAGCAGGGCAACGCCGATGCCGAGATAGTAGACCACGCCCAACCGGTACCAGGTGCCGGCCACCACCATCATGAAGAGAAATATCGCGTGCGAGAGCATCACGCCGGCCACATCGTAGCGTCCCAGCAGGATGGCGGACGAATTCAAGCCGACCTTCAGGTCGTCGTCGCGATCGACCATCGCGTACTCGGTGTCGTAGGCAATGGCCCAGAACATGTTGGCGAGCATCATGAACCACGCCGCGATCGGGACAAAGTTGATGTACGCGGCATAGGCCATGGGAATGGACATGCCAAAGGCGAGCCCCAACCACGCCTGGGGAAACGGAAAGAACCGTTTGAGAAAAGGGTAGATCAGGGTCATGCCGAACGCGATCACCGCCAGCAGGATGGTGAGGCGATTCAACTTCAGTGCGAGCATGAGCGCCACCAGGAACAACGCGCCCCCCAGCGCGACGGCTTCCTTCGGCGCCACCAGCCCTGCCGCGAGCGGCCGGTGGCGGGTGCGCTCGACGCGCGAGTCGAAGTTGCGGTCCGCGAGATCGTTCACGATGCAGCCGGCTGAACGCATGATGACGGTACCGACGACGAAGATCAGCAGGAGGCGGTGATCGGGAATGCCCTGCGCGACGAACCACAGCCCCCACAACGCCGGCCACAGCAGCAGCAGGATCCCGATCGGCTTGTCGAGCCGCATCAGCTTCTCGTAGGCGTTGAACCGCTCCTGCCACGTCATCGCGCCAGCCTCAGAATCCCGGGGAGGAACACTTCGGTCACCAGTATCGGCGTTCCACGCAGCGTAAACAGCGAGCGGCGCGCCCACAGGTACGGCGGCCGGATGCGAAGTTTAGCGCACGCGCGCCGGTAGAGCGGATGGCCGCGATTCAATTTCCGGTAGCGCAGCGGAAAGCGCCGGATGCGCGGATCGGCGAAAAGTGCCGCACCCAGCGGCCGTTCTCCCAGCCGCTTGAGCCCCCGCCACGCCCCGCGCAGCGCCTTCGGGTCGATGACGCTGTGGGCGAACACGACCGGCGTGCGCCGGCAAACGAGATTGACTTCGCGTACCCACGCCAGCCGCCGTGTTTCCCGCGGCCAGATCACCCGTTCGTCGCGATTCGCGCGCGCGCGGCGCTGCGACAGCAGCCTCACCCTGAAAGCGCTGCAGCGCCCCTCCAGGCGGCGCGTGAGCGAACCGCGGTCGCCGAGCCAGGCGCGATAACCTTGCGGAACCGATGGCTGGCGGCGCATCCACTGGCGGTCGGAACGGGGAGACTTCACGGTGTGAGACGATGGGAGGCCGCGGTTATTATCGCAGATACGCTTCAACCTCTCACCGCAGAGGACGCCTCCCTCACCCTCGATCCCTCTCCCGGCGGCAGAGGGATGACAAGCGCTTCTCCATCCAGTGCTTGCGCGTCGGCGCCACATCGTTCCCCTCTCGATCCAATCTATCTGCGTCAGCAGCACGATGTTCCCCTCTCCCCCCGGGAGAGGGGCTAGGAGTTTGTCGGACTTGGCCCCGACAAACTCCTTATGCAAAACCGCCTGCACGAAAAT
>JACQGN010000304.1 GCA_016199545.1 Betaproteobacteria bacterium | reverse complement strand
TCTCCAGCGCCTCGATGCCGATTCTGGCGTCGGCCTGAAGATAGCAATCGGCGGCCCGCCCGCCGCCCATCATCAGGTGCGGCTGCGAATCGACGTGTATGTAGCGCGCTTCCGGGTACATGTAGCCGTTTTCCAGCGTGTGGCGGTTCAAGCTCGCCCCCACGCCGATGACCAGGTCGGCTTCGTGGCACAAATGCATGGCCGGGCGCGAGCCGTACAAGCCCGAGATGCCCGCGTGATACTCGGATTCATTGAGGAAGGTCTTCGTCAACAGCGTCGTCAGGATCAGTGCGCCGATGCGATCGCCGAGCTTGAGCACTGCCGGCCCTGCGCCCGCCCACTGCGCACCCCGCCCGACAATGATCACGGGCTTCTTGGCGTTGGCTACCATATCGGCGGCCTGTTCCAACACTTTGGCGTCAGGGTGCACGGCCCCGCGCGTGAAGAGCGTCGAGGACGGCTTGTACGCTTCATCGTCGTCCTCGAACGTCTTCTGCTGGATGTCCATCGGACAGCTCAGCATGATCGGGCGGTTCTCGGTCTTCGCCAGATAGAATGCCTTGCGCACGACGTCATCGGCCTGATCAGGCGAGACGAGGCGGACGAAACCGCTTTCGCAGGCGGCGGCGAAACGCGACTGGTCCAGAAACTGGGCGTACTCCTCGTCCGTACTGGGCGCCTCGCCGCAAAAAGCGACCAGCGGCGAGTGGGCGCGGCTGGCGGTCACCAGCGCGGTGGCGAGCTGTGTGACGCCCGGGCCGCAAGTCGCGGTGGCGACCCCCGGGGTATGCGTGGTGCGCGCAAAGCCGTCTGCCATCCCGAGCCCCGCGCCCTCATGACGCACCTCGTGGATCTTGACGCCCATCCTGTCGAGCGCGTAAATCCAGTACATATTGCCGTCGCCCATCATGCCAAACGTCGCTGTAGTGCCTTCCGCCTTGAACGCATGGGCCAATCTCTCATACACCTTCATCTTTGCTGCTCCTCCCTTGGGATCAATCAGAACGCGAAAGCCGCGTCTTTCGGATCGCTATAGTAGTCTGATCGGCGTGGCGCGCGCGAACGTCCGCATTGTGGAAATCCGGCACCCGCGCGCGCTGTCAGGCGTTCGCTACGCGCAACGGCGGCTTGAGGCCAAGCTCATCGGCCACCGCCTGCTCGACGACGGTGCCCTTGAAGAAGTCCGGGTTGTTGCGCGCGTGCAGACGCGCGGCATTAGTGAACGTGAACTCCCGGAAATCCTGTTCCGTCACCCAGCCCTTCTCCACCATCTCGAACGCTTCGGGTATCACCTCCCTGAAATCAGGCACGTCGAAGTGCGTGAAGTCGGAGCTGAAGACCGGCCGCAGTCGAACGCCCATGCGCGGATCGAAGGCCCACATCGTGGCCCGATCGTCTGCCTCGCAGCCGAAGTAGAAGTTGCCGGAGAAGACCGCACGGATATCCTCCTTCGAGTTGACTCCCGACGCTTCGAAATCGTCCGCGACGTGCTCGGGCCGCGCGAGCTCTTCGATGCTGCACTCCGGGCGGAAAGCGTCGAGGCTCCCCATGATCGCGCCGGCGCTGGCTTTCAGTCTCTGATCGCCATAGCGGCCGATCAGCTCGCGCAGCTCCGCGACATTCGTCGCGTTCGGGTACTGCAGCCCGGCGCGGCGGCGCTTCTCCCAGTGCTCGATCATGTCGGCGCACATCTGGCAGGCCCAGCTCACGCCGCCTTCCATGAACCCGAAATTGAGGCTTGGGTAACGCCGCGCGACACCGCCGAGGAAAACGCTGCGCGCGAAGGCGTGGTTCGATTCGGCGAAGTGGCCGACATGGTTGAAAGTGAAGTTGCTGATGGAAGCGCGATCCGACCAGCGGGTGCTGCCCGAGTGCTGGGTCACGGCGACGCCGAAGTCGACGCACCGCTGCCAGAACGGGTCGTAGTCGTATGGGCTGTCGAGGCCGATGGTATCGACATACCACGCGGCCTTCTGCGGATCGATGCCCTCCGCCGCGCCCGGGATCGGCCGTTCCGGGTTTCCCCGCAGCATGATCGCTTTGAAACCCCGCTGCCCAACCGCGTATTCCAGCTCCGTGATGGCTGCGTCCGGCGTATGCGCGGGCACGATGGCGACCGGCGCAAACCGCGCGGCAAATGGCGTGAACATGTCGGCCGTCATCATGTTATAGGCACGGGCCGCGGCCCGGTTCAGGTCGTCCTGGACTATGCCGTTGATGGTGAGCCCGAAGCTCGGATAAATCACCGCGAAGTCGATGCCCAATTCCGGCAGGCGCTCGTTGAGCAACGCCGGCAGCAGCGCCGTCGCCTTGTCGAGCGTGTTACTGGTCACGCCCCACCAGATGGCGCGGCGGAGCCGCTGGTGCTGGCGTTCCCCCGGGGTGGCCCGGTACCACGCCGCGTTCCGGTGCCAGTTCGCTCTGATCTGGTCGACGGAACCGGGGCCGCCCACTTCGCGGAGGTACTCGAGGAAAACCGGAATCGGCTCCATCCAGTGCCCGTCGCCGTCGATCACCGGGTGCTCCAGCCCGGCTCGGATCTCTGCCGCACGCTGCTCCATGGTCACGCTCCTCTCCCTGATCTGCGTCTCCCAGTGAGGCTATCGTCAACCCGGCGGGCCGTCAATCGATCGCACGAGGAATTCGAACTCATTTTCCCCGAGGGCGGCAAAGCTGGGGCAGCCGTGTAAATGCCTTAAAATATTCCGACACGTTCCTTATTGGAGGTTGCCATGCCTGTAATCAGGGCCTTCGATCTCGCTTATGGCCGGCTGCGGTCGCCCGATCTGGACCAGGAAGAGGCGTTCTTGACCCATTTTGGAATGGTGCGTGCTGACCGGACCAAGACTGCCCTCTACATGCGCGGCACCGATGCGCCGCACCACATACACGTGACCGAACTGGGCGAGCCGCGCTACGTCGGAATCGCCGTTCACGCCACCAGCCTGGAGGACCTCGACCGGCTGTCGCGGGTCGCAGGGGCATCCGCCATCGAGGACATCGACGAGCCCGGCGGCGGCAAGCGCGTGCGCCTGACCGACCCCGACGGCTACCAGGTCGAGGTCGTCCACGGCATGGCGCTGCTCGACCCGATCCCGCTCACGCGGCCCGCGGTCAATTCGGGCAACGACAAGCTACGCCGCAGGGGCGAACTCTTCCGGATCGGGCGCGGCCCCTCGCACATCAAGCGCTTTGGCCATTTCGTCATCATGTCGAAGAACTTCGAGAAGACGCTCGCCTGGTACCGGGAAATGCTCGGCTTCCGCTGCTCCGACGAAGTCTATGCGGGCGAGAAGAGCAACGTCGTCGGCTCATTCAATCGCCTCGACCGCGGTGACGATTACGTCGATCATCACGCGTTCTTCTGTATCCGCGGCGACAAGAGCGGCCTCAACCATCTGTCCTACGAAGCTGCCGATATCGACGACATCATGGTCGGCCACGAGCACCTGCAGGGGAAAGGCTACCAGCACATGTGGGGCATCGGCCGCCACCTGATCGGCAGCCAGTTCTTCGATTACTGGGCCGATCCCTGGGGCCGCGTGCACGAGCATTGGGCCGACACCGATGTGCTGAATGCCAGTACCCCGCCTAACCTGGTCGAGCGCGGCGAGGGAACCGCCGGACCTTGGGGACAGCCGATCCCGCAGATCTTCATGGGTCACGCCTCGCCCTGACGGCAGGCGGCTCCTTGCAGGCTGAGCAAGGCGTCGAGCGCGGGGCCGCGCCTGTCCGCCGCGCGCACGATGAGCGCATCCACGACGCACGCGCCGGCGCCGCGCTCGAGGACGATCAGCGGATTGAGGTCGATCTCGGCGACGTCCTCGCGAAAGTCGTGGGCGAACCACGACAGCCGTACGATGAGGTCGATCAACGCATCCTTGTCCCGGGGCGCCATTCCGCGTACCCCGTCGAGGAGCGTCGCGCTGCGAAGCTCGCCCACCATATCCGCCGCCTGACGGGGCGTGACCGGCGCCGCGCGATACGCCACGTCCTTAAGCACCTCGACGTAGATGCCGCCGAGACCTACCGCGACGACCGGACCGAATACCGGGTCGCTGACGACGCCGAGCATCAATTCGACTCCCTTGGGCGCCATCGCTTGGACCAGCACGCCGTTGAGCGTCGCCTGAGGCGCATACCGGCGGGCTGCGCTCATGACCTCACCGTAAGCGCCACGCACCGGAGCATCGCCTTCGATGCCGAGGCGTATCGCACCGGCCTCGGTCTTGTGCGCGATATCGGGCGAATCGATCTTGAGCGCGACCGGTGCGCCGATCTCGCGCGCATGCGCGGCCGCTTCGTCGGGACTCGTTGCGAGCCGCTCGCGCGTCACCGGAAAACCGTACGCCGCGAGCACCGCCTTGGCCTCGCGCTCGGTGAGCTTGCTGCCTGCGGACTGCAACCGCTCGGCGGCGGTCTGCCTGTCCAGTCCCCGGGGGCGTTCGCAATTCGTGGCGCCGGCCTTGTGTGATTTCACGTAGTCGCCGAAATCCACTGCCGCCCGGAACGCGCGCATGCACGGTGTTGCGTCACGATAAACCGGCACGCCGGCTTTGACGAAATCCCTGCGCGTAAAGGATGGATCGTCCGTGCAGTTGCCGATCCACATCATCGCCGCGACCTTTTCGCAACCGGTCACGAAGTCGGCGCCGAGTTGCAAGTCGTGCCGGGCGATGGACATATAGATCGGCACCATGACGTGCACGTTCTCGTCCGCGGCGATGGTGTTCAACGCCTGGCGATAGAGGACCTGCTCGCCCGTCGCCACCGAGGTCATGTCGGTCGGATTGCCCACCTTTCCGTAGCCCGGGAGGAGCTTCGCAAGCGCGGCTTGCGTCGTCTCGGAATACGGTGGCCAATCGAGTCCGAAGCGGGCTCCGACATCGGCAAGCTGAACAACGTTGCCGCCCGTCGGCGACGCGGCTGCGGCGCCCCACCCCCGGGGCCAGCGGCGCTGGCGCAGCAATACCGCTGTTTCGTAAAGCTGATCGCATTCATCGACGCGGATCACGCCGTACTGGCGGAACACAGCGTCGGTGATCGCGTCATCACCGGCGACCGCACCGGTATGGGATGCAGCCGCACGGCTGCCCGCTTCGGTGCGCCCGAATTTGAGCGCCACGATCGGCTTTTCCCGCTCCGCTGCCTCGCGCGCCACCACCTTGAACTTTTCGCCGTCCTTGATGCCTTCCACCGCGAGCAGCACCACGTCGGTCGCATCGCTCTCCAGCATGAAGCGCACGAAGTCCAGCGTATCGAGATCGGCCTCGTTGCCGCAGCTCGCTTCGTAGCTGATGCCGAGCCCGATTTCCTGCGCGCGCCACATGATGTTGATCTGTCCCAGCCCGCCGCTGTGGCTCACCACGCCGATGTTGCCCGCGGGCGCCCGGACGCCCTTGACGGCGGCGGTCGAGGTCATCGCGAACCCGTCGACGAAGTTGATGACCCCGTTGCAGTTCGGGCCCATGATGCGCATGCCCGAGCTCTTCGCGAACGCAACGAGTCGCGCCTGACGCTCCCGGCCCTCTGGCGTACCGGTTTCGGAGAAGCCCGCGGTATAGACCGTCGCAAACGGGACGCCGATGGCCGCGCAATCGGTGAGGACGTCAAACACGCGCTGCACGGAGACGATGATGCCGACGTGGTCCGGCGTCTCGGGCAGGTCCTTCAGGCCCGGGTAACAACGCAGACCATTGATTTCCCCGAGCCGCGGATTGACCGGGTAAATCTTGCCGCGAAACCCGAAATTCGACATCTGCTGGAACACGCGCCCGCCGAAAGAAGTCGGGTGGTCCGTCGCGCCGACGAGAGCCGCCGAGCGGGGCGCCAGCAGCCGCGACAGGTCGGTGCAAACTGCGCGCGAGGCGCTCTCGTCCATCCGACCGGTCCGCCTATCGACCCACTGACTCCCTCCCTTGCGCACTGCGCGGGGGAGGGCTGGGGAGGGGGCAAGAATCGTTTCGCCCCCATCCTAACCTTCCCCCGCAAGCGGGGGAAGGAAGCTGTAAGCCGATCGCAATTGCGGGATGTGAGGGCGGAACAGCGTCAGTCATTTTTTTGATGCTCGGTCGTCGTTCGCTTCGATGCCGCTCGCCGTGCCGACCATCGTCTTCACGCCGTCCTGGTTCTCGCACCAGACCTCGACGGTAACGCGCGTACTGTCGCCATCCGGGTCACGGCTCTTGACGCGTCCGCGGACCGTGAGCGTCTCGTCCACGAATACGGGTTTGATAAAGGAGACCGACATCCTGCCGCCCCTGATGAAGCCTTCACCCGCAAACTGCATCATCAACTGCGAGACGTACGCGGTCGACATCATGGCTTGCACGAGCGGCGCCCGGAAGCCCTTCTTGCGCGCCCATTCCGGATCGGTGTGTATCGAATGCGGGCGCACGCCCGAATAGCAGTCTATCTGGCGCTGCACGATGGTCTTCGTGAGCGGCGGCAACTCCCCGCCGACCTCCGGGTATCTAACGATTTGTGGTTTCACGGTGCACTCCCGATTGGGGAAAGATCATTTGCGTGAACTGTCCGCGCACGAGCACCGTGCCGGTCTCCTCATCCCGCGTCTCGAATTGCGTGACCATGTAGTGCCGCTCGCGCCGCTCGTACTTGTCGAGCACCTTGCCGTGCGTGCGCACGCGCATGCCGGCGCGCAGCGGCTCGAGGAATTCGAACTGCATCTTCGCGTGCAGGCCCGCATTCAGAAGATAGCGGCTGTGCCGCATGAGCAAGGCCTGGTTGCCGAGGAGCGTCGGGTGCGCGATCTTCCCGCCGAACGGCGAGTCCTCGAAGTACCAGGGATTGTGATCGTCCACCGCGTAGGCGTAGGTGTCGATATCCTCGGGCTTGATCAGGAAATCGTCCGACCTGAACTCTTCGCCCACGGTCACGGCTTCGTATGAAATCGGCTTGAACTCCACCATGTTTTCAAAGCTCCCGCTTCATCTGCCCTCGAAACAAAAAAGGAGCCGGGTCCGTGACCCAACTCCTCGCTATCATGCGGGTGCGGCAGCCTGCCGCACCCAAAGCAGGCCGCATGTGCCCGAACCTGCCGCCCGTGGGCGCGTCTGACACCCAGCAGTACTAGCTCGCGAGCGCCTCTCGTGGCCGCACGCCCTGCTGCTCCATTACCGACTGCAGCACTTCGTAGTAATGCCAGCCGTTGATGCGCGTCCTGCCCAGAAAAATCGTCGGGGTGTTCGTGATGCCGATACTGTGGGCCTGGTTGACCGCGTCGAGCGCGCGTTGGGCGTAGAGGCGCTTGTCCAGTGCTTCCTTCAACTCGTCCGGGTCGAGTCCCGCGCGCTCGGCTGCCGCCATCAAGGTCTCGGGCTCCCCGATGTCGCCGCCCTCGGTCCACATCAGATCGTAAATTGCCGTCTTGAACGGAAAGTCGAGACCCCGGTCGCCGGCGAATTCGAGCGCCTCGAATGCGCGAAAGCTGTATTGGCGCTTCTCCGGAATGCGAATGCGCGGATACTGCTCCGGCGCCATCTCTTTCATCCACGCATTGAGCCGTTCGAGGCGCTCCGCGCTGCGTGCGTTCGGTGTGCCTTCGGGCGGCGTTTCGGGATGCAGCCAGTGGGGGCGCCACAGGGGTTGCACGTCGTATTCGCGGGCCAGACGATCAAACTGGTCAACCGCGAGGAAGCTGTAGGGGCAGACGAAGTCGGCAAATACCACTACGCGAAAAGGCTTGCTCGATTCCTGGCTTTCAGTCATTCCGCACCTCCTGTTCACTTCCCCCACCCTAACCCTCCCCCGCGCTGCGCGCAAGGGAGGGAACGCTATCATGCTGCGCGCTCTAGATAGCCCGCGCCATCGCTTCAGCCGCCTCGAGGGCGAGACCTTCGCCGGTAATCCCGCCTTCGAGCGCATCCCGGTCGAACGTCAGGAATGCCACGCTCGCGCCGTTGTCACCGGTCGCCAGCGGCTCGGCCTCTTTTTCGCCATGAACGTAGCGAAAGCCCGGCGCACCGATTTCCTGCCCCTCCATGATAACGGAACCGTCCAGCACCACCTCATAACGCCCAAACTCCGCCGCAGGCATGGCCAAGGCGGCGTGGGCGGGCGCTTTGACGACCACGGCCGCCGGACCAAGATCGGGAGGCATCAGGAACTTGAACGCCGAATGATCCGCGCCGGGCAACGGGTGCCACTCCGACTGCGCCGCCAGGGAAGCGAAGAGACGCCCGCGCAGATTGATCTGGCGCCGGGCGTCGCGGTTTGCCATGGAAATGATGCCGCCGGCTTTTGGGTGCAGAACCAGCATGTCGTGGCCACCCGACACGGCAAACGGTCCATAGGGCATGTTGTGGTCGGTGTAGTGGAGGGCCAGCGCTTCAAGATGTTTGACGCCGCGCGGAAAGTCCATGGCACCGTTGAGGAGCAGCTGAAACTGCGACGTGAGGTGCATATGGGCATAGACCGACGGGCAATCGTCGAAGCGGAAACGCAGGGCCTCCGGCCCGTCGTCCTCCCCGGACAGCAGCACCTGGCAGGCAAAACTGATCCCCTCGGTAGCGCTGCGTTTCCAGGGCGCACGCACGGCATCTACGATGTAGCACGGCTCCATCATGCCCCGCAATATAGCACCAGATTCGCAACGCTTCACGGACGGGCAAATTGTCGGGGTCGAGACCAGATCTGGCCGGAGGTTCAGAATACACCGCCGGAAATCGGCCGTAGATGCGCCATCGCACATACCGCTTCCCGCGGAATGTGATCGCATTAGCCAGGAATGCAAAAACGGGGCAAACTAGCCTGCAACTCGACAACTCATCGACCGGAGGCGCCATTGAGTCACTCTCGGATGCTCACGACCAGGCGAAGGAAGCAAAAAGCCAAGAAGGACCGCGCGAAGGTGGCCAGGCGAGCGAAAAAACTGAGGAATCAAGCCGTGAAGTCAGCCAGTCCCGACATCCCGAAAGAACGAGCCTCCTGAGCGCGCAGAAACTGCGGTTTGGACATTGCGCCGTCGTTATGGATCAGGTACTTGCGGCGTTTGACATCTTGCTTTACTGCCTGAGTCTGTCGCAGTCACGGCACGCCGTGCGTCGATTGCACGTTCCTGGCCGATCCTGATCGGCTTCATCCACAAACGAGTCATGCCGTCGATGGAAACTTCTTGTCGACCGGCGTAGTCTGAGATTGTGAGTTGCCGCGTTTGGCTCATCCGTGCTTCCCGGCGCGGAACGCGGGCGCCGCCCCGATCTCGGGTTTCGACCGAGCAACGACACGAAACCCGGCATTCTCCGGAGCGCGCGACCGTGGGGCGCGGGGCTTGTGGCTCAACCAGGAGAACGGGGGCGTCTATAGACGAAATTTACTACGATTCAACCAACACGCCGGTGACGATCCACCGGCATACGTTGCGGTAACGCGACAAATTGAGGCCACAGCGATGTGGCGACCCTGTGAAGCCCCGCCGATAGCGCGGGGCTTCGCATTTCTGATGCCAGGCAGTTTCACCCAAGCCGGCAAGCGCCCCATACCGATAAACAACGCCTTCAGGAACGCGGAGGCCGGGCGGCTTTCACGAACTCGAGCGAGGCCTGAAACAACTGGAGATCCTTCTCGTACTCGGCCGCCTCGGCGCGGTTGATCTGTATCCATTCCCTCGAACTTGCCATGCCACCGGGCTGAAACGGGACGACGTTGTCCCTCGAGAACTGCAGTTCGGTCGCGGTGGTGATGGGCAGGCGCAGTCCGACGCCATCGCCGCTGATGCAGGCGAACATCTTGTCGCTGACGAAGTAGGCGTCAAGGCCGTTGATCTTTCTGGCGCTGACGCCCGGGAGCTTGAGAAGCAGAGCGTCGATCTGCGCCTTGCGGCTGGACTCGGGGGTATTGGAACTCAAGGGCGACCCACCTGGGCTGTCATGAACAATGCAATTGAATTAGAAGAGCGTTCCGCGATGCAATCACTCGCTCCAACCCTAAACTCGCGACATACGGCCGGCCTGCGCTCGTATATCCGGCACAGCATGGTGTCCCGGTCGAGAGCGGCGCACCAGCCGTCGTCCAAACGCGCCATCACCCGTCCTCCCCACCGGTCCACTTCGGTCAGTTCGAGCGGAACATCATCCTCTCCCATGATCATCACCTCCAGCCTGCAACAGCAGGCCTTGCATGAGGCGCACGTTATGGCTGCGCCGCCGGCGTCAGTTGCCTTTGGTTCTCTGACCATATGGATCACGATGGAAAAAGTTGCCCGGTGGGTCTCGGATCATGCCGATCGGGACGCGCCCGGCAGGACTTGAAGCCACGCCCCCCTGGCTCGTGGTTGCACTCTAAGGCATTGATTTATTAATTTCAATGACCAGCCCACCGTTGCCGGTCTTGCATCACGGCGCTGGACGTCGCTCCACCGCACCGTTGAATCATTCTGAATCCGGGGCGCTTGATCGCGATGCTTTCGTCACCATCCTTGAATTCCTGTTCCCCGCCGTCCTGCGCGATCGTTATCGCACGACCGTCACCGCGCAGTGTGCATAGTGGATAACGTCCCTGGAGACCGAGCCGAGACGCAACCGTTCAAAAAACCCCTTCCCGCGGTGGCCCATAACGATCAGGTCCGCCCGGTCTTTCTCTGCATGGTAGATGATTTGTTCGGCGGGATGGCCCACGGCCACTTCGAACGTGGTGTTTACCCCCTCGGCCAGAGCCTTGGGTTTCAGGCGCGCCAGCAGGTGGCGATAGTGTTTTTGTGAATTCTCGAGAATGGCCTCGGTTTCCACGTCGTCCCCGAAGTCGGGCGGCTTGGCGATGGCCACCACCGAAATCGACGCCTGATACTTCTTCGCCAGGTCGAGCGCGAAGGAGAAGGCCTTGTTGGCGGGATCCGAACCGTCATACGCCACCAGGATCCGGCTGATCATCCGTGTCCTTCCGTTATTTCGTCTGCGAGGAGTGGGCCGGCGCCGGTCGATCCG
The DNA here is from genome assembly GCA_016199545.1 of Betaproteobacteria bacterium. Classification (GTDB taxonomy): domain Bacteria; phylum Pseudomonadota; class Gammaproteobacteria; order Burkholderiales; family SG8-41; genus DSOT01. Next base: position 11,112 of record JACQGN010000304.1, on the reverse strand, counting down.
CCGCCGGTTCTTTGGCTTCTTCCGGTTTCGGCAACAAATGGTGCGGCAGATAGAACGCGTTGGCAATGAGAGTCGGCACCACCGCGCTCGCGATCACCGCCAGGATAAGAAGCGTGTACTGCGTCTGGTCGATGATGTCATGGGTGAGGCCAAACAGCGCGGAGATGCTCCCGAAGGTAAGCCCCGTCGACATCAGCAGCGTCGTGTACATCGCTTCCTTTTTCCGCGAGCCGTAGGATCTGGCTACCGGATAGACCCCGATGCACTTGGTGATGATCTTGGATAGCAACAGGGCGAGGAACGCGACCGGGGCGGCGACGAGCGCGGGGAGCGCGACGTAGGAGCCGGCCCGGATGAAATAGAACGGCGTGAGCAGGCCGAACGTCAGGGTGCGCAGCCGCCGGATCAGCGCGTGGTTGCGGCCGACCGTCCCGGCAAGCATCATTCCGATCAAATAGGCCGGCAGCACCGGCTCACTGTCCGCCCAAGCGGCAAGAGCCCCCAGGCCAAACAAGACAAGCAGCAGGTACTTTGATTCAAGCTCGGAAGGCCGCTCGCCAAAGCGGCGGAAGAACCGCGGCGTAAACCGTGGCAGCAACAGGCAGGCTGCCATCGCAGCGACCACAAAAATGACCGTCTTGTAGGTGAAGGGCGCGAACAGCAATCCCAGGGCGAGGACAGTGCCGAGATCGGTGACGAAACATGCCGCGAGCACGGTCTTGCCGTAGTCGGTCTTGTTGAGGCCGAACTCCAGCATTACCGCATACACAACCGCCACCGAGGTGGTGGACAGCGCTACACCGGCGAGCCAGCTCGACTGCGTGCTCCAGTCAAGCAGGTAGTAAGCCGTTGCGGTGCACCCAAAAAATGGCGCCGCAAAGCTAACCAGGCCAACGGCGGCAGCTTCCTTCCACTTGGCGCGAAATACCACCGGGTCGAGTTCCGCGCCGGCGAGAAATGTCAGCACGATAGCCCCCGCGCCGGCGAGGAACTTGATCCATTCGAGGTCCGAGCCGAGCGCGCTCGCCCCGATCAGCGCGCCCGCCACAATCCCAACCATGATTTCGCCCAGCGCGTTGGCAATGCGGAGGAAAATCGCCAACAGCGCCGCGGCGAGCGCGAGGCCCACCCACAGTGCCGCGAGTCCCCAGACGTCGGTCATGATGGGCTCGATCGCCGCCCTAGGTTTTATTCGGAATTGTCAGCCGGTTTTGCTTATAGCAGCCTGTTGGACGGTTAAGTCCGACAGGCTGCTAGCCCGTGGACTCGCCTTCCAGTTCAGGTGCGTCAGAAGGGTCGGGGCTGAGTGCGCTGAACTGGACCGGGACGTTCATGAACAACACCTGGAGGAGAATGCCATCTCCCTATTGCCGGGGGCAAATGTAAACGGAAAAAGTTCCGGCGACAAGCTCTCTCCACGTCCAATTTCCCCACGCTTCACATCCGTGATGCCTCTTTCTGTTCTTTCATGATCTCATTCAGCACGAACGGCATGATGCCGCCGCAGCGCACATAATCGAATTCGGCCGGCGTATCCAGGCGCAGCGTGACGGAAACCTTGTCGGTGCGCCCGCACGCGCGATGCACGACGAGTGTCAGCGCAGTACCCGGTTTCGCGTGATCGTCGAGACCGGTCAGGTCGAACACTTCCGAGCCATCCAGAGCCAGCGTCGCGGGAGTCGTACCCGCGGGAAGCTGGCAGGGAAGCACGCCCATGCCCACGAGATTGCTGCGATGGATGCGCTCGAAGCTCCCCGCGACGACCGCGCGCACACCGAGGAGCCGGGTGCCTTTGGCAGCCCAGTCGCGCGCGCTGCCGGTTCCGTACTCCTCCCCTGCGATGACGACGAGCGGCACGCTTTCCGAGGCGTAACGCATGGCCGCTTCGTATATGGTCAATTGCTCCCCGCTCGGCTGATGCACCGTCACGCCGCCTTCCACGCCCGGCACCATGAGGTTCCTGAGACGCACGTTGGCGAACGTACCGCGCATCATGATTTCGTGATTCATGCGACGCGCGCCGTAGTTGTTGAAATCCGCGGGCGTAACGCCGTGGCTTTGCAGGTACACGCCGGCAGGCGATGTGCTCTTGATGCTGCCGATCGGACTGATGTGGTCGGTCGTGATCGAGTCACCCAGAATGGCGAGCGTCCGGGCGCCTGCAATATCGCGCAACGCCGACTCCTGAAGCGCGGCATCGAGGAACGGCGGCTCCTTGATGTAGGTCGAGTTGCTCTCCCATGGATAGAGCTCGCCTGTCGCCTGTGCAATGCCGGCCCACAACGGATTTTTCTTCGCAATGTCCCCCGAGTAAACCTCGCGATAGAAAGACGGATTCGCGGCAATCGCCAGTGCGTGATCGAGGTCCTCGTCCGTTGGCCAGATGTCCCGCAAATATACCGGCTGACCCGCGTCGTTGTGGCCGATCGGATCGTGGTCGAAATCGACGTCGACGCGGCCCGCCAGTGCGAACGCGACGACGAGCGGCGGGCTCGCGAGGAAGGCCGCGCGCACCGCCGGATGGATGCGCGCTTCGAAGTTGCGGTTACCGGACAGCACCGCGCACGCGATCACGTCGTTGTCCATGATCGTTTTCTCGAGCCCGGCATCGATGGGGCCGGACGCGCCAACGCACGTTCCGCAGCTATAGCCGGCGACGGTGAAGCCGAGCTGATCGAGATAGCGCTGCAGACCGGTCGCTGCGAGATACCTGCTGACGACAGTCGAGCCGGGCGTGAGCGATGTCTTCACCCACTGTTTGGCCTTGAGACCACGCTCGACCGCCTTCTTTGCCATGAGTCCCGCCGCAAGCATGACGCCCGGGTTCGAGGTGTTGGTGCACGAGGTGATCGCAGCGATCACGACATCGCCGTGATCGACCTGCCCACTGTCGGCTCTCGATCGCGGGTTCGTCTTGCCGTAACCGCCGCTCGCCACCGGCTGCGCGAGCACGCTTTCGAAACGGCTCTTGATCTCGGCAAGCGGGATGCGATCCTGCGGCCTTTTCGGTCCCGCGACGCTCGCCGTGACCGTCGAGAGATCCAGTTCCACCACCCTGCTGTAGTCGACCTCACCTACGCGCGTGGCACCGAAACAGCCTTGCGCACGGTAAAACTTCTCGACGGCGCGCACGCGCTCTTCCGGACGGCCGGTCTGCAACAGGTATTTGCAGCTCTGCTCATCCACCGGGAAGTAACCGATCGTGGCGCCGTACTCGACGGCCATGTTCGAAATCGTCGCGCGATCGGGCAGCGTAAGGCTCATCACGCCGTCCCCGAAGAACTCCACGAACTTGCCTACCACTTGCGCCTGACGCAGCATCTCGGTGACGCGCAGAACGAGGTCCGTCGCGGTGATGCCCTGGCTGAGCTTGCCCGCGACGTGGACGCCAACTACGTCCGGCGTGAGGAAATAAACCGGCTGACCGAGCATTGCCGCTTCGGCTTCGATACCGCCCACACCCCAGCCCACCACGCCGAGCCCCGCGATCATGCAGGTGTGGGAATCCGTGCCGACGAGCGTGTCGGGATAGCACACGCCGTCTTTCTCCAGGAAACCCGGCGCGAGGAATTCGAGATTGAGTTGATGCAGAATCCCCCAGCCCGGGGGCATCAGGCGTATGCCTTTGTATGCCTGCATCGCCCACTTCACGAAGCGGAAGCGCTCCTCGTTGCGCCTGATCTCGAGCTCCATGTTGCGCGCGAGCGCGTCAGGCGTGCCGTGGTAATCGACCGTAAGCGTGTGATCGAGCGCCATGTCCACCGGCACCTTCGGTCCCACGATCTCACCCGGGTAGCCCACACGCTTGACCGCCCCGCGTATGGCCGTGAGATCGCCGAGCAGCGGAATGCCCGCCGCGCAGTTGAGCACCACACGCCCGACGGTGAATGGGACTTCCCCTTCACGCCTGCTGTTCGGCCGCCAGTTCGCGAGCGCCCGCACCTGGTGCTCCGTCACGCGCTTCCCGTCGCAATTTCTGAGCAGAGATTCTAGAACGATGCGAAGCGACACGGGCAAGCGCGAAACGCGTCCGATGCCGTGCTGCTCGAGCGCGGGTACGGAGTGGTACGCGTATTTCTTGCCGAGCCCGAGGTCGATTTCGCCCTTGGCGAATGTATCGAAGGAAGAAGTCATGGATGTTACCCGGCGCGCACGCTTACGCTTCCACGAGATCGCGTTGATCAAGCCTCATCGTGCGGGCCAGGTCGCATACCGAACGCAGGTTCTCGATCTTACCCACGGCCTCGATCAACTGTAACGCCCGGGCGTCGGACATGCAGTGCCGCACCAGCAGTTTAAACTTCGCGAGTCGCTCTTCGTCGCTACACGGATCTGACGGCATGCCGTGCGGATCCAGCACGGCGCTCTCGTGACGCTCCCCATTTGCAAGCTCGAGATGGGCGCGGGCTCCGTAATGCTTGGGATATGCCGCCTCCATCTCCGGATCGACGACGAGCTCGATGCGCCGTGCAAGCTCGCGCCTCGAGGGCTCGTCAAGCTGATCGCCGAAGTACATCGCCGGATCCCGCGGATCGGCGGTCACCGCGAGTGCGGCGCAATACGGCAGGCTGTATTGCGCGCCCATCGTGTCGGGCGGCGCGACGTTGCCGTTGTTGCGAACCGCGTAGCCGCAGACACCTATTCGCAGCTTTTTCACCTCCTCTGCCTTGACCGGGCGCGCGCCGCGCATCGCCACAAGCTGTTGCACCGCAGCCTGGATCCACGCGCAGCATGGATAGACCTTCACATAGACCTGCTCCACGGCCCAGCGCTTGCCGAGATCCAGCGCCAGTTGCTCGGGCCGCGCCGACTTCCCGGCAAGGACTTCGAGCAAACCGAAATGCCCATCGAGCGCGGTCGGAGGCGCAGTGAAACCGCGCGCGGCGAGTTGAGCCATCCGTACTCCAGCTTCCGCCGCACGCCCTGCGTGCATGCGCTTCATCATGCCTCCGCCCGTACCCGCCGCGAAGCTCTTGGTACCCGATGAGGTGGAGCACGCGAGCCCCACCGCCGCCGTAAGGTGCGCGCGACTCAGGTTCATCACCACGCCCGCTGCCATGACCGCCCCAAGCGGGCCCGCGAGGGCGGTCTGGTGATGACCGCGCCGGGCGGGTTCAACGCCGATGGCCAAACCGACGCGGTTAATCGCCTCGTAACCCGCGATGATGCCTAACAGGAGACGGGACCCCGGCGCATCGATGGCCTCCGCAGCAGCCAAAGCGGCGGGAACAACGATGGCCCCGGGATGCACGATCGCCTCGTCGAGCAAATCGTCCAGCTCAAAGCCGTGAGTGGCCGTGCCGTTGCATAACGCGGCAGCCGGCGCAGCGAGGGTCTCGTGGCGCCCCAAGATGCTGCTGCGACCCCGGGACCCTTCCGCAAGCATTTCCTCTGCCATTATTCTTGCCCAGGGCTGCCGGGATCCGAACAGCGCGCAGCCGAAAGAGTCGAGCAGGCACCACTTCGCGTAATCGACGACGCTTCCCGGCACGGCTTCGAGCGACAGCGCCTGACAAAACCGAATTAGTTCCTGCGCCGCGCCTTGTTGCGGCAAGGTTTCCGTTTTCATTTTCCATTCCTCATGAGGTTCAACCTGTCTTAGTCACTGCCGTCCCGAATCCCTCGCCCGCCTGTGTGTATTCGGCGCGCGGCGGGCTGAAAATGTCGAGGATCACCGCGCCCGTCGCGCCCGTGCGCACACCATGTGATACGCCGCCGGGCGTGTACCAAAACTCGCCAGCGGTCGCCTCCACTTCTTCTCCGTTCTGGATTCGCGTGCAGCGGCCTTCCAGCAGCACGCCCCACTGCTCTTCGGGGTGGCTGTGGATCGTGCCGCTTGAATTGGGCTCGACGCGCACCACGGAGAGCATGACGCGCTCGCCAGGAAAGATTTGCGTCTCTATCCCTTCCCCAAGTTTGCGCGCGATGCCACGCGCGTCGCCGTGCAGCTGAAAAACCCATGGTGCTTTGCTCATATGGCCTCCGACTTCGAAATTGAGAGTCCCTAAACCTCGGCCAGCTTGATGCCCAACCGCGCGGCGGCGGATCGCGCCTCCGCCAGGGAAGGCCTGGCATCGACCAGTTTCAAGCGACCGCCGCCGCGGTTCATGGCGTCAACAAAAGCGCTGTTTTCCCCGGCTTCGATATGTATGCGCTGGACTTCCGGCTCCGTGATGCGCCGGATCTCGACGGCGATGCGGCGCCGCGTGATTTCCTTGAGAACATCGTGGTAGGCCTTGATGTCCTTCGTGGACGCGCCGAGAACGGCGCCCATCAGGATGCCGGGAACATTGATCGCTCTCCGGGCAAAAAGATCGGAGGTCAGCTCGATGCTGATCTTCTTCACCTCACCGCGAGCCAGCTCATGGGCGATGCGCCCCATGTTCGTCGGAGACCCGACTGCAAGGCTGCTTCCGCCGACCACCGCTTCCCCGAAGGGGCTGATCAGTGGGTTGGCGCTCATGGCGAACTTCCTGATCTCCCCGCGCGCGCGCACAAGAACGTGCCGGCCGGACTCCTGTTCGGCCGCAAGGACGCGTCCGGCAACAAAGCCGTCCACCACCGGCTCTGTCTTGAAGTAGGGGCGCATGTAATCCAGGTTGACTTTCGTGATCGCCGGCGCGGCCGCGACATGAATGCTGGCAGCCATGGCGAGCATCACGTCCACGTCGATGGGTACGGCAATGGAGGTTTTCAGGGCGAGATTGGCCGCCAGGTTGCCGATGAGGACCGCGCCGCCGATATGCGTCGCGTAAAGGCCCGAAACGATCACCCGCGGCGTGCACGGGACAGCGATCGTCGGACAGATGGCAAGCACGATCGCTTTGGCCACCTGGCGAGGTGAACCTTCGCGCATTTCCGTCAGTGCCGCGGCCGTGCACGCCGCCCCCGCGCCAAACCCTTCCATGTTGCAGCCGGTAGTTTTCTTGCCCTCCTTGAAGAAACTACCGATCTTGACCATCAAGGCGGCCAACCGGCCCACCTGCAGGCGAGAAAGTCTCGTTTCCAGCAGCGCTTTCAGGAGGCCGGTATAGACGCAGGAATCCCCGGTCCCCGCGCAGGGCTGCAAACCGACTTCGTGATTGCCGACCTCCGTGGCAATCGTATAGACGACGGCCTTGTCGACAAACCGGTCGCCGATGACCGCGGTGCCCCGCTTGAGGCATTCCTGCAATTCCCGCCCGATGAATCCCAACAGGAAACTCTTGCCCCGATCGAGCCCGATTTCCAGAGCCAGCAGGTTGAATCCGAAGGCGTCCAGCACCGCCCGGATAACCCCGTCATGAGTCATGTCGTGCGCAGCCATTGCTTCGGCGATCACGATGTCGCTCATCCTGACCCCGAGATTCTCGGCGAGGTCGACGATCTCCCCCAGTGTGAGCTTCCTGTCCGCCGACGTGGTTTTCTCGATTTCAGCAATCAGCGACTTGAAAAACAGGCCTTGTTTCATGGCGGATCCTCTTCAGCCCGCGCGGGCATTGGCAACGCCTATGTATTTCGCCGTTGATGGTATTCAATCATGTCGGTCTGGCGCTGCTCAGTACGCCGTTGCTCCCGAGGATTTCACCACCGGCTTCCACTTCTCGTAGTCCGCCTTGATTAATCTGGCGAATTCGGCCGGCGAATTCCCGAGCAACTCCGCCCCAGTGCTGCCAAAGCGTTCCTGGAACTCCTGCAGCGATAGGGCTTTCCGGGTTGTGCGTGCAAGGGTATCCAGGATTTTGGGATCGGTTTTGGCAGGTGCAAACATGCCGTACCAAAGGTCGGTTTCGAAACCCTTGAGCTCACGCAGTTCGGCCATGGCAGGCACGTCCGGCAATGCCTTTGAGCGTTTGGCGCTTGTCACGGCAATCGGGCGCAGGACCTTTTGCTGCAGAAACGGAGTCACGGTGAGAATGCTTATGAACATGAAATTGACTTCTCCTCCGCGCACTGCAATCAGAGCCGGACCGCCTCCCTTGTAAGGCACGTGCGTAATTTCGATGTTTGCAACGTTCTTCAGCATTTCTCCCGAGAGATGAGCCCCGCCTCCCGTGCCCGAAGACCCGTACGTCAGCGAAGCGGGCTTGGCCTTCGCCAAGGCGATTAATTCCCTCACGCTTTTGACGGGTATCGACGGGTGTGTCACGAGAACAAACGGGAGGGATGCCACCATCGTGATTGGCGCGACATCCGTCAGGGGGTCGAACGGCAGCTTCTTGTATAAGTGCGGGTTGATGGCAATCGGCGCATTCGTCGTGAGAAGAATGGTGTACCCGTCTGACTGGGACTTGGCGACGAGATCCGTGCCGATGTTGCCATTGGCGCCCGCTCGATTATCCACGACGACTGGCTGGCCCAGCCATTCGTGGAATTTCTGTCCCAAAGCGCGCGCGATGATATCGGTTCCACCACCCGGCGCGAATGTCACCACGAATCTGATCGGCTTCGTCGGATAGGCGGTCGCCGGTGCGCTCGGCAAAGCCGCTGCCGCAATAGCTATCGATGCCGCCACTGCTGTCCGTCTGATTGCGCGCATGTTCACTCCTCGGAATTGATCGCCTGGTTAAAACGCTTCAACCGCCGGTTCGGGTCTCTGCGAGATAGCGCTGTCGAGCGAGCCGAGGCAGGCCGCCGCACGCGTAGATCTGCTCGATCATCGGCGGAAATTTCGGTATCGCCACAGCGGCGCCGGTCGCGGTGTTCCGCGCCACACCCGCCTGGTAATCGAGCTCGAGCGTTTCGCCGTCGTCGACGAGCTGCGAGATGCCGGGTGCGATGAAGATCGGCATGGGCAGGGCGATGGTATTACGCAGGAAGAGCCGCGACGCCGACTCCACCACGATCGCCGCAACACCCACCTCGCGCAGCACGAGACCCGGCCGGTGGGAGCCGCATCCGAAGTTGCGTCCGGCGACGATGATGTCGCCGGGCTTCACTTCCTTCGGAAATTCCGGCCTGAACGATTCGAGCGTATGTTTCTTCAGCTCTTCCATCGTGTGGTAGAGGTAGAAGGGGTTGATCGAATCCGTGTCGACGGAATCGCCGAATTTCCACACGCGCCCGCGTATTGCCCGGTTCAGATCAAAGCCCATCGAACACCTCCTTCGGGTTCACGATCCTGCCGGCTACGGCCGCTGCCGTTACGGTCAGGGGCCCGCCAAGGTAAATCTCGGCCTTCAGGCTACCCTTGCGGCCCTTGAAGTTGCGCGTCGTGGCGGTGATGCAAACTTCTCCGTCCGAGAGGTATCCAACCTTGGGCTGACATACGCCGCAACCCGGGGTCACGACGTGTGCGCCGGATTCCACCAGGGACTCGATCAGGCCCGCCTTGAGACATTGCAGATATACCTGCTGCGACGACGGCGAGATGATGAAGCGCACGCCCTTCGCGACCTTGCGGCCCTTGAGCATGCGCGCTGCAATTTCTATGTCTTCGAAGCGGCCGTTGGAGCACGAGCCGATCTGGGCCTGATCGACCTCGACGCCCTTGACCTCATCGACTGGTCCGACGTTACCGAACTGGTGCGGCTTTGCCACCACGAAAGGCATCTCATCCACGTTGACGACGATTTCCTTCGCGTAGGCCGCATCGGGATCCGCGGCAACCGGCTCGTATGGCTTGTCAGTGCGCGCCTCGACGTAGGCCCGGGTCTTCTCGTCGAATGGGAACATAGCGAGCTTGGCCGCCACTTCCACCCCATGCGTGGAGAGACACATGCGGCTGTCCATGCTGAGTTGCGGGACGAGCGATCCCGTGAACTCGAGCGCCATGTTCTGCGCGAAATCGTCGCCATACCGGCCCGCCAGGTAGAGAATGATGTCCTTGGCGATCGGGTAACCGGGCTGGCGTCCTTCCAGCACGATGCGTATCGATTTCGGCACCTGAAACCAGAGCTCGCCGAAGAGCAGCACGTAGAGCATGTCGGCACGGGTGATACCGGTGCTGCCGGCGTTGAGCGCCCCGTACGCGATGGTGTGCGAGTCGTTGCCCACCACGAGCTCGCCAGGTCGTACATAACCGTAATCGGGCATCATCTGATGCGCGATTCCCGGTTCCGCGTCGTGGAAGTGCTCGATGCCGAGCCGCCGCGCTTCCTTGCGTATGAGCACGTTCTCGTCGGCGTACGACTGGGCGAGCGCCGGCTGATGGTGATCGACGAGCAGGTATACCCGCCCGGTGTCCCACACGCGCGGGAAGCCTTCTTCGAACCCCGCTTCCACTGCCAGCCGATGGATATCCATGAACTGGTAATGGCACATTGCGCCATCGATGCGCGCGCCGATGAAATCCCCGGCTTTCAGCGGCGCCTGCGCCAGGTTGTGCCGGGAGAGGATTTTTTCGGCGATCGTTTGGCCCATGTTTATGTCCTTTCCGCTGACGTCGACGCCGTCATTCCGCCTTGAGTCCGAGGTCTTTGACCACCTTGCCCCACCGCGCGTGCTCCTGCCTCAGGAAGTCCGCATACTCCTGAGGCGTATTGGGGACGATCTCGAATCCCATTTTCAGGAGCTGCTGACTGACGGCCGGCTGCGACACGATCCGCAGGATCTCGCTGTTCAGCCTGCTGACGATCTCTCGCGGCGTTGCTGCCGGCGCCAGTATCCCGAACCAGGTGAGGACTTCGAAACCGCGGAGCCCCGATTCGTCGAGCGTCGGAAACTCGGGCGCCATCACCGATCGTTTGAGGCCGGTCACCACGAGACCGCGCATTTTTCCGGTGCGGGCATGCGGCAGCAGCGTGCCGATGCTCGCGTTGAAAAGCTGCACGTGGCCGCCGAGGACGTCGATGATCGCGGCTCCGTCGCCCTTGTAATGGACCGGCACCATGTCGATTTTCGTGATGCTCTTGATGAGTTCCATCGACATGTGGGGGGAAGAACCGATGCCGCCGGTCGCGAAATTGATCTGCCCCGGACGCGCCTTCGCGAGTGCGACCAACTCCTTGAACGACGTAACCGGCATGGATGGGTGGGTCACCATGAGCAGCGGGTTCAAGTAAGCCGCTGCGCGGCAGCCAAGGTTGCGCATCGCTGTAGCCTCGTGTAGCGCCACACCCGGCGTCCGCAGGGCGCTTGTCTTGTCACGTCCATGAATCTTTGCTCTGCTCTTGCTCCCGCCGCATCCCGCGT
>JACQGN010000303.1 GCA_016199545.1 Betaproteobacteria bacterium | reverse complement strand
TCGGGGCCAAGTCCGACAAACTCCTAGAGCGTGACTGATGCAGCGTGACTGATACGACGTGACTGGTGGAGCATGACTGATGTGGCTCCTCGAGACAAGACAGGATGCATCGCCTGAGGCATGGCTCTTGCTTGAGATGGAAGTACGCGCCACAACTGTGACGCGATTTTCCATTACCAAGGAGCATTTGTCATGATAAATCAGCGATTACTCCTCGCCGCTGCCGCGCTTTCGCTCGGCTTTTCGGCGATTCCTGCGCTCGCTGCGTCGTCGAGCGGCGACACCAGGAGCGGCGTGAGCGGCAGCACGGCCAAGCAACTGAACTGCGAAGGCCTGAAAGGTCCTGCGCGCATTACCTGCTTGCAGGAACAGAAGAACACGGCGCGCACGCCGGGCCGCAGCGAAGACTCGGCCTCGCGTGAAGGCGGCCGCACGCCGGGCCGCAGTGAGGATTCGGCATCGAGGCCCGGCACGCCGCCTGGAAAAATGGATCCGAACCCGGCGGGCGCCCCCGCAGCCGGCGGCACACCCAAGAGCAGCGGTAGCAGCCCGAAGAAGTAGCTTCACCCCTCATCCCTCCTCCATCATGGGGGAGGGAAGCTTTTCATCTCCCCGACTTCACGCTTCCGCCGCGGCGCCCCCTCCCCACCCCTCCCCCGCGCATTGCGCAAGGGAGGGAGCCCTGATTCATTCTCCTTCCCCTGCTTGCGGGGGAAGGGTGGGATGGGGGCAGATCTCCCTCGCGCGCGCGAATCATGCTTTGAGGTAGCATTCCCCCGGTGAACAGGATCGATTCAACTGGAGGAAACCATGGGGAATGAAGAAATCGGGGTTAGCATCGAGGGCCATGTCGCAACCGTCGAGCTCAAGCGCCCGCCGAACAATTTTCTCGACGCCGATCTCATCTCGCATCTGGCCTCGGCGCTGGAGGCGCTCGATGACGACAAGCAATGCCGCAGTATCGTGCTGGCCGCGGCGGGCAAGCACTTCTGCGCGGGCGCGAATCTCAAGAAGCGCGTGGACGACGACGCGGCGGGCAAGCCGCAAACCGCATGGCCGCGGCACCTGTATCACGAGGCGCAGCGCCTGGTGCAGACCCGCAAGCCCATCGTCGCGGCGGTGCACGGCAGCGCGATCGGCGCCGGGCTGGGGCTCGCGCTGGTGGCGGATTTCCGCGTGACGTGCAAGGAGGCGCGGCTCGCGGCGAATTTCACCGCGCTGGGATACCACCCCGGCTTCGGCATGACGGTCACGCTGCCGCGGGTGGTCGGTCATCAGCGCGCAAGATGGCTCATGCTCACCGGGCGCCGCGTGCCGGGCGACGAAGCCTATGCGATGGGGCTCGCCGACCGCCTCGTCGAGCAGGACAAGGTGCGGCGGGTCGCCCAGGAGATGGCCGCGGAGCTCGCGAAATCCGGCCCGCTGGCGGTTCAGGCTGCCCGCGAAACGCTCAACGTCGATCTCGTCCCCGCGTTTCGCGCAGCGACCGAGCGCGAGGCGTTCATGCAGCAGATGTTGCGCGAGACGAACGACTTCAAGGAAGGCGTGAAAGCCGGATTCGATCGGCGCGAGCCGGTCTTCACCGGGACGTGAGCCGCGGCGGTAGCTTCTCCCTCCCTTGCGTATCGCGGGGGAGGGTCGGGGAGGGGGCAGAATTCGACGATCCATCCCATGCGTAATGCTGTTGCACAAAGTCGGGCCCGCAAACTAAGAAATCAAGCAACGGACGCTGAGTTGCACCTTTGGCGACATCTCCGGCGCTGCCAGGTTGGCGGGTTTCGTTTCCGACTCCAAGCGCCAGTGGGCGGCTATATCGCCGATTTCGCATGTCTCGAAGCACGGCTCATAATCGAGCTCGATGGCGGACAGCATCAGGAACGCCAAGGCTATGACATGCGTCGCGACTGTCGAATTGAAGCGGAGGGCTATCGCGTCCTCCGGTTCTGGGACAACCAGGTATTTCAAGAAACTGTAGCCGTGCTGGAAGCAATTTTGGATGCGCTGAGATCGGTTTGCCCCCATCCTGACCTTTCCCCGTAAACGGGGGAAGGAAACTGGGCTCGCTCCCTTGCGCATCACGCGGAAAGGCCTGCTCCCATCCCGGCTTTCCCCTGCCAAGGGGAAGGGAGACTGAAGCGATCAGGCCGGCGCGAGGCCGAGCGCGGTCTCGAGACGTTTGCGATGCAGCCTGGGGGCGCCGAGGCAGTGGTAGAGCGAACGCGACATCCTGGTGTGCAGTGTGAGCCCGTATTCGCGCACGACGCCGATCCCGGCATGCACTTCATGCGCGAAGTCGCATGCGCGCATGTAACTTTCCGAGGCCACCGACTTGGCGACGTGTATGCTCGCCGCCGCGTCCGCGCCGCTGTCGAGCTTCCACAACGCCTCGTAAGTCGTCCAGCGCGCGGCATCGAGATGGTTGACGATCTGGATGACGTGATCCTGCACGCGTTGAAAGCGCCCGATGACTTGGCCGAACTGCGTGCGTTCGCGCGCGTAGGCGACCGACATGTCGAACACCGCCTTGCATCCTCCCACCTGGTAGGCGCATAGCACCGGCACCGCCGCCAGCAGCGCCCGCTCCAGCGCGTTCCAGGCGTCGCCGGCCCAGCCGATCAGATCGTCGCCGCTCACCCGGACGTTGTCGCACGTCACCTCGCTCATGCCGGTGAGGAATCCATCGAGCGCGCGGATGGCGACGCCCCGCGCCTTTGCATCCACGCGAAAGAGGCTCACGCCCGCTCCGCCCTCGACGCGCGCCGCCACCAGGAGGTCGGTCGCGTACTGGGCGTCGTGGACGAAGACCTTGGTGCCGGTTAACCGAAAGTCTGCGCCCTCGTTCCGCGCCTTGAAGCGGATGCTCTTCGCCGACCAGCCGTATTGCGCTTCAGTCAGGGCGAGTGCAAAGACGCATTCTCCGCTCGCGATCCGCGGCAGCCACGCCTTCTTCGCGCTTTCGCTGCCCGCTTCGAGCAGAATCCGCGCGCACAAAACGGCGGACGAAAACAGCGGGCCGGGCACGGGACCGGTTCCGAGTTCTTCGAACAACACGGCGACATCGGTCATGGCGTTGCCGGTGCCGCCGTAGGCTTCGGGAATCGCCATGCCGGTCCAGCCCAGTTCCGACATCTGCGGCCAGAGCCCGTCCATCATCGCCGCCGGATCGCGGTCGAATTTGAGCAGCGCGTCGCGGGCGCACGCGCCGCGCACGAAATCGCGCGCCGAGTCCTGGATGAGCCGCTGGGTATCGTTCAGTGAAAGATCCATCTGCGTCTCCTGACTGCTTTATTCCCCCACCCTAACCCTCCCCCATCGAGGGGGAGGGAATTGATTCTTACCGCAGCGCGCCGGCTTTTTCGCGCTCGCGGCCGCCGATGCCGATGCGCCGCGCCATGATGACCCGCTGGATGTCGGTGGTGGCGCCGGGATGTAGCGCGGTGATGGCGTCGCGCTGGAAATACTCGATGGTGCCCCGGAGCGGCCCCCAGCGCTTGTCCTTCGTCAGCACGCACGGCCCCGCGATGCGCAGCATCTTCTCCGAGATATCGAGGCCCGAGAGCTTGCGCCGCAGGCTGTATTGCGCGCCTTCGTAGGAGCGCGGCTGATTGGTATGCGCGAGCCAGTGGTTGCGCAGCGCGAAGAGCCGCGTGATCTCCGCCTCGATGTAGAGCTCGACCAGTTCGGCGCGGGCGCCCGGGTCGTCGGCGATGGCATATCCGTCGCGCCGCTCGCGGCATAGCTCGATGAACTCGTAGATCACGCGGCGATCGGCGAGCCGCCCCATGCCGCCGTGCTCGACTTCGAGGTGCGTCGACGCCACCTTCCAGCCGTTGTTCTCGCCGCCGATCAAGTGATCCGCGGGAACGCGCACGTTGTCGAAGAACACGGCATTCTTCACGCCTGAGCCGCTTCCCCCCTCGCCGCCGGTCGCGAGCAGATCCATCGGCGTGACGGTGATCCCCGGAAGAGTCATTGGGATCATCAGCCACGACAGGTTCTGGTGGCGCTCGCCCTTGGGATCGGTGACGACGATGGTCCACGAGTAATCCGCGCCGTGCGAGCTGCCGACGAATACCTTCTGTCCGTTCACGACGTAGGCGTCGCCATCGCGGATCGCGGTGGTCTTGATGCCTGCGAGATCGGAGCCCGCGCCCGGCTCGGAGAGCAGTTGCCAGGTGCGAACCTCACCGCGGCAGATCGGCGGCAGGAAACGCTGCTTGTGCTCGGACGTCCCCCACACGAGTATCGTCGGCGCGGACATGCGCCCGCCGGCGTCGTAATACGGCGGCAATGCCAATCCGATCCGCGACAGTTCATCGTGCAGGATGGCCACCTTCTCGGCCGAAAGATCGCCGCCGCCGTACTCCTTAGGCATCGAGGGATAGAGCCACCCCTGCGCGCCCAGGCTGCGACCGAGATCGCGCCGCAGTTGATACTGCTCGAGCGACATGTCGCAGGGATCCACCGAATGCTCGAGCTTGGGGGAGACGGCTTGCGCGAGAAACGCGCGTACTTCGGCGCGGAACGCACTTTGCTCGGGTGAGTCTTCAATCGCGAAATTCATGGCTTCCACTCCTGCAGTCCACGGGATGGGCGCTCAGGGCCGACGGCCGGGTGAGGCGCGCATCATAGCAACTGCGCCCGCAAGAGTGAAAGTGCGGAGTTCAAGAAAGTCCTCGTCAAGCGCTACGACGAGTTCCAGGTGTTCTACGACGAGGTCGGCCTGGGCAGGAAATGGCCCGCCGCCGCTAACGCCGGGTGAGCGGGCTTTCGCGGCGCGCCCTCGTGGCGTCAGGCAGGAGTGGCGGGAATCGCGGGCGTCGCTTCTTTCCAGCCTCGCACGAGATACACGAGAACGCACACGCCGATCAACGTGCCGATCGGAACGCTCAGCAGGCAGTACACGGCGAGCGCCGCGCCGGCGATCTTCGCCCAGGTGCGGTGGTGCTTGATGGCCGCGCCCACGAGGAAGTAGACGAGCGACACCAGCCCCGCCCACACGAACACGAAAGCGTCCCATTCCACGGCGATTTCGCTCGCGGCCGCACCCAATATGGCGACCATGGCGCCGATCGCGAGCGCAAAGAACAGGTTGACCCAGCCGAACATCTGTATCAGGCGGCCGGCCCGGACCGTCGACGTGAGGGATCCATTCATCGTTTGCTCCATGCGACATGGGGCCCGCAAGTCCCGGGCCACTTGGAATTTCTTAATACTTTTCATAGGGTTGAGGCGTCCAGGCGGGCCGCGCCGGCGGCCGTTCTGTCACCGTGGGGCAACGCGCACGATGACGGACAGACCAAGCGGTTGATTACGGGGGACTAACTTCGTCGGCTGACAGCGACAAATCGATCGGCGGCCCGGCGCTCGACCTGAATGGCCCGGTGGAAGGCGTGGGGCGTCGCCTGCGACGAGATTGCTTCGCTTCGTTCGCAATGACACTCTTCTTGTCGTCGCGAGGAGTGGGCGACGCGGCGATCTCGCGGCTGGCCGCGGTGGCGTTGCCCGCAACGGGATCGCTCGCAATGACACGCCGTCTTTCGTGGCTCGCAATGACACTCGTCCGCTTCGCTTACCCCCTACCAGGTCTACGAGGTCCGACTATGAGGTCCGACTATGAGGTCTGACTTCGAAGTCCGACTACGAGGTCCGACCGGGGGACGATAGCGGACGTATTTAGCGAATGCGGGTGGCGGTCCAGGCGCCGTTCGCGCCGTGCATCGCGTCGCCGTTCACGCGGCCGGCGTACCGCGTGCCGTCGATGCTGAAGGCGATCTCATCGCCGCGCAGCCGGCCGCCGGTGATCGTGGTACTGGCGCCGTTCCGGTGCAGCGTGCCGGTGAGCACCTGGAAATTCTGCTGGAGCACGAGTTCACCCTTGCCGAAGCGCCAGGTGCCTGCCGCCTTCGCCGGCACGATGTAGAGCAGCGCGGTGCACCAGTTCCCGCAGTCACCGTCCACCCTTTCGGTCACGTCGGCGTCCCAGCCGTCGACTGCGAACTGATTGAGAACGATGCGGGAGCCGGGCTTGAGATCGAGGAACTTCGGCGCCAGGCGACTGAGGTTCTCTGGCAGCAGGAAGAGCGCCAGCACCGTCGCCTGCGAGATGTCGGCCTCGTACATGTCGCCCTGCACGAAAGTCGCCTTGTCGGCGACGCCTTCCTCTTCCGCGATGCGCTGCGAGAGCGTGACCATGTCATGGTTGTATTCGACACCGAGGGCGCTCGCGCCGCGCCTGGCGGCGGCGATCACGTTGCGGCCGTCGCCCGCGCCGAGGTCGATGACGAAATCCCGCTCCGTCACCCGCGCGAGATCGAGCATCTTCTCGACGAGAACCTCGGGCGTCGGCACCCAGACCACGTCCCTGCCCTCCTGGCCCACGACCGGCTCGAAGAGCTTCCCGGTCTCCTGGGCGCGCGCGGCGCCACCGGCGGCCGAGACGAAACCCAACGCCAACAAGGCGTGAAATGCGCGAAGCACAACGGTCAAGTACGATCTCCCATGGCAGACAGCTCCGAAACGTAGCAATCGCGGCTTACACGAAGCTGACAAATGCCCGGAGCAACACGATGTGGTTGCGTCCCTCCCCCTTGGCCCCTCTCCCGGAGCAACATGAAGCCGTTGCTTCCCTCACCCCTGGCCCCTCTCCCGGGGGGCGAGGGGAACGTTGCGCCGCTGATGCGGAATAGATCGACGGCGACGGGAACATTGTGCCGCTGATGCGCGACATCGGGATCGAGCGGGGAGTCATCCCTCTCCCCCCGGGAGAGGGACCGAGGGTGAGGGAGAATCTTTACGATGCGTTCTCGCCGGCGCGGAAAAAGCCGCGGGGAGTCTTGTGGAGCGGCTCGAAACCGGTGCGGGTGACGCGGATGAGTTCGCCGACCTGCACGCCCGCGCTCTGGTCTTTCGTGATCACGTTGGGCTGGACCACGACCGTCATGTTCTCCTGCAGCGTCATGTCGGGAAGCCGGCCGGCGGGGCGGCTCCTGGTGCCGAGGATGGGCGGGAAATATCCTCCACCGAAGCCGTGCACTAGGTCGTCGCACACGGTGTAGCCCCTGTCCTCGATGACGCCGGCGGCGTCGATGATCTCCTGCATCGTCGTGCCGTGACGCACGACGCGGGTGACGGCGTCGAACGCGGCTTCAGCGGTCGCGTGCAGGTCGCGGTAGAGCGGCGTCGGCTCGGTGTCCACGGTGA
>JACQGN010000302.1 GCA_016199545.1 Betaproteobacteria bacterium | reverse complement strand
CCGGCGAGGATTGGCTGGGAATTGATGAAGGGGAGAGACTCCTGCTCGTTGAAGAGTATCATCGAGACGCGCGAATTCCTTTGCCCAGGAGCGCACGGAGACTCCACGCTTCGATGCACGTTGTCGTTGAGAATCAATTGGCCTTAAGCGACGAACCTGTTGTTCGCGCGCTCGCCCGCCTGATGAAAGAGGGCCTGTCGAGGCACGACGCAGTTCACGCCATTGGTTCCGTTGTCGCCGGGGAGATTTATGCTCTCCTCAAGCAGGAGGACCCTGCCGACACCGTTCGTGCCCGGTACTACGCGGCGGTCGAGCGGCTTACCGCTGCAACGTGGCGTTCGGGCAGTGACGACTAACGCCGCGTCCGAGCGTGACGCTCCACAGAAAGCCATATCGACTGGACCGTCTTCAACCGAGTTCGCGCCTGCTTTCCGGCGGCCGGTCATGTGGGACGTTATCTACATGTTGTACGCGACGGTCGACGGCACGCTCTCGTGCCACTCCTGCGGTCGCACCGCGCGCTTCGACTACGCTACGCGTGCGCTTGTGTCCCGGGCGAACACGACCCGTCGCCGCACAACGACATCGGGCATCTGCCTGCAATCAACGTATTAGGTGATGCACTGCACACGGCGGTCGCCGGCAGGCGACAAAAAGACGGCGCCCGGCGGCCGCTGCGCGCCGCCAGCGCTTCGATTCGCGCTGATTTCACTCGATAACTTCGATCAGGCGCGAGTTTTGCTAGTCGTATTGTTCAATTACCTGCGTCCGCGCGGATCACAACGGCGCAGGCGACGCATCAGTTAGAGACTGAAGGACACGCGATGTTCAATCGGGACGGAATCTTCGGAAAAAAGGAGGGCAACGTGCGCACTGACAGTCGCGGCAACGTCAACGTCACACCCGGTCTGGGCACACCCGCGACGAGGCACCAACCCGAAATACCGCCGCCGGAACGCCAGCAGCAGGAAGCGGCGAAGACCCCTCCCCGGGCGGATGAGGGAAAAGGCAGCAAGCTCATCGTCGGCCCCGACATCAAGCTCAAGGGCGTGGAGATCACGGACTGCGACACCCTCGTCGTCGAAGGACGGGTCGAAGCCTCGATGGACAGCCGGGTGATCAGCATCGCCGAGCGTGGCGTTTTTGCCGGCACCGTCGGCATCGACCTCGCCGAGATCCACGGCCGCTTCGAGGGCGAACTCACCGCGCGTAAGCAATTGGTGATCCGTTCGACCGGCCGGGTCTCGGGGAAAATCCGCTACGGAAAAATCACCATCGAAGAAGGCGGAGAACTTTCGGGCGATGTCAGCGCGCTGAATCCCTCCGCCGCCGTCGCTACGCCGAAAAGCGCCGCGGCGGACCCCTCCCACCACGACATCATGACACCCTACGATCCGTTCGGGCGCAACAAGGCCCGGCCGGCGCAACCGGCGGCTTCCCCGTAACACCGGCGCCCGGACTCGCGCAGCCGGGGAAGCACCGTTCAGCGAAGGAGCTTGGCGGACTTGAGATGCGACAAGCTGACGCGGCTACCGCCGCGGCCGTGTAACGAGGCCCAGTTCGATCAGCCGTTCGGTCAGCAGTTCGTGCTCGGAGTCGAGCCGCTTCCGGGTCTCAACCGCGCCCGTGAAGTCCTCCGCCCAGGCGTTGACCACGAGGTCCTTCTTCCATTCGTCGGTCTTGATGATGCTGGCGAAGGCCTGGTCCCAGAACGCCGTCTGCGCCGCCGTGAGCCCTTTCGGGGCGACGAACCCGCGCCAGGCGAAGTACTCCGCCTCGATGCCCTGCTCGCGGAACGTCGGCGCCGTTTCGAGTCCCCCTTCCATGCGCCGCGCCGCGCTCACGCCGAGAACGCGCGCCTTGCCGGTGCGCTGGTGTTGCAGCGCCCCGCCGCTCGTGCCCACCCACACGTCGACATGGCCGCCGAGCGCCGCGGTCATGCCCACGCCGCCCGAGGAAAAGATCACCGTCTTCACCGCCTTGGGATCGACGCCCGCGGCCTTCGCCAGCATGCCGATCACGATGTGGTTCTGGTTACCGGGGGCGGTGGCGAAACCGAAAGTAAGGGACGAAGGATCCTTGCGAATGCGCGCGATCACCTCCCTCGCGGTGGCGATCGGCGATTCGGCGCGCACCCAGGCGACCACGTACTCGCGCATCAGGATGTTGAGCGGCGTGAGGTCGCGGTAGCTCAGCTTGCTGGTGCCGACGATCTCGTTGGTGAGGATGCTGGTGCCCATGGTGCAGAAGTAGTGCGCGTCGCCCGCATGCTGGGAGACGTAGGTGAACGCGACCGTGCCCGCGCCGCCCGGCTTGTTGACGACGGTGATGCTGGAAAATCCCGGGACCTTGCCAAGCAACCTTTGCACGACGCGCGCGCTGCGATCCGCCGCCCCGCCCGCGCCGGAATTGACCACGATCTCGACGTTTTTCGAGGGCTTCCACTCCTGCGCCGCAGCGTGGCCCGCGGCGAGCGCGGCTGCGATGGCGCAGGCATACAGCGCTCCCTCCCTTGCGCGCGGCGCGGGGGAGGGCTGGGGAGGGGGCAGGATTTTCGCCGCCCATAGCCCCCATCCCAACCTACCCCCGCAAGCGGGGGAAGGGGTGCAAGAGGAACTCTGTATCATCGGCATAGCGCATTCACTTTGTCGGAATGATCGGTAGCAGCAGGTAGCTCGCCTTCTCGCCGCCCGAATGTATGGTGGTCTCGGCATCGGCATTATAGTCGGCGTGGAAATGCGTGAAGTGCTGCGTGCCCACGCCGTCCGCGGGCGAGATGTCGAGGCGCAGCTTGTGCCCCTTCCTGAACACCATGCTGGTAGACCAGATCTCGACCTGGCACTCGACGATCGCGCCCGGTTTGAGCCACCAGCGCTCGTCGTGCGCATGGTACGGGCGGTACGGCAGAGACTTCCCGGGATCGAGCTTGCGCTGCGAGGCGCGAAGCCACCCCTTGGTCACGCACTGGAGCGGTTCGCCCTGCTGGCCCATCTCCAGGACGTCGTTGCCCGCCGGATCGATGTTGCGGATCGTGGCGAAAATGTCCGTGTCCTCGCCGGTGCTCGACACCCAGAGATTGAGCACGATGGGGCCGGTGACCTCGGTGTCCTTCTCCATCGGCGCGGTCTCAAACGACACCCCGCGCGGCATCTTGCCGGGGCGCGACGGCGCGCTCTGTTCGTAATTCGCGGTGCCGGTCTGCGCCGGTGGCGTGGTCGTGAGTGTCCCTTCCACCGCCTTGGGATTGTCGGACGCCGCGCGCTCGATCTTCAGATGGTATTTCGTCCATTGCGTGCGCGGGATCGGCCAGTCGTCCTCGAAGCGGAACGCGTACGGTTTGTCGAGGCTGCCGCCGGTGCGGATTTCGAGCTTCACCGGCGGCT
>JACQGN010000289.1 GCA_016199545.1 Betaproteobacteria bacterium | reverse complement strand
GTCGATTGTTTATACCCTCTATTTTCTGCTCGCCACGGGCGACACGTTCCTGCGCAAGCTGGTGCAGATCGTACCCGGTCATCCTGACAAGAACCGCGCCGTGGCAATGATCCGCACGATCGAAGGCGACATCGCGCGCTATCTCTCGACCGTCACCTTCATCAACGCAGGCCTGGGTGCGGCCACCGCAATTGCGATGTATTTCCTGGAGCTGGTTGTGGGGCATCGTAGGCGCACTGATCGCGGTACCGATGCTGATGGCGTTGAAGATCGTCTGCGATCACGTAGCGAGCCTCGCGCCCGTCGGCGAACTCCTGAGCGGCAGGCGCGAGGAACCGGTGACTGAACCCGGCTGCTGATTGACCGAACACCAGCCAACTCGGTGGATGCAACGCGCCGTTCGCGGGCACCCGGGTCAGTATTCCACTCCAGGAAGAATGGGTGAATCGCAGGCCGATATAGTCACGAGGCCGGGCGATGGCCGCTATAAGTGCGCGCGTCGCCAGCAATCCGGCTCGGGTTGCAATCGTTGTGCAAAGGGGACCAAATTAGAGCGAACTAGGCCTGCCCTCACTCGCCTGTTCCCGTCAACGCTCGCCAAATTCCCTACGTTTTAAGACGCCATCACCCAGGGACGTTTAGTCTGGAACCGGACACCGCCGGTTCCAGACCGAGTTCCTATCGCGCCCAGATGACGAACGTGAAAACCTTGTGACCACCGCCGAAATCGCGCTCGTAGACCGCAGTCCGTCCGCCCTGCGACTCACGAATCAGCTTGCCCCATTCGGATGGTTCATGCAGATCGCGGAACATGCCGGGCGGCATTTTGCCCGAGCCGGTGCTGGAGGTGCTGCTGGTCGATCCGTCTGGCAAGTGGGCGTAAATATCCCTCAACTGTTCGAAGTCGTGCTTGTTCGGCCACTGGTTCGATTCCGGGTTGTTCGTGTAATCCATGCACGTTTCGAGGTTTGGATCGCTGAAGTTCTCGTTCTGATGATCGAGACCGAATGTGTGCCCGACTTCCTGGCATAGAACGAGAATCCTCCACGCGGTCGTGTTGTACTTGGCAGTGTTGAAATAGGTGTCGTTGAGCTTGACACTACCCTTCGTGATGTGTCCGCCGCTGATCCAGATCTGGGCGACGCCGAGCCAGCCGTTCTTGCCATAGGTGGTATTGCATACCTGAACCGTCCCGGTAATAGCCGAACATTTCCGGACGTTGCTCAACGTGCCGCCTTCCACCGTTGGCTTCACCGCCGACGGTATAGGATTGGTCTGATCTTTGTAGCCTGCCTCCCACGCGGTTGCCACGGGATTCAGGTAACCCGTGTTCCAATCTCCCGCAAGGTTATCCATAAGTCGAATGATGACTGGCGGGACGGTGTCGCTGCTCCAGTGGTAACCGCCCCACGAATGCGACGCGGAGGCGAGCGATGGTACAAGGACATAAATCAACGACGTCAGAAACAGTACCGCCGGATAGCGGAAGCATGCAGAGAACATGGCAATCCTCCTTTGTTGTCGGAGATTATGGGCGGCGCGGCGCTGACACGTCAGGTCTTTTGGTATCAGCATCTAAGTCCTGGCCTTTCGTATTTCCGCGCCCGCAATGACGGCGCATGAGCAAGGGTAGCCCGGAAGCCAATCGGGGTCAATTGGTGCGTCGCGTCAACGACCCGTGAGGACGTCGCGGATACGGGCCCGCAGCGCCTCATCCCGCGTGAGCACGATCACGGCAACATTCTCAACAGTCACGAGGCTCGCAGGCATAATCCATGTCACTCTCATGGTTGGTGGGGCGACCTTGACCGGGTCCAGCGTTGCCGTGTCGCCGGCGCGGGCTGCGGGGTCGGGGTATATGAAGACCTGCAATTCGGTTTCCGGAAAGCGGAGGAGCGTCCCGGGCACCTTCAGAAAGCTCTGTTCCACCTGTCCGCCCGCCTGTGGCTCCAGTCCTGCGCTCCGGAGCCGAGTCCGGACATCAGCAAGCGTGAGTTGGATGCTCCCTGGTGAACCGAGATGGGTTTTCGGAGTGACCCCGTCCAAAGAGGTGGATCCGCAACCGGGAATCCCCATCACGACCAACGCCACCACCATTAATATCTGCCGTGCGATCATCTTCCAATGTTAAGTCAGCGCCAGATTAGGGCAACGATTGCCGTGGCGGTAAGCCAAATCAGCAACTTTGAAATACTAAAATGCTGAGCAAGTATCTGTTCCATCTTTTTCGTGCGCCAGGCCCGTTGAGGCAACACGAAGGCCTACAGATACGGCGTATTGGAATATCGCGCGGATTAATGCACAACCGCGCGAGAACGTCGCGCATCACCCGCCCGACGCGTCAATGGGAGAAACCAGGTACGGGAATACACCGCGAAAAGCCGCTTCGCTCACCGGCGGGGCTCCTCTATGAATCGCGCGCCAGAACCATTCTACCCCTGGGCCCGTTGTCCGGCGTGGCACCGGACCGCCGCCGCCGGTTCGCTGCGCACTCTTGCCGCGATCGGCATACTGGCGCAGAATTCGCGGGTCGAACCGGTGCCCGATGGCACCGCAACCCATTGAACGCCAAAGGAGACAAGCATGAAGTTTGAAGGATTCCTGCACTTCAACATCCGCGCCTCGAAGAGCGACCTGCCGGGAATCGAGAAATTCTACGGCGATCTCCTCGGGTGGAAGAGCGGCGACCGGCCCACGTTCATGAACATCGGGCTATGGCTGTACGACGGGGACAACCCGATCCTCCACGTCTCGGGGCGCTTTCCGGAAGGCTCGATTGCCAAGAATGAGAAGCACACCGGCAGCGTCGATCACATCTCCTTCAAGGCTTCGGGCGCCGATTCCTTCCGCAAGCGCCTGAAGAGCCTCGGCGTCGAATTCCAGGAGCAGAATATACCGAAAGCTGGCTACCAGGTCTTCCTGCATGACCCGGTCGGCACCAAGCTCGAATTCAACTTCATGAACGAGGTCGTTCCTGACGCCGTGCCTTCAGGCACCTACGCGCGGACGACCATGACGGTCTAGGAGCTTGTCGGACCTAAGTTGCGACAAGCTCCTTAGATGAAACTCCGCACCAATCGCGCATCTCCTTTCGCGCGCAAGGTCCGCATGCTCGCCCGCGAGACCGGCCTTGCAACCCGCGTCGAGGAGATCGACATCGCGGTGTCGCCGGTTGCGCTCAACGAACCGCTGGCACGGGAGAATCCGCTGGTCAAGATTCCCGCGCTGGTCACGGATTCCGGCGAGACGCTCTACGATTCGGCCGTCATCTGTGAGTATCTCGACACGTTGCACGCCGGGCGGAAGCTCTTTCCGGCCCCGGGGCCACAGCGCTTCGCCGCATTGCGGCGCCAGGCGTTGACAGACGGCATCCTGGATGCCGCGGTGCTGTGCCGCTACGAGGTGGCGGTGCGTCCGGAAGCGCTGCGCTGGAAGGACTGGGTCGAGGGCCAGAAGCGCAAGATCCTCGGCGGGCTCGATGCGCTCGAAGCTGAAGTGACGACTTGGGGCGATGACTTCGATATCGGGCAAATCGGCGCGGCGTGCGTCTGCGGCTACCTCGATTTTCGCTTCGCCGACTGGAACTGGCGCGCGGGGCGCCCGCGGCTTGCCGCCTGGTTCGAGCGCACCGCCCAGCGCCCCTCGGTGAAGGAAACGGCGCCTCCGTCCTGAACCCCTGAAAAACATTAGCCACAGAGAACATTGACGGGCGGGAGGCAATCGTGACCGCCGGCGCCGTCCCGGTCATCGCGGTATTCACCAAGAACCGCACCAATCCGGCGTATGCCGCCGCACGCCTGGGCGCGGACCGCACCGCGGCGCGACTCGGCGCGCGCACCGTGCATTACGTGCCGGAGCGGCCGGACGACATCGCACAGCAGATCGCGCTCGTGGAACAGGCCATCGCGGCCCGCCCGGACGCGGTGGTGTTCGTGCCGGTGGATGCCACGGCAATGAACGAGTCGGTGCGCAATTTGAATGCCGCGCGCATTCCGCTCGTCAACATCATCAATCGCCTGGACGCGGGAGAGCGGGTATGTTTCGTGGGGTCCGATGACTACCGGCTCGCCCGCGACATTGCGGCCCGTCTCATCACCCACGTCGGCGGCAGGGGCAACGTGGTGATCATGGCAGGCGTTCCCGGCGCGGTCACCAGCCAGCAGCGGCTGCGGGGCTTCGAGGATGAAGCGTCAAGTTGGCCCGATATTCGCGTACTCGCGACACGCACGGGCGATTATCAGCGCGATACGGCACGCCGCGAGATGGGCAGGCTGCTCGCCGAATTCCCGCGCATCGACGGCATTCTTTCCGCGAATGACGTCATGTCGCTGGGAATCATCGAGGCGCTCCAGGCCTCAGGCCGGCGCATCCCGCTCATCGGCGTAAACGCGCTCCCCGAAGCCATTGCCGCGATCAGGAAGGGTCAGCTGCTCGCGACCGTGGATTTCGACGCCATGAAAATGTCCTGCATCGCGGCCGAAGCCGCGATCCGCCACCTGCGCGGCGAGCGTGTGCCCACGGAAATCCAGTTGCCGGTGCAGATCGTCGACGGCGCGAACTGCCAGCCGTGGGAGCGTCCAATCGAGGAGCGCGAGTGCCCGCGCTGGGAGGAAGTCGTGGTGAAGCGGGAATAGCGCCGGGGCCCGCGGACAGGCTTTCCCTCCATGCTTTGATCTGCGCCTTCAAGTTGGTTAAGATGGTCCCCGCGGTATACGGTGTTACGCAGGCAATCTCTCTTTCGGAGGCTTCCCATGGCAGCTGGAAAGAAGGCGAAGGCCAAGGCGAAACGCAAGAAGGGCCCGGCTGCCAAGCCGGCAGTGCGCGGCAAGCGCGCGGCGGTCCGGAAAAAAGTCGCGAAAAAACCGGCCGCCAGGCGACGGGCGCGGAAAACACCCAAACCGGCCGCCCGTCCGACCCTAGCGGTCAAGGCGAAGCCCGTGAGCGCGGCGGCGCCACCGGCGAAACCGGCAGCGCCGAGGGCAAAGCCCGCCAGCCTGCCGCCACGACTGGCGAAACCGGCGGCCGCGATAACGCCGAAGGCGAAACCGACCAGCCCGCCCTCACCCCCGACAAGACCGGTTGCCACGGGGGCCGCGCCCGCAGCTACCCCGGCAGCGCCGCCGGTCGCCGGCGAGGAGCGCATCGGCGTCGTGTCCCATTACTTTTCCCATCTGTTCGTCGCGGCCTTGCTGATGGAATCGGGCACGCTGCGCGTCGGGGACACGATTCGCATCAAGGGCCATACGACGGATTTCACGCAGCGCGTGGAGTCGCTCCAGATCGAGCACGCGCCTGTATCCGAGGTCCGGGCGGGACAGGAATTCGGCATGAAAGTGATCGACCACGCGCGCGAACACGACGTGGTGTACAAGGTGTCCGCGCCGTAGCGCGGCAATCCCTTGCCGCGAACGACGCCGGCAAAGGATTGCCGGCCTACTGAATCTGCCTGAGCGCGGCTGAGTCCCAGCCGCCGCCGAGCGCTTTCACGAGCAGCACGTTCGCCGCCAGGCGGCGGCCGAGAAGATTCACCGCGGCGCGCTCCTGATTGAGCGCCACCGTCTGGAGCACGATCACGTTAAGGAAGTTTATCGTCCCCGACTTGTACTGGTTGAGCGCGAATTCGACCGACTGCCGCGCCCCGCGCACGACAGCATCCTGCAGCGCCGCTTCTTCTTCGAGAATCCGCAGGGCGGCGAGATTGTCCTCCACTTCCTGGAAACCGGTCAGCACGGTCTGCCGGTAGAGCGCGACCTCCTCATCATGAGTCGCTCGCGCCTGATCGGTGACGGCCTCGCGCGCCCCGCCGTCGAACAGGAGCTGCGCCAGGGCTGCGCCCAGCGACCAGAAGCGGCTGGGCGCACTCAGCAGATCGGCGAAGCGCGAATCGCGGAAGCCGCCCGAGGCCGAAAGCGTGAGTGAGGGATAAAAGGCGGTCTCGGCAACACCGATGCGCGCGTTCGCCGCCGCGACCCGGCGTTCCGCGGCGGCGATGTCCGGCCGCCGTTCGAGCAATTCGGAAGGGACGCCAACCGGGACCTTCGGCATCACGGCCTTGAGCGGCGCCGGCGGCAATGAAAACGTCGATGCCGACTCGCCCGTGAGCAGCGCGATCGCATGTTCGAGCTGCGCACGCTGGACACCGAGCTCCGTGAGATCGGCCTGCCCGCTCTTCAACTGCACCTCGGCCAGCACCACGTCGGCCTTGGCCGCCACGCCGACCGCATACCGGTTGCGCGTGAGGTCAAGCGAACGCTGGAACGCGGCAACCGTGTCCTTCAGCAATTGCACCTGCATATCCACCGTGCGCAATGCAATATAGTTTTGGACCAGCGCGGCCAGCGCCGATAATCGCACCGACTCGAGATCGCCCGCGCTCCCCTGCCAGGCCGCTTCGCTCGCCTCGATCGACCGGCTTACGCGCCCCCACAGATCCGGCTCCCACGCGGCGTCGAGCCCGAGTTCGTAGCTGTTCGTGGCCCTGGCCCCGCTGCCGGGGGGCCGGCCGCGGCTCGCCGCCGCGCCGCCCGCGACCACGGGAAACTGATCCGCGCGCGCCTGGCGCACGAGCGCCTGCGCCTGACGGAAGCGCGCCTCGGCGGCACGGATGGTCTGGTTCGAGACCTCGACGCGCTTTGCCAGCGTGTTCAGTTTCGGGTCGCCGAACATTTCCCACCAGCTGCCGCGCGGCACGCCGTCTGCCGGCTGCGCGCGCTTCCAATCACCGCCCGCCCCGCGATAACTCTCCGGGGTGGACACCTCCGGCCGCCGGTATTCCGGGCCGACCGTACAGGCGGCCAGCACGGCCGTCAGCACCGCTGGAAGAATGCCCTGTTTCATCCGAAATACCACGGTTGGCCACGGAAGCACACGGAAAGACACGGAAATTTCACACAAACTTCGCGCTGTAGTGCGCCATCTTCCGGGTGCCGCGATCTAAACGCATACCTCGTTGTTCGTCCGTGTGATTCCGTGTGATTCTGTGGCTGCATTGCCATTTTCACGTTCATGCATTCTCCGCCTGCACACCCGCCCCGCCGCGGCGCCACTTGCGCCGGCACCAGAGCCGGAAGCGGTCGAGATAGAGATAGATCACCGGCGTGGTGTAGAGCGTCAGCAGCTGGCTCCAGATCAGGCCGCCGATGATCGCGATGCCGAGCGGCGTGCGCAATTCCGCGCCGTCGCCCCTGCCGATCGCGAGCGGGAGCGCGCCGAGCAGCGCCGCCATGGTCGTCATCAGGATCGGCCGGAAGCGCAGGCTGCATGCCTCGAAGATCGCCGCTTCGGGACGCATACCGTCGCGGCGCTCGCGCTCCAGCGCCAGATCGACCATCATGATCGCATTCTTTTTCACGAGGCCGATCAGCAGGAATACCGCGATCAGCGCGATGATGCTGAATTCGGTCTTGAACAACATGAGGCCGATCAACGCCCCCACGCCCGCCGAGGGCAGCGTCGACAGGATCGTGAGGGGATGGATGTAGCTCTCGTAGAGGACGCCGAGCACGATGTACATCGCGATAATGGCGGCGAGGATGAGCCAGGGCTGGGTTGCGAGCGAACGCTGAAAACCGCGCGCGGTGCCCTGGAAGCCGCCGTAGATCGACGCCGGCATGCCGATGCGGGCCATCGTATCGTTGATCGCGGCCGTGGCCTCCGACAGCGAGCGGTCCTCCGGCAGGCTGAACGAGACGGTGGCGGCGGCAAACTGGCCCTGGTGGTTCACCGACAGGGGCGTATTGGTATATTCATAGCGCGCGACCGCGGCGAGCGGCACCTGCACGCCGCCGGGCGCGTGGACGTAGACGTCCTTCAGCGCCTCCGGCCCGGTCGCGTAACGCGGATCGACCTCCATCACCACCCGGTACTGGTTGCGCTCCTGATAGATGGTGGACACGATGGCCTGGCTGAACGCATTGCCGAGCGTGGTATCGATCAGGTCCGGCGTCACGCCGAAGCGCGATGCTGTGGCGCGGTCGATCACGACGGTGACCTGCAGCCCCCGCGTTTCCTGGTCGCTGTCCACGTCCTGGAGCCACGGGATCGCCTGCAGCGCCTGCTGCAGCCGCGGCGTCCACGTGCGAAGCTGCTCGAGGTCATCGCTCTGGAGCGTGTACTGATACGAACCGCTCGATTCGCGCCCGCCGATGCGGATGTCCTGCACCGGCACGACGAACAGCCGCGCCCCCGGCACGCGTCCGGCCTGCGTCCGTATCCGCGCGACCACCTGCGCCGCGGACTCGCGCCGCTCGGCGAGCGGCTTCAACACCACGAACACCCTGCCGAAATTCCGCGCGCCGCCGCCGGTGACCGCCGTCACGTTCTGCACCGCCGGGTCCGCGCGCAGTATCGCGACGAAATCTTCCATCTTGCGGCGCGTCGCGGTGAACGGCGCCGACTGGTCGGCGCGCAGCCCGCCGAACACGCGCCCGGTGTCCTGCTGCGGGAAGAAACCCTTGGGAATCGCGATGTAGAGGTAGACGTTGAGACACACCGTCGCCACCAGCACCATGAACGTGAGGAAGGAATGCCGCAATGCCCACGCGAGGCTCTTCTGATAACCGTGCAGCACGCCGTCGAAAACCCGTTCGCCGATCCGTGCGAGGGGACCGCTGGCGCGCGCCGGGCGCAGCAGCCGCGCGCACATCATCGGTGTCAGCGTCAGCGACACCAGCAGCGAGACCAGGATCGCGAACGAGAGCGTCAACGCAAACTCGCGGAAGAGGCGCCCCACGATGTCGCCCATGAAGAGAATGGGAATGAACACCCCGATGAGCGACAGGCTCATCGACAGCACGGTGAAGCTCACCTCGCGCGCGCCGGCGCGCGCCGCCTCCATCGGCCGCATGCCCGCCTCGATATGGCGCGACACGTTCTCCAGCACCACGATCGCGTCATCGACCACGAATCCGGCCGCGACGATGAGCGCCATGAGCGACAGATTGTTGATGCTGAAGCCCGCGAGGTACATGAAGGCGAAAGTCGCGATCAGCGACACCGGCACCGCCGCCGCCGGAATCAGGGTCGCGCGCACGTTGCGCAGGAACGCGAACACCACCAGCACCACCAGCGCCACCGCGATCATCAGCGTGCGCTCCACTTCGTTGATCGAGGCGCGGATGGTGGACGTGCGCTCCATCGCCACGGTGAGATCCATCGCCGCGGGAATCGATGCGCGCAGCCACGGCAGCATGTCCTGCACGCGTTGCACCGTGTCGATGATGTTGGCATTGGGTTCGCGGAACAGGATCAGCAGAACGGCGCGCCTGCCGTCCGCGATCGCGGCATTGCGCACGTCCTGCACCGAGTCGACCACGTCTGCGACATCGGAGAGCCGCACCGCCGCGCCGTTGCGGTAGGACACGATCAACGGCAGGTACTCCGCGGCGGTTTTCGCCTGGTCGCTCGCGTAGATCCACCAGCTGCGATCGCCATCCTCGACCAGGCCCTTGGGCCGGTTGGAGTTCGCGGCTGCGAGCGCCGCGCGCACCTGGGCGAGGCCGATGCCCTGGCTGCTCAACGCGCGCGGATTCAGCTCCACGCGCACCGCCGGGAGCGAACTGCCGCCCACATTCACCTGGCCGATGCCTTTCACCTGCGAAAGCTTTTGCGCGACGATGGTCGAGGCCGCGTCGTACATCTGGCCCTGGGTCATCGCATCCGACGTGATCGCCAGGATCATGATCGGCGCATCCGCCGGGTTCACCTTGCGATAGGTGGGGTTGTTGGGCATGCCCGAGGGCAGCTGGCTGCGCGCCGCGTTGATGGCGGCCTGGACTTCGACCGCCGCGTCGTTGATGTTCCGGCTCAGATCGAACTGCAGCACCACGCGGGTCGAGCCGAGCGCGGAGGACGACGTGATCTCCGTCACGCCCGCGATGCGCCCGAGTTGGCGTTCGAGTGGGGTGGCAACGGTCGCCGCCATGGTCTCGGGACTCGCGCCCGGCAGGCTCGCCGAGACCGAAATCGTCGGATAGTCCACCTGGGGAAGCGGCGACACCGGCAACTGGAAAAAGGCGACGGCGCCGGCGAGCGTCAGGCCGAACGCGAGCAGCGTGGTTGCGACCGGGCGGGCAATGAAGGCGTTCGCGAAACTCATGGCGCGCTGCCGTCGCGTACCGCCGCATGCAGTCCGTCAGCCGCCGGCCGCGCGAAGCGCCGCGCCAGCCGGTCGAATGCGAGGTAGATCACGGGCGTGGTGAAAAGCGTCAACACCTGGCTCACGATGAGCCCCCCCACCATGGCAAGCCCGAGCGGGTGCCGCAATTCGGAACCGACGCCGGTGCCGAGCATGAGCGGCAGCGCCCCGAGCAAGGCCGCGAGCGTCGTCATCAGGATCGGCCTGAAGCGCAGCAGGCACGCCTGGAAGATCGCCTCCCGCGGGGCAAGCCCGTCCTTGCGCTCGGCGTCGAGCGCGAAGTCGATCATCATGATCGCGTTCTTCTTGACGATGCCGATCAGGAGGATGATGCCGATCACGGCGATCAACCCCAGGTCGGTACGCGCGAGCAGCAGGGCCGCGAGCGCGCCGACCGTCGCCGTCGGCAGCGTCGAGAGTATGGTGACGGGGTGGATGTAACTCTCGTAGAGCACGCCGAGAACGATGTACATGGTGATGACAGCGGCTAGAATCAGCAGGAGCGTTCCGGCGAGCGAATCGCGGAACGAGGCCGCAGCGCCCTGGAAGTGGGTCAGCACGGACGGCGGCAATCCGATGTCGCGCTCCGCCGCTTCGACGGCCTTGACCGCATCGCCCAGCGACGCGCCGGGCGCAAGGTTGAAGGAGATGGTCACCGCCGGGAACTGCCCGACGTGATTGAGCGCGAGCGGCGCGTTGCCGACGCTCACGCGGGTGATGCCCGACAGCGACACCTGGGCGCCGGAGGAGGACGCGACGTAAATGTCCTTCAGCGCTTCCGGCCCGCGGCGGAATTCCGGCATCACCTCGAGCACCACCCGGTACTGGCTCGATTGGGTGAAGATGGTCGAAATCAGGCGCTGGCCGAACGCGCTGTAGAGCGCCGCGTTGATCGCCGCGGGCGTGATCCCCAGCCTGCCGGCGCTGTCGCGGTCGATGTCGACGAATGCCTGCAGGCCCTCTTCCTGCTGATCGGAGGCGACGTCCGTCAACTGCGGCGCCGCCCGCAACCGCTCCACGAGCCGCGGCGCCCACGTGGCGAGCAACCCGGAGGCCGGCGATTCCAGCGTGAACTGGTACTGCGTGCGGCTCACGCGATCCTCGATCGTAAGATCTTGCACCGGTTGCATGTAGAGCGTCGCGCCGGGCACCTTCTCGATCTCGGCCTGCAGCCGCCGGATCACCTCCGGCGCGCGCACTCTGCGTTCCGAGAGCGGCTTCAAGTTGATCAGCATGCGGCCGGTATTGAGCGTCGCGTTCACGCCGTCGACGCCGATGAAGGACGACAGGCTTTCCACGGCGGGATCGCGCAGCACGACCCGGGCGAGCTGCTGCTGGTATTCCGCCATCGCCTGGTACGACGTGCTCTGCGGCGCCTCCGAAATACCCTGGATGGCGCCGGTATCCTGCACCGGGAAGAATCCCTTGGGCACCACCACGTAGAGTATGCCGGTCAGCACGAGCGTGCCGATCGCGACCAGCAGCGTTGCGCCCTGGCGGTCCAGCACCCACTCCAGCATGCGCCCGTAATGGCGGATCACGCGATCGATGAACTGTCCGCTCGTCCGGTAAAACCGGCCCTGTTCGTTCTCCGGCGTGTGTCGCAGGAGTTTCGCGCACATCATGGGCGTCAACGTCAACGACACCGCGCCCGAGATCAGGATCGCCACCGCGAGCGTGACCGCGAACTCGCGGAACAGCCGCCCGACCACCTCCCCCATGAACAGCAGCGGGATCAGCACCGCCACCAGCGACAACGTGAGCGAGATGATGGTAAAGCCGATCTGCTGCGAGCCCTTGAGCGCCGCCGCCAGCGGGGATTCGCCGGCCTCGATGTAGCGCGCGATGTTCTCGATGACCACGATCGCATCGTCCACCACGAATCCCGTCGCGACGACGAACGCCATCAGTGTGAGGTTGTTGATGGAAAAGCCGGCGAGGTACATGAAGCCGAACGTGCCGACCAGCGACAGCGGCACGGCCACGCTCGGGATGATGGTCGCCGGAACGTTGCGCAGGAACAGGAAGATGACCATCACGACCAGCGTGATGGCGAACGCGAGTTCAATCTGCACGTCGCGCACCGACGCCCGGATCGTCACGGTGCGGTCGGTCAGCACCGCCACGTCCACCGCCGCCGGCAGCGACGCCTGTAGTTGCGGCAACTGGCGCTTGACCCGGTCCACGACCTCGATCACGTTGGCGCCCGGCTGGCGCTGGATGTTGAGGATGATGGCGGGCACCTCGTTCATCCACGCGCCGAGCCGCGCGTTTTCAGCCCCCTCCATCACCTCGGCCACGTCCGTCAAGTAGATCGGCGCGCCGTTGCGATAGGCGACGACGATCGCGCTGTACTCGGCTGCGGCGCGCAACTGATCGTTCGCGTCGATCGTGTAGGAGCGGCTCGGCGTATCGAGATTGCCCTTGGCCCTCTTGACATTGGCGCTGTTGATCGCGACCCGCAGATCCTCGAGATTGAGCCCGTTCGCGGCGAGGGCCTTGGGATTCGCCTGCACGCGAACGGCGGGACGCTGTCCGCCCGCGAGCGTGACGAGCCCCACCCCCGTCACCTGCGAGAGTTTCTGCGCGAGCCGCGTGTCGGCGAGATTCTGGATGTCGGTCAACGGCATCGTCTTCGACGTGAGGCCGAGCGTGAGGATCGGCGTGTCCGCGGGATTGACCTTGCTGTAGACCGGCGGCGCGGGCAGGTCCTGCGGCAGCAGATTCGACCCGGCGTTGATCGCGGCCTGCACGCCCTGCTCGGCCACGTCGAGGCGCACCTTGAGATCGAATTGCAGAGTGACGACCGACGCGCCGCCGGAACTCGTCGACGACATCTGCTTGAGCCCCGGGATCTGCCCGAACTGCCGCTCGAGCGGCGCGGTCACCGACGATGCCATGACCTCCGGGCTCGCACCGGGGTAGAAAGTGAAAACCTGGATCGTCGGGTAGTCGACGTCGGGCAGCGCCGAAGTCGGAAGCTGCCGGTAGGCGATGGCGCCGGCGAGCAGGATCGCGACCATCAGCAGCGTGGTCGCCACCGGGCGCAGGATGAACTGGCGCGACGGGTTCATGCGCAGGCAGTCCGCTGAGGGATGAGCGGGGCCATCGCGAGGAGGCCATTTAGCGTCATCGCGAGGAGGTGAGCCGACGACGCGATCTCGCGGCGGGCCGCGCCGGCGTGGCTTGCCACGAGATTGCTTCGGCACGCACTCGTGCCTCGCAATGACACCGTGTTTGTCATTGCGAGGATGCTCTGCCGACGGGATTGCCGCGCTTCGCTCGCAATGACAAGCGGCTGGACGCGCTTGACGTTGCCCGAAACGAGATTGCGTCGGCACGCACTCGTGCCTCGCTATGTCACCGTGTTTGTCATTGCGAGGAGGCTCCG
>JACQGN010000288.1 GCA_016199545.1 Betaproteobacteria bacterium | reverse complement strand
TCGTCACCGACTACCCGCTGACGATCCGGCACAAGGACGGGCGGCTGACCGACGTGCTGTACAACGCCTCGGTCTACAAGGATGTGCGGGGCAATGTTCTTGGGGTCTTTGCCGCGGCGCGCGACGTGACGGAGCAGAAGCAGGCGGAGGAAGCATTGCGAAAGGCGCACGCCGAACTGGAACTGCGGGTTCAGGAGCGAACTGCGGACCTGGAAAGGCTGGTACAACAGGTTCGAGAAGGAATCAAGGTTCTGGGTTCCAGCACTGGCGAAATCCTGGCGGCAACGAATCAGGTAGCTTCCAGTTCGACGGAAACGGCTACCTCGGTGAGCCAGAGCACAACGACAGTGGAAGAAGTCAAGCAAACCGCCCAGGTTGCGAGTCAGAAAGCCAAGCATGTTTTTGAGAGCGCGCGGAAACTGGAAGAGGTCTCCCAAACCGGCAAGACATCAGTGGAGGAAACAGTCGAGGGGATGAGACGGATCCGTGAACAGATGGAGTCCATCGCCGAGAGCATCATGCGGCTCTCCGAGCAGAGCCAAGCTATCGGGGAAATCGTCGCTACGGTCAATGAACTTTCCGATCAGTCAAATCTCTTAGCCGTCAACGCCGCCATCGAGGCGGCGAAGGCAGGCGAGCAGGGGAAAGGGTTCGGTGTGGTGGCACAGGAGATCAAGAGCCTTTCCACCCAGTCGAAGCAGGCAACAGCCCAAGTGCGGACGATCCTGGGTGACATTCAGAAAGCCACCAGCGCAGCAGTGATGGCCACTGAGCAGGGAACCAAGGCGGTGGAGGCGGGCGCGCAGCGGT
Source organism: Betaproteobacteria bacterium (assembly GCA_016199545.1). Lineage (GTDB taxonomy): Bacteria > Pseudomonadota > Gammaproteobacteria > Burkholderiales > SG8-41 > DSOT01. The sequence continues at coordinate 17,674 of JACQGN010000288.1, read as the reverse complement.
CCGTGCAGGCCGGTGAGTCGATCCGGTTGCTCGCCGACAGCATCGCCGAGGCGGCACAGGCGGCCTCCCAGATCGCCGCCTCGAGCCAGCAGCAGACGGCAGGCATGGACCAGATGACGTTAGCGATGGAGAACATCAAGCAGGCAAGCGCACAAAATGTGGCCAGCGCGAGGCAGGCCGAGGTTGCGGCCAAGAATCTGCATGAGCTGGGGCAGCAGCTGAATTTCATGATCGGGAGCAAGGCAGCCTAAACGCACAGCGAGCGTCACTCCGAGCGCACGACGGTCTTGTCGAGAGGCGCGTCGCATGCCAGATCTTGATTGGAGGGTACTATGGCCAAAAAGAACGACGAATTCGCGAAAAGGCTCCTTGCGACATTCCGAGTCGAGGCGGACGAGCACCTCAAGGTGATGTCATCAGGGATCGTGGAGCTGGAGCGAGCGCCGACTGCTCAGGAGCAGATTAAGCTCATCGAGACCGTGTTTCGCGAGGCTCACAGCTTGAAAGGAGCTGCACGGGCCGTCGGTCTGGCCGAGATCGAATCGATATGCCAAGCGGCGGAAAGTGTATTTTCCGCCTTGAAGCGCAATGAGCTCGCATTCTCTCCAGGGCTGTTCGATATGCTGCACGATGCCGTCGATGCCCTCGACAAGCTCCTGAGGTCCGTTGGCGTCGAACCATCCGGCGGGGAAAAGGTGCCGATCGCGGAGCTGATCCGCCGTCTCGAGAGCGTCGGGAAAGGTGTTGCGGCGCCCTTCGTCCAGACGGCCGCACAGGCGGATGCGGGTGCCTCGCTCCATTCGCGGCAACAGCCTCACCCCGCCTTGCCCGCGGAAAAAGCCGTGCTGGCGGACACAGTGAGAATCGCGACAGCCAGGCTCGACGCGCTGCTGTTTCAGGCGGAAGAACTGTTGTCCGCAAAACTGACCTCTGCCCAACGCACGGCTGATGTTCGTGCCGCTCTGGACGAGCTGGCCGCTCTGAAAAAGGAATGGTCCAAGAGCATGCCCGGCATGAAAGTCCTTCAGCACGCGCTGCAAAAGGAGGCGAAACGGACTGGTCCGGGCAGGAGGACCGATCCGCACTTGCGCAAGCTCCTGGAATTCATGGCATGGGAAAACGACTTCGTCAAATCATTCGAAACGAGGCTCGCCGCGCTGGGGAGAACCGCCGAGCACGATCAGCGGTCTCTCGGCGTAATGCTCGACGGGCTGCTCGACGACATGAAAAAGGCGTTGATGATGCCCATCTCTTCGGCCCTCGAGATCTTCCCGAAATTCGTGCGCGATCTTTCCCGTGACCAAGGAAAGGAAGTGGAATTGGTCATTCGCGGTGGAGAGATCGAGATCGACAGGCGGATTCTGCAGGAGATGCGGGACCCTCTCATCCACCTCGTCAGGAATTGCATGGATCACGGAATCGAGGCGCGCGAGGAGCGACAGCGCAGAAGCAAAGCGCCGCGGGGAACGATCGCTCTTACCGTCACGCAGAAGAGCGAAGGCAAGATCGAAATCGCCATCGCGGACGACGGGGCAGGCATCGACACCGAAAAGGTCCGGATCGCGGCGCTGAAGCTCGGCATGGTTTCCCCCGAAGATGCTGAAGGCCGCAGCGAACCGGAGTGGCTGCCGCTGGTTTTCCAATCGGGCCTTTCCACCAGCCCGATCATCACCGACATTTCGGGCCGTGGTCTTGGACTCGCCATAGTCAGGGAAAAGGTGGAAAGGTTGGGCGGCGGCGTCTCGGTCGAAACGCAGCCGGGCAGCGGAACGACTTTCCGGGTCGTCGTGCCGCTGACACTCGCAACGTTCCGGGGGGTACACGTAAGGGTGGGCGACCACCGATTCGTCATTCCGACGACTTACGTGGAGCAGGCTGCGCGACTGAAAAGGGAAGAAATCAAGACGGCGGAGAACCGCGAGACCGTTCGATGGAACGGGCAAGCGGTGGCGCTCGCGCGTTTGGCGGACGTGCTCGAACTACCGCGTAAAAAATCCATCGACGCCCCCGGCGATATCGTGAAAGTGGTCCTCCTGGGCGCTGCGAACAGGCGAATTGCGTTTCTGGTGGACGAAATCCTTGACGAGCAGGAAGTGCTGCTAAAACCCCTGGGAAAACAGCTCTCGCGCGTCCGGAACATTTCCGGCGCCACCGTTCTCGGAACCGGCAAGGCTGTGCCCATCCTGGACGTTCCGGATCTGTTGAAGTCAGCCGCGAGGGCCGCCTCTGCTCCTCTGGAAACGGAAACCGGGGGCGAGCAGATCGTGGCGGAAAGGGAATCCATTCTGGTTGCCGAGGACTCGATCACCGCCCGAACGCTCCTGAAGAATATTCTCGAAACCGCCGGCTACCGCGTCTCGACGGCGGTGGACGGGATCGATGCCTACACCTTGCTGAAGACGGAACGCTTTGACATCGTGGTGTCTGACGTGGACATGCCGAGAATGAGCGGTTTCGATCTCACCGCAAAGATCAGGGCGGACAAAACGCTTTCGGAACTGCCTGTCGTGCTGGTGACAGCGCTCGAATCGCGCGAGCACCGCGAGCGCGGCATCGACGTCGGCGCCAACGCTTACATCGTGAAGAGCAGCTTCGATCAGAGCAACCTGCTGGAAGTCATCCGGAAGCTCTTATGAGCGCACGCGATTCCAGCAGGCGGATCAGGGTATTGCTGGTGGAAGACTCGGCCGTGGTGCGGGAACTGCTTGCCCATCTGCTCAATGCCGATCCTGCGATACAGGTCATCGGCGCCGCACACGACGGGGAAGAGGCGATCGAAGCCGTTGGGCGGATGAAGCCCGACGTGATCACGATGGACTTTCACATGCCGAAGATGAACGGGCTGGACGCCACCCGCAGGATCATGGAGACCCACCCCACACCCATCGTCATCGTGTCCGGGAGTTCGGCGCGAAACGAAGTCGCCGCGGCATTCCGCGTGATGGAAGCGGGTGCTCTTACTGTAGTGGAGAAGCCCGCCGGACCCGGTCATCCGGACCATGAAGCAGCGGCACGGGAACTCGTGCAAACCGTCAAGCTGATGTCGGAGGTCAAGGTCATAAGGCGCTGGCCCAGACGTGAAGCGAAAGCGCCTGCCGCCCCGGACCGTGCGATCGAACTTGGACCCGCCAAGGCAGAAGTCAAGCTTGTGGCCATCGGGGCCTCGACCGGTGGTCCCATCGTGCTCAAGACCGTTCTCTCCGGGCTGCCGAAGGATTTCCAGGTTCCGATACTGATCGTTCAGCATATCGCCCCGGGATTTACGCAGGGATTCATCGAATGGCTGGCCCTGGCAACCGGCTTTGCGGTTATTGCCGCCACGCATGGGGAGCCTGTATTACCCGGGCGCGCCTATATCGCCCCGGATGGATTCCACATGAGGCTTGGGCACGACGGTCAAATCATACTGAGCGCCGACGGGCCCGAAAACGGCCATCGTCCCTCGGTGTCCAATCTATTCCGTTCCGTCGCGGATGTCATGGGCCGGAACGCTGCTGGCGTGCTTCTTACCGGCATGGGAAAGGACGGCGCCGAGGAGCTGAGACTGCTGAAGGATAGAGGCGCCGTGACCATTGCTCAGGATCAGGAAAGTTCGGTGGTACACGGAATGCCGGGGGAAGCGATCGCTCTTGGTGCGGCAATGTATGTGCTCTCTGCGGGAAAAATAGCGGAAGCACTCAAGACCCTGGTCCGGTGAAGAACAACCCGATACTGGAAATGCGTGACTCGTAGCGCGTGAAGGGACCCGTGATGGCGCCGCAAAATCCAACCACGAACGAAAACGTCGAGATTCTCATCGCCGAGGACAGCCCGACGCAGGCCGAGCAATTGCGCTACTTGCTCGCAGAACAAGGTTACCGGGTCACGGTCGCGGCCAACGGCAAGCGTGCGCTCGATGCGGCGCGCAAGAGCAAACCCACGCTCATCATCAGTGACGTCGTGATGCCGGAGATGGACGGTTATGCGTTTTGCAGCGCGGTCAAGACCGACCCGAACCTGAAGGACGTACCCGTAATCATCGTGACCTCGCTTACAAGCGTCCAGGACATCGTGCAGGGCCTGGAGTGCGGCGCCGACAATTTCATCCGCAAGCCTTACGACCCCAGGAGTCTGCTCGACCGGGTGGACTACATCCTGTTGAACCGCGAGCTGCGCAAGAGCAAAGGCATGCGCTTGGGGATAGAGATTTATCTGGCCGGCAAGAAGCATTTGATCACTTCCGACCGGGAACAGATTCTGGACCTGCTCGTCTCGTCCTACGAACAGGCCATTCAGGTGAACGAGGAGCTCAAGCTGAGGGAAAAGGAAGTGAGCGCCCTGAATGCGACGCTGGAGCTCCGGGCGCGCGAGCTCGAGGCCACCAACAAGGAGCTGGAAAGCTTCAGCTACTCGGTTTCCCATGATTTGCGCACACCGCTGCGGGCGGTCAACGGTTACGCCAGGATGCTGGAGGAGGACCACAGCCATGAGTTGAATCACGAAGGCCGGCGGCTCCTGGGCGTCGTTGGCGAGAGCGCCCAAAAAATGGACCAGCTGATCGAAGGCTTGCTGAGATTCTCCCGCCTGGGACGCAAGTCCATCGCCGCCGAGGACATTGACATGACGGCCCTGGCGCGCGAGGCATACAACGAAACGCGGGTGGCAGGCAACGGGACATCCGCACGTTGCGTTTTCGAGCCGCTGCCGGCGGCGCGGGGTGACCGCCAACTCTTGCGCCAGGTATGGATCAATTTACTGTCCAATGCGCTCAAGTACAGCGGGTCGCGGGAAACCCCGCAGATTCATGTGACCGGTCATGACGATGGCGGGGAGAACGTCTACGGCGTGATGGACAACGGCGTCGGATTCGACATGAAGTACTACGACAAGTTATTCGGCGTGTTTCAGCGCCTTCACAGTGCCGAAGCGTTTCCTGGAACGGGCGTCGGTCTCGCCATCGTGCAGCGTGTCGTGGCGCGACACGGCGGGCGTGTTTGGGCCGAGAGCAAGCCGGGCGAAGGGGCGTGCTTTTACTTCGCCCTGCCGCGGTCGGATCGATGGCCATGATTCGGCAGCCCGCGAGCGGCGGCAAGAACGGGCTGTCGTCCTCCCCGTTCCGGGGCCCGTCCTCATTTGCTGCAATAGCTGCTTCGGCGCACGCCCTCACGAGTCGCACGGGCGGAGCATCGCGACGCGTCGCGCGTGCCACACCACCGCGTCCCGGCTACCCGAATAGGCGAACCCGGCAATCATGGCTCTGACCGAACGCATCCGCGTCCTGATGGTCGAGGACATCGCCACCGACGCCGAGATGGAATTGCGCGAGCTCAGGCGCTCGGGGATGAGCGTCGAGAGCCGCGTGGTCGACACGGAAGACGGGTTCCGCCGCGCGCTCGCCGATTTCGGGCCGCACGTCATTCTTTCGGACTTCTCCATGCCGGATTTCGACGGCATGACAGCGCTGGCGATCGCCCGAGAAACCTCGCCGGACATTCCTTTCATTTTCGTCTCCGGCACGATCGGCGAGGAGTACGCGATTCGCGCGCTCAGGAACGGCGCGACCGACTACGTGCTCAAGAACAACCTCGTCCGACTGCCGGTGGCGGTGGAACGGGCGATACAGGAAGCAAGGGAGCGTACCGCGCGCCGCGAACAGGAGCAGAAGATCGCGCACTTGAGCCGCATCCGCGCGATGCTGAGCGGATTCAATTCGGCGATCATACGCGTCAAGCACAGCCAGGAACTGTTCCAGGAGGCCTGCGCGATCGCGGTCGAGCACGGCCGGTTCGCGGTGGCGTGGATCGGGACGCTGGATCGCGCAACCCTCGATGTGACCCCCGTGGCCTGGGCGGGAATCGATGCCGAGCCGCTTGCGCGCATGGCTGCCACCGCGCGGGGCGACGTGCCCGAAGGACAGGGAGTGATGGGGCGGGCCATCCGGGAGAAGCGACCCGTTTTCAGCAACGACATTGCCGCGGAACAGCGTTCCGGCGAAGCGCGGCAGCAGGAAGCGCTCCGCCGCGGCTATCGCTCGCTCATTGCACTGCCGCTCGTGGTCGCGGACACGGTCGCCGGAAATCTCTCGCTATACGCGTGGGAACCCGATTTTTTCGATGAGGAGGAGGTGACGCTGCTCACCGAGCTTGCGAGCGACGTTGCGTTTGCCATGGAGTACATCGGGGTACAACGTGAGCTTCAGGAGGAGCGGCAGTTGCTGCACAACCTGATGGACAGCGTTCCGGAGGCGATTTTTTTCAAGGATACCGAACACCGCTACGTCAGGCTGAACCGGGCGCATGCCGAGCGCCTGGGCTTGAACGATCCCAACGAGGTAATCGGAAAAACGACCCACTACCATCAGTCACGCGAATTCGCATTGGAGCGGGATGCGGAGGAAAAGGAACTGTTCGCATCCGGCGTCCCGATGGTGGACCGGGTCGCCCGGGCGCAGACCAAGAGCGGCGAGGTGCATTGGTACTCCACCACCAAGGCGCCGATCAAGGACCGGCAGGGCAATATCGTCGGCCTCGTCGGCATCTCGCGGGACGTCACCGACCAGAAACGGGCGGAGGACAGGATCCGCCGCCTGAACCGGGTGTACGCGGTCCTGAGCGGGATCAATACGCTGATCGTGCATGCGCGCGACCGGCAGAAACTGTTCGAGGAATCGTGCCGGATCGCCGTGGAAGAAGGGCAATTCCCGTTCGCCTGGATAGGTGTCCTCGATCCGGCGACGCAGGACGTAAACGCGGTTGCCCGAGCGGGCAAGCACGCGGAAACACTCACCTGGGCCAAGTCTTCTGCCCGTGACGACACACAGCGGGGGCGAGGAGCGGTGGGGCGGGCAATCAGGGAGCGTCGGCCGGTAATCAATAACAACATTGCCGCCAGTGGTTCTGGCGGACCGCGTCGGGAGGAAATCCTGAAGCTCGGTTTTCAGTCGATCATCGCGCTGCCGTTGTTCGAGGACCAGACCGTCATAGGCACCCTGACGATGTACGCAAGGGAGTCTGACTTTTTCGATCAGGAGGAACTCAAGCTCCTGGAGGAACTCGCAGGGGACATTTCGTTCGCCGTAGAAACCATCGCCAAGCAGCAGAAGTTCGAGAAGCTGTCCCGGATCCGCGCGGTGTCGAGCGAGATCAACACGGCGATTGTGCGCATCCGGGACCGGGAAGCGCTCCTGCGCGAAACCTGCCGCATCGCGGTCGAGGCCGGGAAATTCCAGATGGTATGGGTTGCGGCATTAGATCCTGTGAAACGGGAGGTCCGTCCAATTGCCTGGGACGGATTTTCGGCAGCGACCGCGCTTGCAGTGAACTGGACGGCCATCAGTTCTCCAGGGGTGATGCTGGGCGAGGTCATCCAGACCCGGCGTCTGGTCGTGCGCAACGACATCGAAGCTGGATCGCCGGTGGGCCTCCTAAGACAGGAAGCATTGCGCAGGGGATGTCGTTCCACGGTGTGCCTGCCGTTCCTGATAGGCGATACCGTAGTCGCTGCGGCGATTCTCTTTGCAGCTGGGAAAGGATTCTTCGACGAGGAGGAAGTGGCGCTCCTAAACGAGGTGGCCGGCAATATCTCGTTTGCGCTCGAGCATATCGAAAAAGAAGAGAAGATTGCCCGCTTGAGCCGGATACAGGCGGTCATGAGCAATATCAATGCGCTGATCGTGCGCGTCCGGGACCGCTCCGAGCTGTTCGATGGGGCCTGCCGAATCGCCGTCGAGCACGGCGGCTTCGGCATCGCGTGGATCGGGACTTTTGATCCGCAGACGCTCGAAGTTGCGCCCGTGGCGCATGCCGGGCTCCAGGCGGGCGATGTTCTGGTCAACTTCAAGTCCTCAGCCAGCATCGAGCACCCCCTGGGACGGGGCGTCGTGGGACGGGCGATAAGGGAGCGGATGCCGGCATTCGTCGACGACCTGACGAAAGAGCCAGGTGCGGGGGAAAGGAGAAGGGAGGCCGTCCGGCGCGGCTATCACTCGCGTATTGCACTGCCGCTGCTGGTGGATAACGGTGTCGTTGCAGTGATGGTGCTGTTCGCCACCGAGCGGAATTATTTCAACCAGGACGAAGTCAAGCTGCTGACCGAATTGGCCAGCGACATTTCGTTTGCCCTGGAACATATCGGCAAGGAGGAAAAGCTCAATTATCTCGCGTACTACGACGCGCTGACCGGGCTTCCGAATCGCACGCTGCTCGAGGAGCGCCTGGGCCGGCAATTGCATCTTGCCCGGGAAAAGAAAACGAAAGTCGCTTTGCTCCTGGGTAACGTAAACCGCTTCCGCTTCATCAATGAATCGCTGGGCCGCCACGCCGGCGACGCACTGTTGCGGGAATTCGCCGCGCGTGCGAAAAAGGTCTGGCCCGACCCCGAACATGTCGCGCGCATTTCGGCCGACTCCTTTGGCGGCATCGTGGCCGACGTCAACGACGAGACGGAGATTGCACACTTGCCGGGGCAACTGGTGACGGAGGTGGTAAGGCTGCCGTTCAAGATCGGCGATAAGGACCTGGCGATTACGATGGCCGCGGGGATTGCCGTGTTTCCGGCGGATGGCGCTGACGCGGACGCATTGTTCCGGAACGCCGAGGCAGCCTTGAAGCAGGCCAAATCATCGGGCGAGCACTTCCTGTTCTACCGCCCCGAGATGAATGCCCGGGTCGCCGAGACCCTGCAGCTCGAAAACAAGCTGCGGCAGGCACTGGACAAGGAAGAGTTCGTGCTGCACTACCAGCCCAAGCTCGATCTCGCCAAGGGCACGATCTGCGGTGTCGAGGCGCTGATCCGCTGGAATGACCCGGAGACCGGCCTCGTGCCTCCCATCAAATTCATTCCGCTGCTCGAAGAAACCGGGATGATCCTGGAGGCGGGCGGCTGGGCGATGCGCAAGGCTGTTGCCGACTATCGGAGCTGGTGCGCCCAGGGACTGCAGCCGCCGCGCATCGCGGTAAATGTCTCGCCCATCCAGTTGCGGCAGAAAGACTTCGTGGACGTCGTGTGTGAGGCGATCGGCGGCTCCGGCGCCGAGACTCACGGCCTCGATCTCGAGATTACCGAGAGCCTGATCATGGAGGATATCGAGGGCAACATCGAGAAGCTGCGCGCGGTCCGGGACATGGGGGTGAATATCGCAATCGACGACTTCGGCACCGGCTATTCGTCGCTCCGATACCTTGCGAAGCTGCCGGTCAATGCGGTCAAGATCGACCGTTCGTTCATCATCACCATGGTGAACGATCCCGACAGCATGACCATCGTTTCCACCATCATTTCGCTCGCCCATTCTCTCAATCTCAAGGTCGTCGCGGAGGGCGTGGATGCCGAAGAGCAGAGAAGATTTCTGAAGCTGCTCAGGTGCGACGAAATGCAGGGTTACCTGTTCAGCCGGCCGGTCCCCAAGAACGAGCTTCTTGCGTTGCTGCAGGTCGACTCGACCGTCCCGGGATCGTGAGAACCACAACCGGGGTCGGCTAATGGGTGACTCCATATCCCAGGGATTATGACCGATGGCCGCTAACAGACGATGGGTCCGCATTCTGCACCTCGAGGACAACCTCCAGGACGCAGAACTCATTCTGCGGCAGCTGCAGGCCGCGGGTTTCGATTGCGACGTGGTCCGCGCGGCCGACGGTGCGGAGTACGAGACCGCGCTCGCCGGCGGGAACTTCGATCTCGTATTGTGCGATTTCAGCGTGCCCGGTTACGACGCCCTTCTGGCGCTGAAGCGGGCGCGTGAGTTGCGGCCCGATCTGCCGTTCGTCGTGATCTCCGGGGAGCTGAGCGAGGAGCAAGCGGTGGAGTGCCTGCGGGCGGGCGCCACGGATTACCTGCTCAAGCATCGCTTGCAGCGTCTCGTGCCGGCCGTGCAACGGGCGCTCGAAGAGGCCGTCGAGCGCAAGCGCCGGCATCTTGCCGAGATCGCAAGGCGGGAAAGCGAAGACCGCTTTCGTTCGGTCGTCGCCGCCATGGCCGAAGGCGTGATCGTGCAGGACCGGAGAGGCAGGATCATTGCACGCAACGCCGCCGCCTCGCGCATCCTCGGCTTGACCGGGAAGGCGCCCGGAAACCGCCGCGCGGCCGATCAGCGGCAGCGCACGATACGTGAGGATGGTTCGACCGTATGCCGGGAGAAGCACCCGGCAATCATCACTTTGCGCACCGGGCGCGCGCAGTCCCAGGTCGTTCTGGGTATGGAAACGGACGGTGGCGAGCTGCGGTGGCTCTCGATCAATACCGAGCCGCTGAAACACGCGGGCGACGAGACGCCCTACGCCGTGGTGACGACGCTGGTTGACATCACCGACCGCAAGCGTGCGGAGGCGAAGTTGCGCGAGCATGCTTCGAACCTGCGCGAACTTACGCGTCGCCTCGTTGAAGTCGAAGAGGAAGAGCGGCGCAACATCAACCGGGAACTGCACGACCGCGTCGGCCAGGACCTTGCCGCCGTCAAGCTCAACATCGAACTCGTCCGCGCCACGCTGGCCGAAGTTGTCCGGGCACAGGTTGGACCGAGGCTCGATGACGCGCAGAAGCTGCTGCAGGCGACGATCGACAACACGCGCAACATCATGGCCGAACTGCGGCCACCGGGTCTCGACGATTACGGCCTCGCCGTGGCGCTGAAGGCGCACGCCGATACGGTGGCGCAGCGGCTCGGCATTCCCGTGCGGGTGAGCGGCGAGGATCCGGCGCCGCGGCTGCCGCCCGCAGTGGAGACGGCGCTCTACCGCATCGCGCAGGAAGCGCTCAACAACATCGCCAAGTACGCGCGCGCGAAGAACGTCGAGATCGCGCTCGCCACGCACGCATCTGACGTCACGCTGACGGTCGCCGACGACGGCACGGGGTTTGATCTCGGCAACGTACCTGCCGACAGCTACGGCCTGCGAATCATGCGCGAGCGCGCGGAAGCCGTTGGCGCGCGCCTCGAGGTCGCTTCGACCCCCGGCCGCGGCACGCACATCGCAGTCAACCTGGAGAGTCCCCCATGAACCTCAAAGTCCTGCTTGTCGACGACCACGCCGTGATGCGCGAGGGGCTGGCTGCCCTGCTCAGTCGCGCCGGGATCGACGTCATCGGCACCGCCGGCAACGGGCGCGAGGCGGTTCGCCTGGCGCGCGAACTCGTGCCCGATGCCGTGGTCATGGATATTTCAATGCCGGACCTCAACGGTATTGAGGCGGCCCGCCAGATACGCGTGCGCGCGCCGTCCGTTCGGGTCGTGATGCTGTCCATGCACGCCAACCGCGAGCACGTCCACCAGGCGCTCGCCGCCGGGGCCGAGGGCTACGTGCTGAAGGAGGCCGCCGCCACTGAAGTCGCCACCGCGGTGCGCACGGTCGCCGCGGGACGCCGTTACCTGAGTCCATCCATCGAAGCTGCGATGCTGGAAGCGGGCGGCAGCGCGGCCCGCGGGCCGCTGGAGAGCCTGTCCACGCGCGAGCGCCAGGTGCTGCAACTCGTGGTCGAAGGCGAGTCCAGTGCCGAGATCGCCCGCACCGTGCATCTTTCGCCCAAGACCGTCGAGACCTACCGCAGCCGGCTCATGAAAAAGCTCGGCGTCGCCAACGTCACCGCCCTCGTCAAGTTCGCCGTCCAGCACGGCCTCACCCCGCCCGGCTGACGTTCGCCCGGCATCCGCGCCCGCCGCGAGATCGCCGCGTCAGCTGACCGCCACGCTTTGCTCGCGGCTGACGGCTGTCCTCGCGATGACATATCGCCAACGACCTGCAACCGGTCATAATCGCGGTGGATCGGAAGCGCTCCAGTCACCGGGAGGCCTTCGACGGAGGCAGACGTATGGTCGAGCGGGCATATTACGTCTATATCATGACCAACTCGCGCCGTACCGCGCTCTACACGGGCGTGACCGGCGATCTAGCGAAGCGCGCGTGGGAGCACAAGGAGAAGTTCGTCGACGGCTTCACCACGCGCTATAACGCCTCCAAGCTCGTGTATTGCGAGGTGTGCAGCGATGCACTCGCCGCCATCACACGCGAGAAGCAGATCAAGAGTGGTTCCCGCAGGAAGAAACTGGACCTCATCTACAACTTCAATCCGGAATGGCGGGACCTCGCCGGCGAGCTCTGACTGTCATTGCGCGGCCCGTACTCGCCTGCTGTCATTACTCGCCTGCCGTCATTGCGAGGCACCACCCCCGGTGCCGAAGCAATCCCGTTGCGGGCAACGTAACCGCGCCAGACTCAGGTCTCACGGTCTCCTGACAGCGCTGTGTCAGGCTCTCCCGACATACCGTCCCCCTGCGTGCAGCGACAATAGGCCTCAGATCAAGCGCCACGCAAACACACCGGAGCATGAGATGAACAACCCATCCCGGACAGCGGGGCACGCTCCCCGCCGCGCACGCCGCATCGACCATTCTGGAGCCCAGTGGATTATCGGACTCCGCCGCCCGCCCAGCCAGAAGTATCAAACAGTCCCGACAGACGCCGCGATGGCCTGCGGCTAAAGTGGCGAACATTGGACAACCGTGTCCCGAAGGACAAGAGCAAGGAACAAGGAACATGACAACGATAGATGGACAGACCACGGTGCTGATCGTCGAAGATCAAGCGCCGATGCGCGCCGCGCTGCGGGATTTTCTCGCCCTCACCTTTCCCGCGTGGCAAGTGCTCGAAGCCGCGGACGGCGCAACCGCCATGAGCGTGTTCGGCGAACACCGCCCGTCCCTGGTGCTGATGGACGTGTGCCTGCCGGACGTGAACGGCATCGAGCTTACCCGCCGCATCAAGGAAATGGCGCCCGAAACCGTCGTGGTGGTGATGTCGATCCAGAACGGCGCGCACGTTGTCGAGCAGGCGCTCGCCGCCGGCGCCGCGGTATTCATCAGCAAGGACCGCATTTTCAACGAACTCGCGCCGCTCATCGCCCGGCTGAACCAACTGCCCGGCAATCAGTGACAGCGGGGTCTTGCCTTTTGCCCGTCTGCTCCTGTAGCAAGACCGGACGCCTGTTCCACCTCTGGAAAATCTGAAAGGCAATAGGCAACACCTGACCCCAAGCTTCGTTGTCATGATCTCCTGACAGACCTGTGCGCTGGGGGTCACTACAGTATGACCATCGACAAAGCAGGATCGGCGCAGCCATGAACACATTCACACTTCTCACCGCACTGGGCGCAACGGGCGTGATCATTTCATTCATGTCGGGCGTCCGCGCCACGATACGCCAGGGGAACGACGGACGCTCGCACCCCAGGGCGGCGATCGCCTGGCGCATGATGTTCGATCTGGCCGTTTTCGGGACCATACTGGTGGCGCCCCTCGCGCGCTGAGCCGCAGACACACGTGTCATTGCGAGGCCCGAACTCTTCGGGCCGAAGCAATCCCGTGGCACGCCACGCAGCCGCGGCGAGCCGCGAGATCGCCGCGTCAGCGCCGCTTCCTCGCGATGACACCGAAACCCGCGCCGCCGGGTTTCTTGTCAAGAACTCCTGACCGACCTTGTCCAGTTCTCCCGACAGACCCACGCTAGCTGCGCCGCTACAGTGCAAGTAACAAAGAAATCACCGCAAACACAGTCACGACACAGCCACCCGGTTCTGACAGGAGCGCAACATGAGACCGCCGCGCATACCGACTCAAAATGCAGGCCGCGAGGAAATCGGATGCCCCGCCGCCTGTCATTGCGAGGCACGACGCAATCCCGTCGCAAGCGACGCATCGCCGCCAGCCGCGAGATCGCTTCGTCAACGCAGTTTCCTCGCGATGACAATCTCTCAGCGCACCCGCTGCGAGATCGCCGTGTCGCGGCCTGGCATCCTGTTACTCGCTCTATTCACTATGCTCCTCTCCGGAATCGCCACAGCCGACGGCCCCCCGCGGATCCCGTCCGCCGTATGGGCGATCGGGCTGCCGAACGGCTACGTCATCATGGAACACCAGGCCCAAGCCGTGCGCGTCACGGCGGACGATGTGGCGCGAGGCGTGGTCGACGTTCAAAGCGGCACGCGCATCGTCATCACCACCACCGAGCCTTCGGGCATTGCCGTGGATTTCCGTTCGTCCGGCAAGCTGTTCCGCGCGGTTCAGATCGACGGCATCGGCAGCGGCATGCAGTTCGGTCCGGCAGGGGGAACCATCATTGAAAGCCAAGCGACCGCCGGTCGCCGGGTCGTCACAGTCAACTACCGCCTTATTCTGGCCCCGGATACCACGCCCGGCACCTACGCCTGGCCGCTGACACTTGCGGTGCGCGCGCCCGCGCGGCGCGATCTCGCATGACACATCGACGGCGCCTTCTCTGAGCAGTGCGAGTTCTTCGTCTCCGAACGCGTCGGCTTCGCTTGCGCAGCTACTCAACGCACCGACAGTCTGGCTAATCGGGGCTAGGAACAGCCGATCACTTTCACGGAGCGGCCGCTGGCGCCCCCCGGTACTGATCCATGTCAACGTGGCCTGCGGCGCCGCCACCTACAGTTTCAACTGAGGAAGTTCGACCGCATGACTGCATATTCATGGCCAGGGGAGGTGACATGGACAGGCGCCTGAATTTTGACGCGTATTCGCCGCTGGAAATTTCCGAGAAGATCCAGAATGTCGGCGTGACCAAGGCGCGCCTGCCGACATTGCCGACGCTCACGCTGGGGGTGGTGGCGGGCGGATTCATCGGACTGAGCGCCCTCTTCTTCACGATCGGGCTCGCGATCGTGGTGTACCTGTCGCATCACGCGGACATGAACCAGGGCGCGGTGGGCCTTGCCTATGTGAAAATCGCCGCCGCCAAGACGGCGTTGCCGTTCTGGGAGGCGTTCTTCAAGGGCGTATTGTGCAATCTCCTCGTCTGCCTCGGAGTGTGGCTCGCGATGGCGGGGCGCAGCGTCACCGACAAAGTCCTCGCGATTGTGTTTCCGATTGCCGCGTTCGTCGCAGCGGGCTTCGAGCATAGCATTGCGAACATGTACTTCATCTCGCTCGGCATTTTTCTTAAGGGCAGCGTTGGCGCGGCCGCGCCGAATATCGACGCATCAGCGCTCGACTGGGGCGGCCTTATCGGCAACCTGGTGCCGGTGACGCTCGGCAATATCGTCGGCGGCAGTGTAATGGTCGCGCTGGTCTACTACTCGGTTTACGGCCGCAGCGCCAGGACCTGAGTCCCCGCCGGTTTGCCATCGCGATGGCCTATCTGGAGGGCGGACATACACGATCGGCCATCGCCGATGCTACCGGGCTGTCCGTATCGCGGGTGAGTCGGTTGGTTTCATTGAGGAAGGCAAAAGGCAGGATCTGACCCCAGGGTTCTGCGAAATTCGCGATGAATCGCCCTCAGCGCGTGCAGCGCGACAGATTTCCGTTATCACCCTGCCGATTCGACCGCGGCGCTCTGCTGCAGGAGTTTCAGCATCGCCGCCGCCTTGTCGAAGGTCTCCTGATACTCGTCTTCGAGCCGGGAGTCGGCGACGATGCCGCCGCCGGCCCAGCACCGCACGGTGCCGTGCGAACAAACGAGCGTTCGAATCGCGATATTGGTGTCCATGCCGCCGTCGAAACCGATATAGCCGATCGCGCCGCAGTAGAGGCCCCGGCGCTGGGATTCGAGTTCCTCGATGATCTGCATCGCGCGCAGTTTCGGCGCACCGGTGATCGACCCGCCGGGAAAGCAGCCGCGCAGCAGGTCGATGGCGTCGCGGTCCGGCCTCAAGTTTCCCGTCACCGTGCTTACCAGGTGGTGCACGGTCGCGTAGCTTTCCACTTCGAAGAGCTTCGGCACCCGCACCGAGCCCAGCGCGCAGTTCTTCGACAGATCGTTGCGCAGCAGATCGACGATCATCACGTTCTCCGCACGATCCTTTTCACTTGCGCGCAGTTCTTCGACGAGTTGGGCGTCGAGCCGCGGGTGTCCGGCGCGCGGCCGTGTGCCCTTGATCGGCCGCGTCTCGACTCGCCCGTCGCGCACCGCAAGGAAACGCTCCGGCGAGGCGGACAGCACGCGCGCATAGGGCGTGCTGAGATAGGCCGCGAACGGCGCGGGATTCATGACGCGCAGCGCCTGGTAGGCGAGCCAGGGATCACCCGTCGCCGTGGCGGAAAAACGCTGGGCGAGGTTGACCTGGTAGCAGTCGCCGTCGCGGATGTAAGTCTGCAGGCGGCGGAATGCCCTGCCGTAACGCTCGCGCGACATGTTGGAGGCGACCGGCGAGGTCACGCGAAATGGCGTCCGTCGTTTCTCCGCCGCAGGCGCGCTGAAGCGGCGCACCAGAGCGTTCCATTTCAGGTCCGTTTCCGGATCGCGGCCCTGCCCCGCGAGCCAGCTCCTGCGTTCGAGGTGATCGACGACCAGCGCCCAGTCGTAGATGCCGACCGCCATTTCCGGAATGCGTTCAGCATCGCGGACCAGCGCCGGCAGCCGCTCGAAGCGCCGCGCGAGATCGTAGCCGAAGTAGCCGATTGCCCCGCCGCAGAATGGCAGCTCGCCGCCGCAGGCCGGGTCGATGGCGATATGGCGGCGCAGCAGAAGCAGTGGGTCCTCGCGCGAGAGTTCGATTCCCTGGTCGTGGATCTCGGTAAGCGGGCCGCGCGTGACCAAACGCACATACGGCTGCGCAGCGAGGATGTCGAAGCGCGACTGACCGGGGTGATGCAGACCGCTGTCGAGAAACACCGCCCACGGAAGATCGGCGATCGCTTCGAACAGCGCCGCGCTGTCCTCGTAATATTGCAGTTCTGTCAGAAGCAGAGCTTGCATACGGTGCTGTTGAAGTGCCACGCGGCCATCATCAGGCATATTGTGCCGCAAGTCACCGCTCGCGTGTCATTGCGAAGCACGGACGCTTCGTGCTGAAGCAATCTCGTTGCGGGCAACGTCACCGCGGCTCGCCGCGAGATCGCCGCGTCGCCCACTCCTCGCGATGACAACCAGGATCGTGTCATCGGGAGGCACGGACGCTTCGGGCCGCAATCTCGTCAGAACGACGATCCCGGCTGCGCGAGGAACGCGATCTCCTCGGGCGTCGAGACACGGCCCAGGATCGCGTTACGGTGGGGAAAGCGCCCGAAACGCTGGATGATGATGTAGTGCTTTCGCGCCCACTCCAGCAAGTCGGCATAAGCCGCATCCTGCGCCAGCGCCCCGAAGCGCTGCATGGAGCGCTCCTGCGAAGCGCGGTCCTCGGCGTGCTCGAACGGCAGATACGCAAACGAGCGTTCGAGCGGCACGAGTTCAATATCCCAGCCGCGGGCGACCATGCGTTCGGCAGCGGAGAGTGCCTGCGCATCGGCCGCAAACGCGCGCGAACTGCCGCGGAACATGTTGCGCGGAAACTGGTCGAGCACCACGATGAGCGCGAGCAGCTCGCGCGCCGTTGCGTCCCACTGCGTGAGGCCGCCCGCCGCTGCCCCCTCGTAGGTGGAGAGAAAGCGCTCCCGGATCGATGCGTCGAACGCGTCCGACTTCCTGAACCACTCCGCGCGCCGCTGCCCCGCCTGCGGCGAGCCCGGCGCGCCGAACCAGAAATCCAGCACCCGCTGCGCTTTCGCTTCCATGTTTCACGTTCAGTCCTGGAAAATCATTCAGCCACAGAGATCACAGAGGACACCGAGAACTGCCAGCGGACATCGGAGGATTATCCAACAGCCAATCATGAAAGTGCAGCTTATGGATCGCGTATGTCCTCGGTTCCTGCTCTGAAGTTCTCTCTGTGATCAATGGCACTATCTTAAGGTTCCTTCCC
>JACQGN010000290.1 GCA_016199545.1 Betaproteobacteria bacterium | reverse complement strand
GTCGTAATCGGACCGGGTACTTGCCGTCGACTCGAGGTAATCGCCTTTGACGAGCCGGAGCGACACGTTCATGCCGCCGAAGAGATGAACGCCGCTTTTGACGATCGCATCGAACACCGGCTGCGTGTCGGTGGGCGAGCTGCTGATGACCCGCAGGATCTCCGCCGTCGCCGTTTGCTGTTCGAGGGTCTCGGTCAGCCCGGCATTGGCGCTCGCGAGTTCGCGCGTGCGCGCCTCGACCTTTGCCTCAAGGCTTGCGTACGATTCCTGGAGTTGCGTCGTGGTGCGATTGAATTCCGCCGCGAGCGACTCGAGTTCGTCGCCCGTATGAATGTCGATGCGGTGGCCGAGGTCACCCTTGCCGACTTGCGCCGCGCCCGCTTGCAACGCGCGGATCGGCCGCACCATTCTGCTGGCGAAAATCAGCGCGACCAAGGCCGAGATCACCAGGCCCGCGAGCAACAATAGGCCGGTGCGCAGAACTGACGCGTCGAGCGTCGCGTGCAGCTCGGCGACCGGTTGTTCGACGAACACTTTCCAGCCGAGAGGCGAAATGTCGGCCCAGGCCGAGGAGACTTCCACTCCCGCAGCATTGCGCGATAGCAATGCCTGCTCCTCAAGCGCTTCGCCGGCTAGCGCGGTCTTGACGTGCGCGAGGCCAGACAAATCGGTCTTGCGCAGCACCAAGCCAATATCCGGGTCGGCGACAAGGTGACCAGCGGTGTCCACCACGTATGCCTTGCCTTTTTCACTCACCTTGATGCGGGAGACAACGTCCCAGATGAACTTGAGATTGACCTCGGCGATCGTCACGCCTCCGCGCTCCCCGCCGGTACGCACCGCGACCGTCATGTAGGGTTCGGTTTCCTTGCGGTAATACACCGGCCCGAAATACGTCTTGTTCGGGCGCGCCCCGGCAAAGGCCGGCTCCTTCGCACGATTGCGTGTGCCCCCCGCGTCGTCCACCCCAAGGCGTGACACTGTAAGCTGCTCGCGCCCCTTGGCGTCCACATAGGCAAGGTCGGTCACCGCAGGCGCCTGGCGCAGGAGCTTGAGAAACTCCACGTGGCGCTGCTCGTTGCCCTGCGCGCCAAGCTGTGGCAGCGACGCGAACGCAAGCTGCTGTTCTATCTGCCGGATGAACTGCTCGATGCGCGCCGCGGCGCCGAGCGCCTTTTCCTTCTGGAGGCTCGCAAGCGCCGCCTCGATCTCCTTATAGGAAAAGTAAAGGCCGATGCCGCTGCTCGCGAGCAGCGCGCCGCACACCAGTGCGAGGATCAGCACCAGATAGCGCCGGAACAGGCGACTGCGGAAGATGCGCCACGCGCCGGTCGGCGAATTCGGACTGGTAACGTCAGGTTCAGCCATGATGCCAGGCGTCCAAGGCAGCGCTCACTCTATCACTCGATCGACACACAGCAGCAGCTTTTCCGAAATTGTAATGCCGAGCCCCCTGGCGGTTCCCATCAAGATCCTCTCAACGTCGCTTATTGTGCACCGATAGTCCTCGTTAACGCTCCATCGCCGGTCGCCACTATTCCATTTCCCCGAAAATCCGTATACTGACAACATGAAAACCATCGCACTCCCAGCTATCCTTGTCACCCAGGATACTGCCGCGCGCTTTGCTGCTCTCAGCGAGGAGCAAAAACGCATCGTACGCATGCGTGTGGCAATTGAGATCGGTCGGCTGTCGAACCGCAAACCGCGCGCGGACTCGGCGGCGGAATTCCGGGCGGCGACCGCCGCCATTGGCAACCGGGCGCGCCGCAAGGGCCTCTCGTTGGCCAAGCTCAAGCGCATGATCGATGACAGCCGGTAAGCGTATTGTTGTCGATACGAACACCATAGTCAGCGGCATCCTCCTCCCTCAATCGGTTCCGGGCAGATTGCTCGGCTTTCTCGCCGGGCACGCAACTTTGATCTTTTCGCCCGCGACGCGGGACGAGTTGCTCGGCGTCATCGCGCGCGAAAAGTTCGACCGCTACGTTGCGGCGGAAGCCCGCGAACGCGCCGTCATCATCCTGGTGCGTGACAGCGAAATGGTCGCTCCGCGGCGCCTGTTTCACATCTGCCGCGATCCCAAGGACGACAAGTTCCTCGACGCCGCGCTTGCCGGTAGAGTCGATTTCCTGATTTCGGGCGATGCCGACCTTATTACACTTGGCGAATTCGAAGGCATTCCCATTCTCACCGCGGCGCGCTACCTCGCAGGGATTCTTCGCTAACATCCCCGCTGAGGACCCAGGCTGTCGTCCGCTCTGTACGCGGCCGTTCACTCGATCACCCGGTCGGCGCGAAGAAGAAGTGACTGCGGAATCGTGATTCCGAGGGCCTTGGCGGTCCTGAGATTCACCGCCAGCTCGATCTGCGTCGGTTCTTCTATCGGCAGGTCCGCGGGCTTCGCACCCTTGAATATCCGGTCCACGAATGTCGCGGCGCGGCGGAAGCGGGGGGCGCTGGGAGGCCCATAACTGATCAGACCACCCCCTTTCTCGCCTGCGATGCCAAATACTGACGGCAACCTGTGCCGCATCGCCAGTTCCGCGATTCGCGCACCATGGGAAACAAAATTCGGATCGTCTGCCACCATGAGCGC
Organism: Betaproteobacteria bacterium; assembly: GCA_016199545.1. Taxonomy (GTDB): domain Bacteria; phylum Pseudomonadota; class Gammaproteobacteria; order Burkholderiales; family SG8-41; genus DSOT01. The sequence goes on along the minus strand of JACQGN010000290.1, from coordinate 9,052 downwards.
CTCTACCCGCTCACGAGACATGAGCGAAAACGAATGCTCGAAGTCGCTCATCTGTCGTGCGTTTATGACAACCAGCTCTCTTCCACCCTTTTGCGCAGCCGCGCGGTAAGTCGGCAGTGCCCTTGAGAGCGCCGCATTATCGGGGTTGGTGAGAAATGCAACACGCATTGCATTGGGAGCAACAGTCGCCAGCAGTTCAAGACGCTTCACGTAAAGCACCTCGCCCATGGTGGTCAATCCCGTAACGTTTCCACCCGGGCGGGCGAGAGTTGCTGCAAATCCGCTACCAACCGGATCACCAAACGCCGCGGCGACGATGGGGATGGTCTTCGTCGCCTGCCAAGCGGCGTTAACAGTCGGCGTCCCGAATGTGACGATCACATCGACCCGCAGCTTGACGAGATCCGCGGCAAGTCCCGGCAACCGGTCCGCCTTCCCGTCGGCAAAGCGCGATTCGACTAAAAGATTCTTTCCTTCAACGTAGCCCAGCTCGCGCATTCCCTCCATGAACGCGCCGAGTCGATTGCTGGTCATCGCGTCTGCCCGTAACGGCAGCGAAAGAATACCGATGCGCCAAATCCTGCCCGGCTGCTGTGCGAAAGCGGTGACCGGAGCCATCAGCGCGCCCAGGCAGAGCGCGAAAACCAACGCGCGGCGTTCGATCACTCGATCACCCGATCGGCCTGCACCAGCACGCTTTGCGGCACCGTGATGTCGAGCGCTTTGGCGGTCTTGAGGTTGATCACCAGCTCGAACCTGGTGGGCCGCTCGATCGGAATGTCCGCGGGCTTCGCTCCTTTCAATATCTTGTCCGCGATCCGGGCGCTGGCGCGAATCTGCTCGAGCAGGATCGAGCTGTACGACAGCAACGCGCCGGCCTCCGCGATTTCGCTGCGATGGCCAATGACTGGAATCCGCAGTTTTGACGCCAGCTCCAACACGCGTTTGCGTTGACGCATAAAGATCACGGAATGGGTCATCAATACGGCTTCGACCTGCCTTTGTGCGAGCGATGCAAATGCCGTCCCCAATTCACCATCCGTTACGTAGGCAACCATGACTTCGACCCCCGTCCCTGCGGCCTGTCCAATCAATTGCGGTTCATTCATGGCAGAAGGGGTGTTGGGCACTACCAGGACTCCTACCCTTCTCGCATTCGGCAACACCTGCTTTAGCAGCTGCATGCGTTTGCCGCCGAGTTCCCAGCCGATGTTTGCAACACCCGTGGCGTTCCCTCCCGGTCGCGCCAGGCTCTTGACGAGTCCGATCTCAACCGGGCCCGCGACCGCGCTAAACACGATCGGGATCGTACGTGTCTTGCCCAGTACCGCCAGCGCCTCCTGGTTGGTCGTAACGTAAAGCAGATCCGCTTTCCGGGCGACCAACTGGCCACCAAGCTCAGGCAGGCGCGTTTCATCACCTTCCGCGTATACGCGATCATAGGTTACGTTTCGTCCCTCCACCCAGCCTAGTTCGCGCATCGCGGTCACAAACCGGTGCTTGGATGTCGCATCCGGCGAAGTTCCGGGAGACACTGTAAGAAGTATGCCTATGCGCACCGATCTTGCAGCGGGTTTCTGCGGCTGCGCACGCGCCGCGCTCATCCACCCGAGCGCCGGCCACGCTGCTGCCACAATCATGAACTCCCGCCGCGTTGAACGACGCGCAGCATTCGTTCTAACGCAGCGACATAATCCGGCCGGGATCTGTTTGCCTTTACCGTTCATGTGGCAGCCTTCGCGCCAAGCGACCGTCCCGTGCTGCGATCAGGCGTTCGCGCGCCAGCGGGAGTGGCAGCACCTCCACTCCGGGCCTGAGCGCATACGGCTCGCTCCCGGGATAAATGACGTACAGTCGGTCGAGCTTGAGGCTTTCCATGCTGATATGCATCGAGCGCGTCATCGAGGGCGCGTCCGCATACTTCACCTCGACTCCGATGCGGCGCCCGCGCAGCATGAGCAGCAGGTCGAGTTCCGCGCCGGCCTGCGTGCGCCAGTACCAGGCATTGCGCTCGCCCGCCAGCCCGATCAGTTCCTCGATCACGAATCCCTCCCACGACGCTCCTACCTTGGGATGGGCGTGCAGCACGGCGGGTGTAGCCATGTCGAGCAGCGTGTGCAGCAGCCCGGAGTCGCGCACGTAAACCTTCGGGGCCTTCACCTGTCGCTTGCCGAGGTTTTCGAACCACGGCTGTAGTTGCCGTACCATCAGCGCGCCGGTGAGCGCGTCGAGGTGCCGTTTCACCGTCACGTGCGCCTCGCCCAGAGAACGCGCGATCTCGGACGCATTCCAGATCTGCCCGTGGTAATGCGCAATCATGGTCCAGAGCCGGCGCAAGGCGGGCGGCGGTATGCGCACACCCAGTTGCAGCATGTCGCGCTCGAGGAAGGTGCGGATGAAGTCCGCCCGCCAGGCGACGCTCACCGCTTCGCTGCGCGCGAGGAACGAACGTGGAAAGCCACCGCGCCACCATAGTCTTCGCAATGCCGCAGCGCCCGTCTCGCCCAGATCGAACCCGGCCATCTCGATGATCGAGATGCGCCCGGCAAGCGTCTCCGATCCCTGCCGCAGCAGCTCCGGTGACGCGCTGCCGAGAATCAGAAACCGCCGGCCCCGGCGCGCGGCATCGGCCAGCACGCGCAACACCGGAAAGAGATCGGGCCGGCGCTGGACCTCGTCGATCACGATCAGCCCGTCGAGCGGTTCGAGCGCGGTCTTCGGCTGCGCGAGCCGCTGCAGGCTCACCGGATCCTCGAGGTCGAAATACGCCCCGCGCCGGCCGCGCGCGATTTCTCGCGCCAGCGTCGTCTTGCCGCATTGCCGTGGACCCACCAGCGCCACCACAGGGCTGTCGCGCAGGCTTCTCTGGACGCGCTCGCGCAGCGCGCAGCGCTCGAGGCCAGCCTTCTTCATTCTTGTATTTTGAACATTCCATGTTCAATTTACAAGTCTCTGGCTTCGCCTGTTCGAACCCGGGCAGCGCGGCAGTTCGCGCCGTTCGGGCATGAGCCTGCGCCCCCGAGCCCTGCAGAGACGCGCGGTTCATTCAATCACCCGACCGGCGCGCTTGCGCGCCCTCCAGCCCTGTTGTAATATCGTATTACAAGTACGCCCCGGAGCCCCCATGACCCTCACCGTTCGCCTCGATCCGCAGCTTGAAGAGCAACTCGACAGCTATTGCCGCAAGCGGCGCAAGACCAAGACCGAGGTGCTGACGACGCTGTTGCGCGATCATCTCGCCGCGGCAAGCGATACGACCAAGACGCCTTACGAGCTTGCACGCGAATTCGGCCTGATCGGTGCGATCGCAAGCGGCAGGCGTGACGCGTCCCAGAACCGCAAGCGATACCTGAGGGAAAAGCTGCGTGCGAAGCATTCTCGTTGACGCGGGGCCGCTCATCGCAATGCAGGATCGCTCCGACAAGAACTATCGCCAGGTCAAGCGTTTCCTCGAGCAATTCCGCGGGCGTATGCTGACCACGTGGCCGGTTCTGGCCGAGGCCTGCCACTTTCTTCCGGAGCGCACGCAAATAAGCTTTCTGCGCTGGGCAGCCAGCGGCGGATTGAGCGTGGTGGAACTCCACGAAACCGCGCTCTCCGAGATCGCCGCCTGGAAGGAGAAGTATCACGACCTGCCGATGGACCTCGCCGACGCCTCGTTGCTGTGGGTGGCGCAGCAGACCGGCATCACGGACATCCTCACGATCGACTTGCGGGACTTCGCCGCGTACCGCTTGCCGAATGGGAAGGCGCTCGTCCCGGTACTGTAGTGCAATCACTCGATCACCCGGTCGGCGCGCAGCAACAGCTTCTCCGGAATCTTGATGCCGAGCGCTTTGGCGGTCTTGACGTTCACCACCAGCTCGAACTTCGTGGGCTGCTCGACCGGTATGTCAGCGGGTCTCGTGCCTTTCAACACCTTGTCGACCAGGTGGGCGGATCGACGAACCTGATCGACGAGTGCCGAGCTGTACGACAAGAGTGCCCCGTCGTCAGCCAGTTCGTTGCGGTGTCCAATCACGGGAAAGCGCGCTCTTGCAGCGAAATTCAGGATACGTTTGCGCTCGCGCAGGAAGAGCGGAGTGTGCGTCGTCATCAGTGCGCCAATACGGGCGCTCGCCAGGGATGCAAGCGCGGAGTCAAGCTCCTGGGCCATCTTCGCCACCGCCGGCACAACTTCCACGACCGGGCCTGCCGCCTGTCGAATCAGCTTGTGTTCCGAGAGCGACGACCCTGCTGCCATGGTGAGCACCCCCACCCTGCTTGCTCCGGGCACCGCTTCACGAAGAAGCTGCATACGCTTGCCGCCAAGCTCCCAGCCGATATTCGCCACACCCGTAACATTGCCGCCTGGGCGCGGCAGGCTTGCCACAATGCCCCTTTCGATCGGATCGTTTGCCGCCCAAAATACGATGGGAATCGTTCGGGTCCTGGCAAGCAGCACCAGCGCGTCAGGCCCACCGCGCGCCACGATCAGATCCGGATTCCTGGAGACAAGCTCCTTGGCTGCCTCCGGCGTCCGTCCGATGCCATTGACAGCCACCCTTTCATAAATGATGTTCCTGCCCTCCACCCAGCCCAGATCATGCATGGCACCGATAAATTCCTGCAGCAACGCCTCGTCCCAAGTCCCCGAACTGAGAATGCCCACGCGCGCCGACCTGCCCGCGGATATGCTCGATGGCGCAACTGCCGCAGCCGTGTAAAGCGTGGCGAGCCCGGCGAGAAATTTCCTCCTCGGAATCACTCGATCACCCGGTCGGCGCGCAGCAGCAGTGTTTTCAGGATCGTGATCCCGAGCGCTTTGGCCGTCGTGAGGTTCACCACCCATTCGAGCCTCATTGGCATAATCGCTTCCGCGTCTACCTTGATTGACATCAAAGCATCAGTTCCATTATGCTTTGATGCATGAGAACGACCCTGACGCTCGACAAGGATGTCGCCATCGCGTTGGAGCGATTGCGCAAGGCGCGCAAGGCCAGCCTGAAGAAGCTCGTGAACGAAGCGCTGCGACAGGGCCTGGGGCAGATGGCGGCGCCTCCTCCGAGGCGCCGCGCGCCGCAAACGCGCCCGGTATCGCTCGGGCGCTGCCTGGTGGGCACCATCGACAATGTCTCAGAGGTGCTTGCTATCGCGGAGGGCGAGTCCTTCCGGTGATACTGGTCGATGCCAATCTGCTGATCTACGCCCACGTCAGCACCTTTCCCCGGCACGAGGCCGCACGCGCATGGCTCGACGGGCGCCTGAACGGCGTAGCGCCGGTCGGCCTTCCCTGGCCGAGCCTTCTCGCGTTCCTGCGCCTGACCACCAATCCGCGCGTGTTTGAACGACCCGAATCGATGCCGGACGCGTGGCGGCAGGCGCTCGCCTGGCTCGCGGCCGAGCGGGCATGGATTCCGCAGCCCACCGAACGCCATCGCGAAATTCTTGGCGAACTTCTTGCGGCGCCGGGCGTTCACGCGAATCTGGTGCAGGATGCGCACCTTGCCGCACTTGCCATCGAGCATGGGCTGATACTCTGTTCCACAGACGGCGACTTCGCGCGCTTTCCCGGGCTGCGTTGGGAAAACCCGCTTCACCCCGGATAGCGGGGGCACGAAGCGTGCGCGTGCCGCGTCTACTCCGACCTTGCGAGCAAGCGCGGTGCTCCGACATCCGTCTTTGACGTTCACTCGATCACCCTGTCAGCGCGCAACAGCAGTTTTTCCGGCATCTTGATGCCGAGCTTCCTGGCGGCCTTGAGGTTCACGACCAGCTCGAACCTGGTCGGCCGCTCGACCGGAATGTCGGCGGGCTTCGTCCCTCTCAACAACTTGTCCACTATGTGCGCGCTTCGATCGATCCGCTCGGAGAAAATGGAGGCGTACGCGATAAGCGATCCATCGTCGGCCATGCTGGCCGCGTGTGCGATCAGTGGAATGCCCCGTGCCGACGCGAATTCCAGTATGCGCCGGCGCTCGCGGCTGAACACTGATATTTGAGTCGTGAGCACCGCTTCAACGCGGCTTTCCGCGAGCAGCGCCAACGCGGCGTCAAGTTCCCGTGCTTCTTTCAACATCGCGGGGATCACCTTCACACCGGCGCCCGCCGCCTGCTCGATCAACTTCAGCTCCAGGGAAGCGGAGCGCGCCGGTGTGACCAGCACGCCAACGCGGCTTATCCCGGGCAACGCTTCCTTTAGAAGCTGCATGCGCTTGCCGGCAAGCTCCCAGCCGATGTTTGCAACCCCCGTTACATTGCTGCCGGGGCGGGCAAGGCTTTTCACGAAATCTTGCGCCACCGGGTCGTTTACTCCCCAGAACACGACGGGGACGGTATGGGTATTCTTCAATACCGGCCTGAGCTCAAACGCACTGGGAGCGAGAATCACATCGGGCTTGCCCGCCGCGATCTTTTCGGCAAGTGCTGGGAGGCGCGCCTGATCGCCTTCCGCGTAAACGACGTCATAAACGATGTCGCGCCCCGCCACCCATCCAAGGCCTGCCAGAGCTCCGGTAAACAACTTGATGTTATTCGGCTCGGCGGACGACCGTGCGAGTGTAATGATGCCGATCCGCATGGGTCTGCCTGGGGACTTCTTCGGCTGCGCGGGCGTCGCGCCCGGCCAAATGAGCGCCGGCCACGCTACCGCCGCGAGGAGCAACGCCCGCCGCGTTGAACGGCGCTTGGCGTCCGTTCGAACGCGGCGACGTAAACCGGCACGGCAGTGTCCGGATTTACGGATCATTCGATCACCCGATCCGCACGGAGCAGCAATTTCTCCGGAATGGTGATGCCGAGCGCTTTGGCGGTCTTGAGATTGATGACCAGCTCGAACTTCGTGGGCTGCTCGATCGCCAGGTCGCCCGGCTTCGCGCCCTTCAGTATGCGGTCAACGTAGTGGGCGGCGCGCCGGGTGCTCGCTACAAAATCGGGGCCATAGCTCAGTAGAGCCCCGCTCGCAGCGAACGCACTGCTTACCGCAACCACTGGCCAGCGTTGCGCCAGTGCGAGCTTCATGATGCGCTGCCGCTCTGCCCCGGTCAGCAATCCTGGTAAGACGACCAGAGCCTGCGCGCCCTCCTTCGCCAGTCGCAAAATGGCCGGCTCGATTTCCTCGCGAGTCGCCACCTCTGCAAAGTGCGCTTCCACCGAGTGTTGCGTGACCGAGCGGCGAGCCGCTTCCATGATCTTGGCGCGGTTAGGGTTGTTGGCGTAAGCCAGAAATCCGACGCGCTTTACGTTCTGCACGGCGGCAAGCAGTAATTCGAGAAATTTCCCGGCAAAATCAATGCTGAAACCAGCGATCCCTGTAATCGTGCCGCCGGGCCGGGCGAGGTTGGTCACCAATCCTGCTGCGACCGGGTCGTTGGAAGTCACCATGACGATCGGGATCCCGGACGCGTTCTTGGCCGCGACCACCACCACGCGCATCGCCCACGCCACGATCAGCGCTGGCTTCTTCCCCACAAGTTCCAGAGTCAGGGATGGCAGTCGGTCGTCCTGACCCTGCGCCCAGCGATCCTCGATCCTGATTTGCGCCCCCTCCTTCCACCCCAGCGCCGCGAGTTCCGCCTTGAACGCAGCGAACGAACGCGCCATAGCTTCCCGGGAGGTAAAGCCCAGCCACCCGATCAGAACCGGTTGCTTCGACTGCGCTGATCCCGCACGAACCCACGCAAGCGCCGGCCATGCGGCCGCGGCAAGAATGAGTCCCCGGCGCCTCATCCGGGGCTGCCTGACGCGGTGCGAACTGCCGCCACGATGACGTTTGGTGCTACTATTCGAAATCATGATTGCATTTAGAACAAGGTCTTTCTGGCTGGAGCGCCTGGCTGCGGCGTGGCGCGGCAAGTCCGTCGTCTGGCTGTCGGGCGTGCGGCGCTCCGGCAAGACCACGATTGCCCGCTCGCTGCCGCGCGCGGAGTATCTCGACTGCGAGTTGCCCAGCGTGCGCCGGTTGCTCGCGCAACCCGAGGCGTTTCTCGCCGCGCGGCGCGCGCGCACCATCGTGCTCGACGAAATCCACCGGCTCGCCAACCCGTCGGAGCTGCTCAAGATCGCAGCCGACCATCACCCGGACGTGAAGATCCTCGCGACGGGCTCCTCGACGCTCGGCGCCTCGCGCCGGTTTCGCGACACGTTGACGGGACGCAAGGCCGAGCTGTGGCTCACGCCGATGATGTCGCGGGACCTGACCGACTTCGATGCGCCGGATCTCGGGCGCAGGCTGTTGCGCGGCGGGCTGCCCCCGTTCTTCCTGGCGAAGGATGCACCGGAGCGGGAAGTCCAGGAGTGGATCGATTCGTACTGGGCGAAGGACATCCTGGAACTGTTTCGACTGGAACGGCGGCACTCCTTTCAGCGCTTCGTCGAACTCCTGCACGTGCAAAGCGGAGGGCTGTTCGAGGCCACGCGGTTCGCGCGCGACTGCGAGGTCAGCCGCACCTCGATCACCAACTATCTGGCAGTGCTGGAGGCGACGTTCGTCGCGCACGTGGTCCGGCCATTCAGCGCGCGGCGCGCGACGGAAATCATCGCCGCGCCCAAGGTGTACGGCTTCGACACCGGTTTCATCTGCCACTACCGTGGAATCGAGCGCCTCCGCCCCGAGGACTTTGGACTGCTCTGGGAGCACTACGTGCTGAACGAGATGCACGCACGACTTCAGACGCGCGCGATCCGTTACTGGCGCGACAAGCGCGGACACGAGGTCGATTTCGTGTTCGTGCGGCGAGGCAGGCCGCCGGTGGCCGTGGAGTGCAAGGCGTCGAGCGCAAACTTCGACGCCACAAACCTCGGTTCGTTCCGCAAGAGACACCCCGAGGGCGCGAATCTCGTGGTTGCGGCCGACGTTGTCAAGCCGTTCGTCGAAAAGCATGCCGGCCTGCGCGTGGAGTTCCTCGGCCTCGAAGGCCTCATCCGAAGCCTTGACAGGCACGGGAAGATGGGGCCGCCGCGTTGAACGGCGCGCGGCGTCCGTTCCAACGCGGCGACGTAAACCGGCACCGTCCGACGATTTCCGAAAAAGCAGGCCTGACATTTCCGCTCGACGCTCCCCTCTACCTTCGGG
>JACQGN010000028.1 GCA_016199545.1 Betaproteobacteria bacterium | reverse complement strand
CGCGACCGTAAAACTCCCTCATCGAGACGGCGCTTTGCACTTCCAGTTCGCGCCAGGTCAGTCCCGCTCCGATCCGTGCGGCATCAACCCGGCGACGCACAGCGCCCGGTACCGTGTCCTTGCTGCTGGCGCCGCCTGCCAACAGCGCCAGACGTGCCTTCAACGCTCGAATCTGCACATCGCGCCCAACACAATGCGGCACGACGCACTCGACGAACCGCCGCACACTGTCCTCGCCCAGCAGGTATACCGCGTAACCGGGGCGCAATCCTCCTCGATACTTGAACCGCTTCGTTTGGATGCGCGCAACCACCCCCAGCCGCAGCAAGAGATCCTGCACGTCGCGCGCCAAACCCTCGGAACTGGTTGCGTAATATGGCACTGTGTTCGACGGCCCGATGAAGAAACCATCGCCCGACCACATGCGACCGAGCAGCAACGCGATGTTCCCGTCAGCGAGCGTGAACACCGCGCGCGGTGCGCGCTTCCGATCGGCGCGTCGATTGAGCAGGCCGAGCTGTTGCGCCCACACAAACGCGCCGTTGCGAGCGGGCAGCTCGTCGAGCGCGAGCGCGGCATTGCCCACGGTCGCGTTCCACGGCCGCCGGCCCTTACGAAAGCGCGTATCACGCCCGGTGGAAAGGCACACTTCCAAGCGACCATTGGCGCGCGTCGCCACACTTGCGACTGTATCCGGGAAGCGGCTCGCGGCATGGGCGAAATCGGCAATCAGCCCGGCATCGTTGTTATAGAAGTACAAACACGTTGGATGGCAGGTATTACCTTCAGAAAGTAGCCCGCCGAGCACGATTAGCTCGTGCTCCGGCCAGCGCGCGCTGCTCGCCACATCAAGCCGGCGTGGCATGGCAATGCGGTTGCCGGGTGCGAGATCACGCAGCGGAATCCAGCCGTCGAGCGTACGCAGCGGATGATTGTCGGTCGCGACGATGCGACGGCCGAGCGCGGTGCGAAGCTCGAAGGTCGGCCGGCGCCCGTTCCATACCACGGTGCGCACGGCTCGTGCGCGCAAGCGCCAGTCATCCCCCAGCGAATGCACAACCAGATCGAGGTTCTTTCGCCGCTTGAACAACTCCTGCACGGTCCAGCGCTCACCCGTGCGCGCGTCCTGCACCTGTGTCGAACCCACGACACATTTGTTGAAACCGTAGCCTGCGAATTTCTCCATCAGGTCGAAAATTTCGTTGGCCTTCCGCTCCGACACGCCGTTCTTGGCCGCTCCCGCGACGAAGGTGCCGCGGTGCTGCGCCATTTCCTCGGGCAGTTTCTTGCCCATCGCGCGGCGCAACTCGTCGGCGGCTCCCAGGGTGTAACCGCCGATCACCTGCGCGATCTGCATCACCTGCTCCTGGTAGATCATGATCCCGTAGGTAGGCTCGAGGATCGGCTGCACCCTGGGATCCGGGTAGTCGACGCGCTGGCGCCCGTGCTTGCGCTCGATGAAGTCTGGAATCAGGTCCATCGGCCCGGGCCGGTAGAGCGCGACCAGCGCGATCAGGTCCTCGAAGCGGTCGGGGCGCGCGCGCTTCAGCAAGTCGCGCATGCCGCGCGATTCAAACTGGAAGATCCCGGTGGTGTTCGCGCTCGAGAAGATCTCGAACGTCTTGCGGTCGTCGAGGGGAATGGCGGCAAGGTCGAAGGATTGAGGATTCAGGATTGAGGATTGAGTGATCTCTGCGGGTTTTCCCTCGATCCTCGATCCTCGATCCTCATTCCTGATGTATCTCGCCGTCCAGTCCAGTATCGTGAGCGTGGTGAGTCCAAGGAAGTCGAACTTGACGAGGCCGACCGCTTCGACGTCCTTCATGTCGAATTGCGACACGGACGCCTGCGCGCCGTCGGCAACGTAAAGCGGGCAGAAATCGGTGAGCTTGCCCGGCGCGATCAGGACGCCGCCCGCGTGCATGCCGACGTTGCGCGTGAGGCCTTCGAGTTTTTCGGCGAGCGCGAGCAACTCGACGACTTCCTCCTCCTTTTTTTCGCGTTCCCCGATGAGCGGCTCGATCTCGCGGGCATAAATCGTCTGCTTGTCGTCCGCATCCGTGCGGCACCGCAACGTCACCGTGCGGCCGGGCTGGAACGGGATCAGCTTCGCGAACTGGTCGCAGAAGCTGTACGGGAGGTCGAGCACGCGGCCTACGTCCCGCACCACCGCCTTCGCCGCCATGGTGCCGAAGGTGGCGATCTGCGAGACGCTGTCGGCGCCGTACCTGCTCTTTACGTAATCGATCACCCGATCGCGCCCGTCCTGACAGAAATCGATGTCGAAGTCCGGCATGGAGATGCGTTCCGGGTTGAGGAAGCGCTCGAACAGCAGGTCGTAGCGCAGCGGATCGAGATCGGTGATGCCCAGCGAATAGGCGACGAGCGAACCGGCGCCCGAGCCGCGTCCCGGACCCACCGGCACGCCGTTCCCTTTCGCCCAGTTGATGAAGTCGGCGACGATCAGGAAGTAGCCCGCGAACCCCATCTGCACGATGGTCGCAATCTCGAACCTGAGCCGCTCCTCGTAACGTGCCTGATTCGCTGCACGCACCGTCTCGTCGGCATAGAGCTGCTTCAATCGCTCGCAGAGCCCGGTGACCGCACGCTGTGTGAGGTAGTCCTCCAGCCCGACGTTGCCGGGTGTCGGAAACATCGGCAGCCAGGTCTTGCCAAGTTCGAGCGTAAGATTGCAGCGTATCGCGATCTGGACGCTATTGGCGAGCGCTGCGGGAATGTCGCGAAACAGCGCGGCCATTTCCGCCTGGGTCTTGAAGTACTGATCGGTGCCGAAACGCTTCGGGCGCCGCTGATCGGCAAGGATGTAACCCTCGGCGATGCACACCCGCGCCTCGTGCGCGCGGAAGTCGTCGGGCGCAAGAAACTGCACCGGGTGCGTCGCCACCACCGGCAGCTTCAACTCGGCCGCAAGCCGCACTGTCTGCTGCACGCAATTCTCGATTGCGACGGACGCGGCGCCGGATGCGCCATCGGTCAGCCGCTGCAGCTCGAGGTAGTAACGCTGCGGGAACAGTGCGTGCCAGCCGCGGGCAAAGGAACGCGCCTGCGTCCCGTTGCCGGCGATGAGCGCCTGCCCGACGTCGCCGAGGTGCGCACCCGAAAGCGCGATGAGCCCTCCGGTGCCGACTTCGGAGAACCAACCGCGCGCAATTTCGGCGCGTCCCCGATACTGGTTGCAGCGATAGGCCCGGCTCAGGAGATCGCACAGGCGCAGATAGCCTTCGCGCGACTGGCACAGGAGCAGCAGACGGTGGGGCTTGTCGCGATCACCATCGTTGGCGATCCAGACGTCGCAGCCGGACAGGGGCTTCAGCCCCTTGCCGCGCGCTTCCTTGTAGAACTTGACGAGGCCAAAAACGTTGGCGAGGTCGGTCAGCGCCAGCGCCGGCATGCCGTCCTGCGCCGCCGCCGCCACCGCCTCGTCGAGGCGGACGATCCCGTCCACGATCGAGTACTCGCTGTGCAGCCTGAGGTGGACGAACGCCGGGTCCATCCGCGTATTTTACGGCGCGCAGCGAAAAAATCGACATTTGCTGCATAATGCGCGTTTTTTCGAGTTCGCATTACTCATGACGAAACCGAGCGCATCGCACTATTACGAGGTCCGCGGACTGCGCCACCACGTGCGCACGTGGGGCGAGCCGCGCCATCCAAAACTCGTTCTTCTTCACGGCTGGATGGACGTCTCGGCGTCGTTCCAGTTCCTGGTGGATTGCTTAGAGCGCGACTGGTATGTCATCGCGCCCGACTGGCGGGGATTCGGGTTGAGCGAGTGGGAGCGGGATGGTTACTGGTTTCCGGACTACTACGCCGACCTGGACCATCTGCTGCACCTCATCCAACCCGATGCGCCCGCGGACATCGTCGGCCACAGCATGGGCGGCATGGTCGCGTGCGCCTACGCCGGAGTGCGGCCGCATCGCGTGCGCCGGCTCGTGTCGCTGGAGGGATTCGGTCTCGGGCGTACCGCGCCCGGGCAGGCACCGGCCCGCATCAGGCAGTGGCTCGACGACCTGCGCGACCCGCCCCGCTTCAAACCGTACCGTTCCTACGACGAGGTTGCCGAACGGCTCAAGGGTCTGAATCCACGGCTCACGGGCGAGCGGGCGGCCTTTCTTGCCCGGCACTGGGCGCGGGAAAGCGAAAGCGGCGAGATCGTTCTACGCAGCGACCCGCGGCACAAGATAGCGAACCCGTATCTGTTCCGCATCGAGGAAATGCTCGCATGCTGGCGCGAGATCACGGCATCTGTGCTCTGGGTCTTCGGCCGCGATTCGAAGCGTGGCGGTTATCTCAGGGACACACCGCAACAACTGGACGAGCGCCGGTGTGCGTTCCGCGACTTTCACGAAGCCTGGATCGACGATTGCGGGCACATGATGCACCACGATCAGCCGGAGCGGCTCGCGCGCATCATCGAGGCATTTATCGTCAAATGAGGCCGTATCCGGCGCGCGAAGGACGCAGCAACACCTGGGCACCGGACGGCGCCCGCATCCTCCGGCGCGTGCGGCGCGGAGCGGAATGCAGGGGCAATCCAGGCGCGCACGTCATTGCGCACCCGGGTTCCAGCCTGAAACTAATCCATGAAGATATTCGGAAAGGCAAAACCGAACGTCAATACGCAAAGCGTGGCTTTGCCGATAAAGGTGAGCTTCTGCAAAACGCTCATGTCCTTGAACTTCATGCTCGGCGCGACCGTCGCCGCGCTCCCTTGCGCGGTGTCTTTTACCTCAGGCATCATCGTACTCCTTCAGTTGGATTGATCGGAATACGCGGCGCCACCGGTCGGTTGGTCCGCCGGCGCGGGAGCATGCCGCCACGAATTCCGCGCGCGGATGTTACTCCGTCCGCCTTACGTCAGGCTTACGCGGTAGACTTGGCCTATCTACCACGCCGCCCCAGCCGTCCTTCGCCCGCTCCGTGCCCGTAAGCCACCCCCACGCCAAACGTCGCGCCCCCTCCGCCCGCTTCACGCTTGTCGTGCACGGGGCGCCAGGGAACCCATCAGCATGACGCGGGCACGCCAGCGCGCGCACGACGACTCCACCCTGCCGTGTTGAACGCGGGACGCACCCTTGCGGCTGGAGCAGTACTTGCGCTCGTTGCGAGCCTGGCTCAGGCGTCCGATCCCGCCTACCGCCTCGCCGAGGGCTCGGGCAGCTTCCTGTACGAACATCACATGGATGGACGCACGCGGAAGATCACCGTCTGGTACTACCGGCCGCACGCCGCCGGCGCCGATGCACCCGTGGTGTTTGTCATGCACGGCCGCGGACGCAATGGTGAGACCTACCGCCGGCACTGGATCCCGCACGCCGAGAAGGGACAGTTCATCCTGCTCGTGCCCGAGTTCTCGCAAGCCGGGTTCGGCAGGATTCGGCAATACCAATTCGGTAATGTGATGCGCGCGGACGGCACGATGATGCCCGACGCAGAATGGAGTTTCACCGCGCTCGAGAACATCTTCGACGCAGTGAAGCTCGCCAATGTATTCACCGCCGCGCACTATGACATTTATGGGCATTCTGCCGGCGGCCAATTCGTGCACCGCATGGCACTGGTCATGCCGGCGGCGCGGTTTCGAGTCGCGGTCGCTGCGAATGCGGGTTCTTACGCCATGCCGGACCCGGACATACGCTATCCCTACGGACTCGGCGGCCTGGAATCGGCCAACGAGCATCTGCGTGCTGCGTTGAGCCGGCGCCTCATCGTCCTGCTGGGAAGCGAGGACATCGACCCCGACCATCCATCGCTGCCGCGCGCGCCGGAAGCGATGGCTCAGGGCGCCCACAGGTTCGAGCGCGGGAAGCGTTTTTTCGATGGCGCACGGAGCGCAGCCGGTCAGCTCGGTGTTCCATTCAACTGGTCGATCGAGATCACGCACGGCGCGCACAGCAATGCGCAGATGGCATCGGCCGCGGCGCGACGAGTCGGCCGCGCGAACGGGGCAAATGGCGACGCGCAAGCGAAGTGACATCACGCGCCCTCTCGCGCCAATGAAAGGCCCGCGCCAGGCGCACAGGCCGGTTCCCGGCCGCAGCGCGCGCCGGATCGGCACAAACTGGACAACACAACCGTGTTAGGCTAGATTCAAACTGCAAGTTCAATAACTTATAGGATGCATTCCGCGCGCCTTTCCGACCCCATAACGCCTTGAGGAGATTGCGATGATCCGCCTTGGAACTTTGTTGTGCTCAATGCTCGCGGCAGTCATGATCGCCGCCCCGGCCGCCGGGCAGGAACTCACCGGAACGCTCAAGAAGATCAAGGACACCGGCGTCGTGAAAATCGGCCACCGCGACGCCTCGATCCCGTTCTCCTATCTCGACGACAAACAGCGGCCAATCGGCTACGGCGTCGATATCTGCCTGAAGATCGTCGATGCGATCAAGGCCGAACTCAAGATGCCGAAGCTCAAGATCGAGTACGTGCCGGTCACCTCCCAGACCCGCATCCCGATTCTCACCGGCGGCAACATCGACATGGAGTGCGGCTCCACCACCAACAGCGTCGAGCGGCAGAAGCAGGTCGCCTTCGCCCCCACCTACTTCATGACCGGCACCAAGCTGATCGTCAAGAAGTCTTCCGGCATCAAGGGCTACGATGACCTCAAGGGCAAGACCGTGGTCTTCACGCAGGGCACCACGAATGAACGGGTCATGAAAGCGTACAACGACGAGAAGAAGCTGGGAATCAACTTCATCCCGGCCAAGGACCATGCCGAGTCGTTCCTGGCGGTGGAAACCGGCCGCGCAGTGGCGTTCCCGATGGACGACATCCTGCTCTATGGCCTGCGCGCCAGCGCCAAGAAGCCGGCCGATTACCAGATCGTCGGCCAGTTCCTGTCGGACGACCCGTACGGGATCATGCTGCGCAAGGATGACCCGGCTTTCAAGAAACTGGTCGGCAAGACCGTGACCGGCCTCTACAAGAGCGGCGAAATAAACAAGATCTACTCCAAGTGGTTCCAGTCGAAGATCCCGCCCAAAGGCATCAACCTGGGCTTCCCGATGTCGGACGCGCTCAAGGAACTGGTGAAGAACCCGAACGACAAGGGTGTCGAGGCCTGTGGCAAGATGAAGTGCTAGGAGGAACTTGTCGGACATGGCCCCGACAAACTCCTGGTGCAAGCCTGCCGCCTCCGGCGACAGGCTGCCTGAGAAGATACGTTGCATGTCGCAACATCGGACTGGCCGGAACAAACGTTGCATGTCGCAACATCGGACTGGCCGGAACAAACGTCGGTTGCGTGAGGTTCTCATCGCGTCATTCTTCGGTTTCTTCCATTTCAGGATTTTGCCGGAACCAGGTCAGACAAAATCCTGCTGATCATGGACTTCAGCGTCTTTCTGCAGCCGGCCTTCTCGGGCGGCGGCACCTACCTCGACTGGGTTCTCTCCGGAACCAAGTGGACGCTGCTGGTATCCATCCTGGCCTGGATCATTGCGTTCATCGTGGGTTCGGTGCTGGGAGTGCTGCGTACCACCCCGCTCGCCGTGCTGCGCGCTCCCGCCACGATCTACGTCGAGGTCTTCCGCAACGTCCCCCTGCTGGTTCAGATGTTCATCTGGTACTTCGTGCTGCCCGAAATCGTGCCCCCGGGCATGGGGGACTGGATGAAGACCCGGATGCCCATGCCCGAATTCTGGAATGCGGTGCTATGCCTCGGTTTCTACACCGCGTCGCGCGTTGCGGAGCAGGTGCGCTCCGGCATCCAGTCGATCCCCATCGGACAGACCTACGCGGGCCTCGCGATGGGTCTCACGCGGGGGCAGGTCTACCGCCACGTGCTGCTGCCGATGGGCTATCGCATCGTCATCCCGCCGCTCACCTCCGAGTTCCTGACCATCTTCAAGAATTCGTCGGTCGCGCTCACCATAGGTGTGCTGGAGCTCACCGCCCAGGCACGGCAGATCTCCGAGTACACGTTCCGCACCTTCGAGGCCTTCACCGTCGCCACCGTGATCTACGTGCTGATCACGCTCGCGGTGACGGTGGCGATGCGCGCGCTGGAGAACAAGGCGCGCGTGCCCGGCTACATCGGATCCGCGGGGAAATAGCACGGCATGTTCACCGGTTTTGATTTTGACGTCATTTCGCGCTCACTGCCCTACCTGTGGCAGGGCATGCTGTTCTCGCTGGGGCTCACCTTGCTGTCCATGCTGGGCGGTATATTACTCGGCACGCTGCTCGCGCTGATGCGCCTGTCGAGCTTCACAGTGCTCAGCGCGCCCGCCGGCGGCTATGTAAACCTGCTGCGCGCGACGCCGCTGATCCTGGTGATTTTCTGGTTCTATTTCCTGGTGCCGCTCGCGATGAAGAAAATCACGGGCGATGCCTACGCGACCGGCATCGGGCCGTTCTACTCGGCGCTGATCGCGTTCACCATGTTCGAAGCGGCGTATTACTGCGAGATCATCCGCGCCGGCATCCAGAGCGTGCCGCGCGGCCAGAGTCACGCCGCGTACGCCCTCGGCCTGAACTACAGGCTGGCGATGACCAAAATCATATTGCCGCAGGCATTCCGCAATATGGTCCCGATCCTGCTCACGCAGGGCATCATCCTGTTCCAGGACACTTCGCTGGTCTACGTGATTTCGGCAACCGACTTCCTGGGCGCGGCCGTCAAGGTCGCCAATCGCGATTACCGGCTGGTCGAGATGTACACGTTCGTGGCGGTTGTGTACTTCATCTTGAGCTTTACCGCCTCGTATTTCGTGCGGTGGCTCCAGGCACGTTTTGCCGTCATCCGCTAGAAAGACCGATTTATGCCCATGTTCGAGTTCAAGAACGTCAGCTAGTGGTACGACACCTTACTGG
>JACQGN010000284.1 GCA_016199545.1 Betaproteobacteria bacterium | reverse complement strand
TGCGGAGGTCGAGGGTTCGATCCCCTTCCACTCCACCATGAATTCAGTAAGTTACGTGTAAGCGTGTGCTGACGTGACTTACGAAAATAGCCGCATAGTAGGACACAGCGTCAAGAAAGGCAGGAAGGACCAGCGCTGCTTTTCGCCTGTGACATCACGGCCGGAGCTTCGTCCAGCCATGCGCCGCAATCACTATCGCAAGGCCAAGGAAATGCTGGTTACACCGCCCGCGGTTTACCAGGTGCCCGCGGCGCCTGACTCTGAGCTACTCATCGAGCGCGAGCAGCACGAGCTCGCCAGCGTCATCAGTGAGGCCGTTGCACAGATCTCCAGTCGATCGTCCGAAGCTACCCGCGTAGCACTGAGAAAGCGCGCGGAGAAGTTGTCGCCGGCCGCGCGGATCACTGCCAGGGTGCTGACGAAGCTCAGGCTAAACATCAGGTATCCACCGAAGCGGTCCCTATAGGACCTCAGGATTTACCTTGCCAGATGCCAAAGAAATTGCTCTATGGAAGGCTCGCTACGCCACGTACAGCGATGAGCAGTTGATTGAAGTAAAACATCAGTGGATCGAAAACGCCGAACAGCACGTTGCGGCAGTTCAGTTGCTTCACGAGCGGGAAACCGAAGCCAAGGCCCGCGCCGAAGTTCGGGCCGAGGAAGGTTTGTCTATCTCCCGTAAAGCCTTGGCCAACTCAGACGACGCTCTCTCTGTTTCTCGTATGGCCCTTCGCAACTCTACTTGGGCACGGTGGATCGCGACGATTGCGATACTCGTGGCAATAATTGTCAACCACAGCCAAATTTCTGCATTCATCATTCAATGGTTCTCCCGTTAAGCCTTTACTTACAGCCACGCAGCGAATCCATCTCCGGCCGCGGACTTCTTCGTCGTTGCGTAGTGAGAGACCATTTCCAGGCGACGACTACCAGGCGCGCTGCGCCGCCTCCACCACCATCCCCACCGTCGTATTCGTGCCGCCGGACCCTTTCTGGAGGGATGGACTGTAGCCCGCGGTAGCGGAACTGCGAAACTCTCGCTGGAGGTGTCGTCTCGTAGATCATTACGCCTGCGAGATGAGCGAGGTCAATGTGTTGATCGAATTCACCGACCCAGCCGCAAAGGCTTTGTACATATCTGATCCGTGCCCGCCGGCATCCACGCGCTGCAATGCCCGCACCGTTGCGTCTGACGGCCCAGCGCTATTCATGCGCCTCCTTACTGGGACCTTGTGCGCCAAGAGCGCGCTGGATTGCGCGTTCGGTGTCGGCAATAGCTCGCTCATAGTCTGCAACCGTCATCCTCGCGAAATCTCCGGGCTCGCCCGTCTCGCTACGCTCCACAGGACGCCCCCATGCCCGATCCAGAAGAGCTACTGCAGCAGTAACACGGGGCGCGCCCTTTCCGTGCTTGGCTTCGTCAAGCAACGCAGCAAGCGCTTCTGGGCTGTATTCCTTCGCGGCATCCTCGATACGGTGCTGATCATCGGTTTTTTTGCGCCGTCCACTTGGGTTGCCGGACTGCCCGGGCCTGAATGCACTGCGCGGTGCCGCACGTTTCGGCCTGTCTGTTTTCGGTCTGTTACCAGACATTATGTCCGCACTGTTGCGTGGCTCGCCTTTCGAGCGCTCGTGTCCGTGCACGTCAGATCCTCCTCCGCCACCACTCAGGGTCACCCGACGGAATGACCGGCGGAAGGCTGTCGTCCAGCGGGCCGCGGTACACGTTCGGAGTGCGCGTGCGAACCTCCCCGGACGGGTGCGTAGCCACATCGGGGAGAATATTTCGCTTCGGCATCTTGCTGTCCGTGCTGATCTGCGGCTCTTCCGGTGCGGCGCCCATCATCCTTTCGATGAGTCCTTGCCGTTCCGCGAACCTCGCCTCCTTCGCGAGCCCAGGCAGGTACTGGTTCACGAACGGCGCGAACTCGCTGGGTATCTCGACACCAAGAATGATGGCGCTCCGCATGGCGGATATCGCCATTTCAAGCCGTGCCCGATCATCTTCCATGGTTCATCTATGCGGGAAGAAGGTCATTGCGAGGAACAGTGCGGCTACCGGGGAATTGCTGGCAGTTGCCTGCTGGTGCATGACTGCTGGAGCAGCGCGTCAACCTCGATTCGCGCCTGGTCAGCGGCCTCGGCGGCGCCGGGCCGGTTCTCAAGGCACGCGATAGCGGCGCCAGAAAGCCGCGCCTTCGCTGCCTTCAGTTCGGACTGTCGGTCAGGCATGTTCATGGTTTCCTCATCGGTGCGTGCGTGCGCGTACCCCCTATAACCCCCTGCGGCATTGCCCGCATGCCCGCAGTCCTTCGGGTGTAAGCGCAAGCGTTGCCGTGTAGTGACGGTCGGCGCGGCGAATGCTGTCATCGCGGACATTGCCCATTGCCCGCAAAGCCTCGATTTCGCGCCAAAATCGCCGGATTCCGGCCTTGCCGGCGCGAAGCGAATTGGGGCAAACAGCCTGCGCTGTCAGGACGTGGTACGCCGTCCTGCGGCCCGTGATTGCGGCCGGGACAGCGATACCGGCCTGAGTGCATGCCTGGAGCGCCAACAGGATGCCGCGCTGTTCCTTGCGTTGCTGGTGCCGCACGTCGAAGAGCGAGGCCGCGGCGGCCTGTCCGATGAACAGGTGAGCGTCATCGTCCCAGGCGAATTCGATCTGCGTGCCGATATTCCCGTGGTTGGACTTCTGCAACTCGAGGATGAGTTTGCCGGTGCGCTTGGCCCGAGCGCCATCTTCGTCATGCTCGATCTCAGGGAATAGATACCATCTCGCACGGAAGGCGTTATGCCAGGCGGTCGAACCGGAATATCCCTCCGTGGTCGCGCCATTGCCCGCCGTAGCCCTGTTGACGTGGCCGATGAGCACTACCGCGCCGCTGTCCGGCGGAATCAACGCCAGCAGCGAATTGATGAAACGCTTTACCGGCCCTCTGGCAATTTCGCTGTCGCCGTACGTATCGCTGATGCCGTCAGCGAACAGCACTTCGATTCCGCTCTCCCGGATGCGTTCGGCGAGAATTCCGTAAGCCGCGGTCAAGGCGTTCCCGGTGCGCGGGTCCGTCGCGAACAACAACGAATCGCGCCCTACCAGGTCAATGACTTCCAGCCAGCCGTGAAGATTGGCCAGGGTGATGCCCAAGTATCGGCAGATCCGCGTCAGGCGCCAATGCAGAACATCGGCCCGATCCTCGCATGAGAGAAACATCACGCGGCGCCGTTCGACAGTGAGCCCCCAACACGATAGGCCCGCTGCGATGCACACCGCGCGAAACAGTTCAATCTGCGACTTGCCGGCGCCGCCGTGGCCGAATGATCCGGTCGGGTAGCCGATCGGCAGTCCCTCCATGATAGAGCGCGGCGGATGCGGTTCCTTTTCCGATAGAGCCTCCAGGTCAAGCGCTGGCGGCCAGGCGCTATTGCTTGCCCCAGGTTTTGCGGCCCGCCGCGATTCAGCGCCATCCTGCGCAGCCTCAACAATGCTCTTCAAAGCAGCCGTCATGACGTTCGCCGCAGGACGTCGTTTGCATCCTCGCTCGGCACTGGTGATTTCGCGATGCCTACGTGCCGCCCCGCGCCGCGCCACCTTTCGGCACACTCGTCTGCAGCCCGGAGGCCAGCAGCATCGTGATCGGCGAAGATCGACAGATCCTCCACCCCATCGAGTACTTGGAATGCTCCGAGATTGCCGGCATCGATCAGGGACCAGACCGGCGTCCGCACGGTTGCGAGGCTCAACGCGCTCTCGATACCCTCGGCGATGGCAAGCGACGTACTCACCGAATCATCGGACCAGAGACGGATAACGCCTCCCTGCTTTCGGTGCTTGCCGAGCAGCAGCCTGGGTGGTTCCACCGGCGCCTTTGTGCCGTCGCCCCTGATCCACGTCCTGTGCAGCGTCAGCGGTTCGCGCGTTAGAGCATCCGTGACGAGCGCCACCAGCGCGGGGCCGACATACCTGGAGGGGTGCCGTAGCGATTCTGTACACCGGAGGTCGCCATCCGCTGGGGGGATGACGCATTGGTGCGCGTCGAGGTACTTGCGTGCCGTCCCGCTGATCGGCCTCAGGTCGCGCCAGAACTGACGCCAGTTCGCCGCAAGGGTCAGTTGCTTCTCCACCTTCGGCATCAGTGGCCTTGATGGTGCTGTCGAGCGGATCGCCTGGTCGTTGCGCCATGCGCCAGCCGCACCGCAGCGGAAGCAATGGTAGACACCACCATCGTGATCGACCGTCACCCCCAACGTCTTGTCATGAGGGGACTTCGCGCATTCCGGGCAGGGCAGGCGGTGCTCGCCCTGCGGCAGATCCTGCATGCCGCCATCAGCACGGTGTGTGACTTGGCCGAACGCGCTCATGCTGCCTTCCGCGCCTGCGCACTGACATGCCTGATGACGCCTTCGAGCTCTGCCGCAGCCCGCTGGAGCGCGTCCACGATCGCCGGTATGTGCTCGGCGGTGAGGGCCACGCCCTCCTTCCCGGGCTGTTTCTCGCCGCCCTCACGCGGCTCGAACCAGTTGCGGACGTGGACATACTGCTTGCCGCGGAATTCAGAAACCGTCACGCGCAGCGACTCGCGGCTGTTCTTCGCTACGTCGAGCAAGATGCGATGGCTCACGGCGCACCACCAAGCAGTTCCGCCGCGCGCTCGCACGACTGTGTGGCCAGGGAATACCTGCAACAGTGCGTGGGATTTCCGCCGAACCCGGGTACTGTTTCGTCACGACGATAAATCAGTACGCCCTTGGCCTGCAGCTTAGCGACTGTGCTATGTAGACAGTGGTCGCCGATGCGCTCGGCCTCGAACCGATTGAGAGATCGGCCGTCGAGAAAAGCGCGCAGTATCCTCGCCCATTTACGCGGGCGGCGCGTAGACGGCGGCAGCGGCGGCGTGAGTGTGGTCGAGCCCATCGCGAAACTCACGCGGCGACCTTCTCTACGGTGCCGACAGTGCGACTCTTGATATACGCGTGCAGTTGGTCCAGGTCGTACCGTACTGCTCGTTCTCCTACCTGGACGAAGGGAACGCGCGGCGGCCGATCTTCAGAGGCGAGCCACCGATCGCGCTCCAGGAATTCCGGTGATACCCCAAGCATCTTCGCTGCCGTTGGCGTGTCGACCAGTGGCATTTCAGCTCCTGTCAATTATCCGTGTCTATATCGCACGGTGCCCTATTTGTGCTGTGTTACAAAAATGATCCTCCCCCTCTGACGGACAAAGAATTGAGGCGTCTAAACTCCCTCTAAGGTGACACAGTGCAACTATTAGGACACAAAAAAAGAAGAAGTTGGTAGGGGATTGCACCAAAAAATTCGGTGCAACTGACTACCGATTTAAAGCGGACGCGCGGGGTGACGCGGGGAGGTGACGCCAGATCGCCGGCCGGGCCTTCTTGGCTTTGATGATGATGTCTTTCCAAGTCAGTGGGGTCAGAACGAGGTCAAGACAGTCACCGATGATTTTGAGTATTTTCACGGCATCCGAAGACTCGGTTGCCGCAGTTGATATGCCCATGTTTTTCAAGTCGCGAAGCACGACAATCGCCATTTCAATTGCCGCTTCATGTTGCGCAGCGCGCATCTTCCTTGCGTTTGGCAACCGGCTGATGGCGTCGCCGGCAGCATCGACCCGGGGGATAAGTTCCTTAAGCTTGTCGCGGCAACCAGAAACGTCGGCACCGACGCCGAGCAGACCGTCCAGATCGCGCGATAGATGATCGAGTTTTGTGAACGAGGCCTTCAAGGATTTGAGTAACGACAGGTGCTCTATTTTGAGTTGCTCCCTGGGTGTCCTCAAGCGCAACGACAGCATGAGAGAAATTGCGCTCCACGCTTCATCACGCAGGCCATTCGCCCAGGCATTAGCCGGATGCCCGAACGTTGGATCAGTCGTTGCCGACTTGTCCGGGTAAAACCGGAAAAGTTTCTCTTGAAGATCCTTCGATAGGTTTCCCCATTGATGGGCGTTGTAATCGCGATCTCTTTGTTCGCTCCGGGCAGCTAGCGTCTCACGTTTGGATTTGCGATTCTGGTTCTTTCCCATCGCCACCTTCCTGCACCCTTCGATCGAGAACCAGCCCAAGGCGGCGAAGGTGTCCGCGTTTTCCCGCCGTCGCGGTAGGGCTGGCTTGGCTCAACTCACCGCGATCTCAGCCCGCCGGCCTTACGCCGCGAGCTTGAGCGGCTGAACCTTCGGCCGGCGCTTCCTTGATGCGTGCCACAGATCGTAGGAGGCCTGCATGGTGAGCCACGATTCCGCGGAGCCGCCGAGCGCCGCAGCCAGGCGTAATGCCATATCTGCGCTCACTGCCGCGCGGGCGTTCACCACGCGGGACAAGGCGACGCGCGACACGCCGAGCTTGCGCGCGAATTCGGAAACCGACAGCCGACCATCCGCCAGCACTGTATCCTGCAATACCTCGCCCGGGTGCGGGGGGGTGTGCATTCGAGTCGCCATCATTACGCCGCCCGCTTGTTCAAACCGCCGACAGCCGCTTGACGGTATCCGGATACCGAGCGACGAGTCGAATGAGCAGTGCGGCCTGGGCGTTGGGTTTCGCGCGCCCCTGCTCCCAGTTCTCGATCGTCCTCACGTTGGTGCGCAGGCAGCGGGCGAACACGGCTCGCGAGAGGTTCAGCCGCTGCCGCACGCGCACAAGCTCCTTGGCCGTCACCTTCGGTGCCGCCTTCCGTTCAACCGCGTGGGTGCGCAGGGTGATCTTCCCCTCTCGCTCGGCCTTGAGCGCCTCGAAGCCCTCGGTCAGTTCAGCGAAAATGTTCCGTTTCATGTCCTACTCCTTGCGGCGAGTTCGCCCTTGAGCATGTCCTTCAATGCCGTGCGTTCCTTGGCTGTCAAATCGTCTCTCTGGTCCTTGTCGTAGAGCGTGTAGAGCCAGAACTGCCCGCCTGCGCGCCACCAGAAGTAGATCACGCGCAGCCCGCCACGCTTGCCCTTGCCTCGCCGGATATCGGCATGCCGAACCTTGCGCAGCCCACCCGTGCCCGGGATCACCTCGCCTGCTTCGGGGTGCTCAAGCAGCGCATTCTGCAATGCCCGGAAGCCCTCGTCATCCAGGTAGTCGTCCCGCAAGCGTGCGAACGCCGGCAACTCGACGAACAAGGCTTTCACGGCAGCATTATACGCAGGTTGCGTATTGATGGAAAGTCAATATTTCGGCTCGTTCGCGGCCTGGACGTCCAAACGTCGTGCGGCCCACGCCCTGATCTGCAGGAGCGCCTGCGCCCACTCACCGGGCGCGACCGTGCGCCACGTCGCCTCCGGCCGCGGCCACACGCGCTTGATGCGGAAGTGCGTGATGTCCCGCCAGCGCGAGTCGGCAGGGTTCTGCGTGTCGCCTTGAGTGTAGAGCAGGAGGTAACACGGCAGGCCGGCGCGCACGGCGAGCCGCCGCGTCACCGTCACAGCCTTGTGATCCTGACCGACATCCCGGGTGGTCTCGATCAGCGCCACCGGCTCCTTGGTACCGTCGTCGTACTCGACGTAGAGCGAGGCGTCGAGATCGATCATCGCCAAAAGCTGCGCGCGATCGATCCCGACGAAGCGGCGGGTGGAAAGCCGCCGGTGCCACGCGGAGTACGTGCGGTCCCGGGTGCCGTAGCGCTCTTCTTGCACGGTTGCGCCCCGCGCTACTTGGGGTTGAGTCCCTGCATGAACGATCGAAACGCCGGGTCGCGCTCAGCTTGTGCAACCGCCTGACGTGCCGCGTCCTTCTCACCCTCTGTGCGGGCGTCGAATTTCTGGCGGTAAAGCTGAGCGTCGCGGATCTCTACCTCAAGCTCCTCGATGGCCAGCCTGATGCGCTGCTGGCTCTCCCTCGAAACGCCGTAGATGTGACCGTCGCGGCTCTTGATGGCCCGCAGTTTCTCGAGCCCGTCGCTCATCAGCTTGGTGTGCATGCCCAGAGCGAGCGTGAATATCGGCCGGAACTCGTCGATCGAGTGGAAGCCGGCATAACCGTCCCCTCGACTCGTCCCTCGACTCGTTGCCGACTCGGCGGCCTGCGACTCCTGCGCCCGGAGGGCTTTTCGCTGAGCGTGCGCCGAATCAGTCTCTCGCCAATGGACGTAGCTGCCATCCGGGTGGCGGATGGTGATCCACTGCGGCGCCTTCTCACCCCAGTGGTCGCCCCTTTGGATGCGCTTCACCGGAAATTGCTGGCTGGTGCAGATGCCGGCCGCAATCAGCGCCTCCTGGCTGCCGTAGTACGCGCATTCATCCGAGCACTCGATGACCTCAACGTCGCCCTGCGGGCGAATCGCCTTCGGGATGTCCCCGCCGTCCACTTCGAGCGTGTATTTCCTACCCGAGAAATGACCGTCTGCCAATAGTACCGAGTGTCCATGTCTGTTTGGCCACCCAATCGTGAACTTGGGGGACGTGATCCGCCTGGTGCTAACAGGGAGAAACGTGAGCCGACGAAACGCGGCGGGCGGCCCCTGCCAAGTGCTGACGATCTTCGGCGACGCATCGTCGTCGTGTTCCGTGCGACCTTGGGCCCGCACTCGAAACGGTCGGACCGAGACATCGACCGAAAAGCCCGCCGCTTCCGCGGTTGCGTTCAGACTGCGCACGAAGCCCGGGATGAGCGGCACTGCCGATTTGCTGAAGGTGAGTGTGTCCATTATCGGACTCTCAGTGCGTAGCGCTGGGTTGTTCACCCCCGATCGCGTCGCCTGGCAGCGGGTCGGGCTTCAGCCATGCTTCCAGCGTCACGCACATCCCGGTGCCGCCAAGGCTTGAAGTAAGCTTGTCGGCCATGTAACCGGTCACCTGAAGCAGCGTTAGCAGCCCGTCGTCGTGACCGTGGCTCTGCGTCCAATACGGGGAGTTCCGGCACTGGAAGATCGCAGCATTGATGTAGTGGGTCACGTCGGCCGCATGGTCGAGCGCGGCTTCTACGTCGACTGGCACAATGGGGTCAGCCATGATGCATACCTCCTTGCAGGTTGCGTTGTGGTCAGGCGGGATCTGGTGGTTAAGCACCAGCCCCGCCGTCTTTCCCGGAAACCGTCCGGGGACGGTTATTTCTTCCTGCGCTTCCTGTCGATGCTCACCACTGTTGCCGCCGGCGTGACCCCCGCGGCGCTCAGGACGAAGCTCTCCAGCTTCTCCACTGCCGGCCGCAGGCGTTCGACATCGGTGACGACGTAGTGCCGGCCCATCACATCGTTCGACGCCGCCTTGTGGCCCATGAGCTTGCGGGCCGCGTAGACCGACACGTCCAGGGATTCCAGAAACGTGGCGAAGCTCCGGCGCAAGTCATGGAGGGTATGCGTGACGCCGGATCGCTTGTTCACGTCGCGCAGGACGTTGCGCGGCTCGATCAGGTGCTTGGTGCGATCGGATGACGACGGGAACACGTAGGGCGCGCCCGCTGAATCGAGAAACCGGGCATTGAGCAGCATCGCCATGTACGGCCCGAACGGAAGGACCTTGGGCTCGTAGTTCTTGGTCTTCGGGATGGTCAGGGTCTTGCCTTTCAGATCCACGTTTTCCCATTTCAGGTTGAGCCCTTCGGCACGGCGCAGGCCGAGGAAAAGCAGCGCTTGGAGTAGGTCGCGCACGGTTTCCCGGTCCTGGCTTAGTTTGTCATTCTTGAGGCTCAGAACGGCCTTGAACCACTCGGGCAGATCGGTAGCCCTGATCACGTTCTGCCGCGGCATCTCGCGAAACCACTGCCGCTTGTGGCCCAGGATCGTGACCGGATTGCTCGGGATGACGCTCTCGCCATACTCGGCTTGGGCGAAGTAGAGCAGGCTGCGGAGGAAGCGCATGCCGGCGTTCGCCTGAGCCTCGCCGTGCTTGTGGCGCAGTTCCAGGTGGCGCTTCGCCACCATCTGCGTTGTGATGTCGTTCACCGCCTTGGTGCGCCAGCCGCCGAAATGGACCCGGAGATACCGGTTGTAGTCGTACTCCGTGCGCGGCGCGAGCTCCCGGGCCTTCTTGAATGCGGCGTAGGCGTCCTCAAGCGCAGGCGCCGCGAGGTTCTTCTTCCGGGGGTCGATACCCCGCTCCATGTCCAGCAGCAGCGCCCTGGCCTCGCTACGCGCAGCCTCGGGCATGATTCGGGGGTAGATGCCGATCGTGTCGCGGATCGTTTTACGGTTGACCTTGGCCTCTGCGAAGAAAGCCTTGGTCTTCAACCCCACGCGCAGGCCGAAGCCAGGAAGGTCCGTATCCCATACCAGGATCTGTCCCTCCTTGGAGTAGGGCGTGCGCTCGACAACTGACTTGGTGAGTTTCTCGCGTGCCATCGTCCTATTTCCGGCCTGTCCTATTTTGTAACTTCGGTCGGGTCTAAAACCCAATAATAGGCGAGTAGTAGGAAAGCTGTTTCAAACTCGTTAGTAGCCGATGAAACCTCAATACGGCATAACTGTATAGGGAAATCAGGGCGATTGCAAGCTCTGTCTAACTTAATAGGACTCCTTAAAACCCGATGTTTCGCATCCGCAATGCGGAGGTCGAGGGTTCGATCCCCTTCCACTCCACCATCATCGATTCAGAGCCGGGATGCTGCGGCTCGTCGCGCCGCCGCCCGGCAATTATTCCTTCGAGTGCCCGGTCCAACCCGCGGCGCGGCGTTCTGGCACAATAGCCGCCGTTCGGCCCGACTCCGCGCCCCGCGTGAATCCAGAATGTACAAAGTGTAAAGCGTTCATGCCATGTTTGGCCGTCTGATCCCCCGCGAGGGAAGGTTCTTCGATCTGTTCAGCGCCCACGCCGCCCAGATCGTCAAGGGAAGCCACGCGCTGGTTGAGCTCATGGCCGAGCTCGAGAATGCCGCCGTCCATGCCGAGCACATCGATCACGCCGAGCGCGATGCCGACAAGATCACCCACGACACCGTGACGCTGCTGCACAAGACCTTCATCACGCCCATCGACCGCGATCAGATTCATTCGTTGATCACCAACATGGACGACATCCTGGACCTCATCCAGGACTGCGCGGAGTCGGTGGTGCTGTACGACATCCGGAATGCGACCTCGGAAGCGCAGCAACTCACGCGCATCTGCCAGATGTGCTGCGACCGGGTGAAGGCCACCGTGGACCTCCTCGCCAATCTGAAGCAAGCGGACGCGATCCTCAAGAATTGCGAGGAGATCGACCGCCTGGAATCGGACGCGGACCGGGTCCTGCGTGCCGCAATGTCGCGGCTCTTCCGCGAAGAGGCCGACGTCAAGCAATTGATCAAATTGCGCTCGATCTACATGCTGCTCGAGGAGGTCACCGACCGCTGCGAGGACGTTGCCAATGTCATCGAGGGCATCGTGATGGAACATTCCTAGCCGGAGCGTGGCATGGAACCCGTTGCGATCGGTTTGGGGGTGGTGGCGTTGCTGGTGCTGGTGGCGCTCGCCTTCGACTTCATGAACGGCTTCCACGACGCCGCCAACTCGATTGCGACTGTCGTCTCCACAGGGGTGCTCAAGCCCCACCAGGCCGTCGTCTGGGCGGCCACCTTCAACTTCGTCGCGCTGTTCGTCTTTCAGTTGAAGGTCGCGACCACGGTCGGCCGCGGCATCGTCGAGCCGCACGTGGTCGATCACTATGTGGTGTTCGGGGCGCTGGTCGGCGCCATCTCGTGGAACGTCATCACCTGGTACTACGGCATTCCCTCGAGTTCCTCGCACGCGCTGATCGGCGGCCTCGTTGGCGCCGCTGTGGCGAAAGGCGGATTCTTCTCGCTCATGGGCGGCGGCCTGATGAAGACCGTCGCATTCATCATCGTGGCCCCCGTGCTGGGCCTCCTGCTCGCGGCGCTGCTCATGATTGCCACGTCGTGGATTTTCGTGCGTTCGACGCCGGCGCGGGTGGACCGCTGGTTCCGGCGCCTGCAGCTTGTGTCGGCGTCGCTCTACAGCCTTGGCCACGGCGGCAACGACGCCCAGAAGACCATCGGCATCATACTCATGCTGCTGATCGCGGCAGGGCACGTACGTCCGGAGGACGGCGTGCCGGCGTGGGTCGTGGTCTCGTGTTACCTCGCCATCGCGCTCGGCACGCTGTTCGGCGGCTGGCGCATCGTGAAAACCATGGGACAGCGCATTACCAAGTTGAAACCGGTGGGCGGTTTCTGCGCCGAGACCGGCGGCGCGGTGAGCCTGTTTCTCGCGACCGGGCTGGGCATTCCGGTATCGACCACGCATACGATCACCGGCGCGATCGTGGGCGTGGGCGCGGTGCAATCGGTATCGGCAGTGCGCTGGGGCGTTGCGGGGGGCATCGTCATGGCGTGGGTGCTGACGATTCCCTGCTCGGCGTTCATCGCCGCGCTTGCCTGGTGGTTCGGCCGCTACCTGCTATGATCGTGTGCCGATGACGAACTTCGCGCATCCGTCCGAACACGCCGCGCTGCTGGCCGAGAGCGTGGCCGATTTCGTGCGGCGGGGAACCACCGTGGCACGCGCGCGCACGCTGCGCGAGGCGGGCGCCGAATGCGATCGCGCGCAGTGGCGAGGCCTCGCTCAACTCGGTTGGCTGGGCGTGCTCGTGCCCGAGCGCTTCGGCGGCATGGGGCTGGGAATCACGGAAGCTGCGATCGTGGCGGAGGGGCTCGCAAGGGGGCTCGTGCCGGAGCCGTTCACGGCCACCGCGGTCCTCGCAGTCTCGATCCTCGTCGGCGCGGACAATGAAGCTTTCATGGCGGAAAAGCTGCCGCAGATCGTCACAGGAAAGCTGCTTCCGGCGGTGGCGTGGCAAGAGCGCGCAGGCGAGCTGGATCCGGGCGCGACCGACGCGGTCGCCGTTGCGTTCGAAGGCGGCTTCCGCCTGAACGGCGTCAAGCATTTCATCGCGGGCGCGGTCGATGCCGATGCATTTCTGGTCTCGGCGCGGCACGCCGGTGATCTCGCGTTGTTCTGGGTGCCCCGCGACAGCGCCGGGGCACGGCTGACGCAGCAACGGCTCGCCGACGGGCGCTCCAGCGGGACGCTCGGGCTCACCGATGTCATGGTGGCGCGCGAGGGCATGATCGCTTCACCCGCCGTCGCGCGCGCGGCGCTCGCGCAGGCGCTCGATCGGGCGGCGGTGGTCGTGGGTGCGGAGCTCGTGGGGGTAATGGGCCGCGCGCTCGAATTGAGTCTCGACTACATGAGGACGCGGGTGCAGTTCGGCAAGCCCATCGGCAGTTTCCAGGCGCTGCAGCACCGCGCGGTCGATCTCTACCTGCAGCAGGAACTCGCCACGGCCGTTTTGGCCGAGGCGGTCCACGCTCTCGACGGCGGGCTGGACGGCGCGCCGCGGGCGGCGCTCGCGAGCCGGACGAAGGCGCGGGCATCGGAGGCGGCGCTGCGGATCACGCGGGAGGCGATCCAGTTGCATGGCGCGATCGGGTTCACCGACGACTGCGATGTCGGCCTTTACACGAAACGAGCGCTGGTGCTCTCGGCGTGGCTGGGCAATGCGACGGCGCATCGCCGCCGCTACGCCCGGATCGCGGCGCAACCAGGCGGCGCCCATGATTGACTACAATGCTCTGACCGACGACGCATTCCGCGCCGGGCTGCGAGTGTTCTTCGAGGCAAATTACCCCCGGCATCTGCGGTTTCTGCCGCGGCGCATGCGCTGGCACGAATGCCGCGACTGGTATCTCGCGCTGTCGAAGAAGGGCTGGCTCGCGCCCCACTGGCCGCCGGAGCATGGCGGCATGGGGCTCACGCCAGGCAAGCTCATCATCTATTTCGAGGAAACCGAGCGCGCCGGCATCGGCCGCATGCCCGATCAGGGGCTCACGATGGTGGGTCCGACGATCATCCGCTTCGGCAACGATGCCCAGCGCCGGAAGTTTCTCCCACCGATCATCGCCGGAGAGCATGTCTGGTGCCAGGGCTACTCCGAGCCCAACGCCGGCTCCGATCTCGCCAGCCTGCAGACTTCCGCGGTGCTCGAGGGCGATGAGTTCGTGATCAACGGCAGCAAGATCTGGACGTCGATGGCGCACGACGCCACCCATATCTACGTGCTCGTTCGTACCGACAGGCAGGCGAAGAAGCAGGAAGGCATCAGCTTCGTGCTGGTGGACATGAAGACGCCCGGCATCACGGTGCGTCCGATCCGCAACATCGCCGGCCACGAGGAGTTCTGCCAGGTCTTCTTCGACAACGTGCGCACGCCGCGCGCCAATCTCGTGGGCGAGCTCAATGCCGGGTGGACCATCGCCAAGGGATTGCTCGGATTCGAACGGCTCAACATCGGCAGTCCGCGGCGGCCGCTGCAGGCGCTGGAGCAGATTGAAGTGCTGGCGCGGGCACGGCAGCTGGGCGACAACCCGGCTTTCGTCGAACGGCTGACCGAGCTGAAACTCGATCTCGCCGATCTCGGATCGCTGTATGCGCGTTACGTGGACAAGGTGCGGCGCGGCGAAGCACTTGGCCCGGACGTGTCCATGCTCAAGATCTGGGCGACGGAGACCTACCAGCGTCTCTCCGAACTGCTGATCGAGGCGGCGGGCGAATACGGCGCGTTCGAAGGCGAGATCCCGGTGGGCGACGCATCGGTGGACATTCTGTCGCCGTTCTACACGTCGCGGCCGGGCACCATCTACGGCGGATCCAACGAGATCCAGCGCAACATTCTCGCCAAGTACGTTCTCAAGCTTCCGGGCTGAGGGGCGCCGGCCACGCTGCCGTCAGCACCCGGCCTCTTTTCTGAGGCGGCGGACGAAAACCTGCATTTCGCGCGCGGCCTGCTTGTCGCCCTTCGTTTCGGCGACGCGGATGCCCTCCTCGTATGCGCGAAGCGCAGCCGACCGGTCGCCGCTCTGCGCGAGCGCGCGGCCGAGCAGTTTCCAGGCGGCGGAATAACCGGGATCGCGCGTGAGCGCTTCGCGCAGGTGCGTGACGGCGCGGTCGACATCGCCTGCCTTGAGATACTCGCTGCCGAGGCTGAAGCGCAGCAGGGCGTTGTCGCGCGGGCCCCCGAGAAGCTGTTCCAGATTTGCGATGAGCGCGGGGGTCATGAAAGCTCCTGCGCAGCGGCGATTGAAATCCGGTGCGGGCCGCTTCATCATAGCGCAAAGCCCTGTCGCAAGACATGGCGCCACAAAGGAGACCACATCCATGTCCAGACAGGTCATTCATACCGCTGCCGCGCCCAAGGCGATCGGAACCTATTCGCAGGCCGTGCGCTGCGGGAACACCGCATACCTCGCGGGCCAGATCGGCCTCGATCCCGACACCATGCAACTGGCTGACGGTATCGAAGCGCAGGTGGTGCGCGTGTTCGAGAATCTCAAGGCCGTCGCCGCGGCCGCCGGCGGCGCGCTGGGCGATGCGGTGAAGCTCACGGTCTACCTTACCGACCTCGAACATTTCACGCTGGTGAATCGCGTCATGGCCGGCTATTTCACCGAACCCTACCCCGCGCGCGCGGCGGTGGGTGTGGCGAGCCTGCCGCGGGGTGCGCTGGTGGAGGTCGACGCCATCATGGTGTTGCAGGATTGAGGATTCAGGATTGAGCAGGAGAACAGTCCCTCGACAACCTGGAATGAAGGATAGATTGAAAGCTCCCGGACAGAGTGTAGGTGTTGAGCGCGTTGGGGTAACCCTTCGATCCTCGATCCTCGATCCTCAATCCGCAGCTCTTCCTCATCACTCATCGCTGTCGGGTTTGAGCAAGGCGACGCTCGCGCGGCTTGCGAAGCTGGGCATCGCGTCGAAGTTCGACCTCGTCCTGCACCTGCCGCTGCGCTACGACGACGAGACGCACCTCTACCCGATCGCCGCTGCGCCGCCGGGGAAACCGGCGCTGGTCGAGGGCGAAGTCGTCGAGTGCGACATCAAGTACCGCCCACGGCGCCAACTCGTGTGCCACATGCAGGACGGCTCCGGCGTGTTCACGCTGCGGTTCTTCAACTTTTACACGAGCCAGGTGAAGCAACTCGCCCCCGGCACGCGGGTGCGCGCCTTCGGCGAGGTGCGCCACGGTTTTTTCGGCTCCGAGATGGTGCATCCGCGCTATCGCGTGCTGCGGGCGGATGCGCCGGTGTCCGAGTCGCTCACGCCGGTCTATCCGACAACCTCGGGGCTCGGCCAGGACGCCTTGCGTAGCCTGATCGGCCGCGCGCTCGCCGACAGCGATCTCAGCGACACGCTCCCGCCCGCGGTGCTCGCCCCGCTCAAGCTGACCGGCTTTCGTGAAGCGGTGCTCTATCTGCACCATCCGCCGCCCGATGCGCCGCGACCGGCGCTCGAAGAGCGGCAGCACCCGGCGTGGCGGCGCGTCAAGTTCGACGAGCTGCTCGCGCAACAACTCTCGATGCGCCTGAGCCACCGGCGGCGGCGCAGCGCGGGGGCGCCGGCGCTCGCGTCCCGCGGCACGCTCGCGCGCAGGCTCGTGGAGCGGCTGCCGTTCAAGCTCACGCGGGCGCAGCGCAAGGTGCTGGCGGAAATCCAGCGCGATCTCGCGCAACCGTACCCGATGCAGCGCCTGCTCCAGGGCGACGTCGGCAGCGGCAAGACGGTCGTCGCCGCGCTCGCCGCGTTGCAGTGCATCGAGAACGGTTACCAGGTGGCGGTGATGGCGCCGACCGAAATCCTCGTCGAGCAGCATTACCGCAAGCTCGCGGCATGGTTCGGCGAACTGGGCCTGGAGGTCGCGTGGCTCGCCGGGGGGCTGCGCGGCAAGCCGCGCCGGCAGGCGCTCGAACGGGTGGCGAAGGGCGAGGCGCCGATCGCGGTCGGCACCCACGCGCTGTTCCAGGAGGAAGTGCGCTTTCACAACCTCGGCCTTGCCGTCATCGACGAGCAGCACCGCTTCGGCGTGCACCAGCGCCTGGCGCTGCGCATGAAGGGGACGCGTCCGAACCAGGGCGCGCAGCCGCACCAGCTCATGATGAGCGCGACACCGATCCCGCGCACGCTCGCCATGAGTTACTACGCAGATCTCGACGTGTCGGTCATCGACGAAATGCCGCCGGGGCGCACGCCGGTGGCGACGCGGCTCTTTTCCGAGAGCCGGCGCGACGAGGTGATACGCGGCATACGCGACGCCTGCATGGCGGGGAGCCAGGCTTACTGGGTGTGCCCCTTGATTGAAGAATCGGATGCTCTGCAGCTGAAAACGGCGCTTGAAACATTTCAGGGAATGCAGAAGACCTTTCCGGAACTCAAGGTCGGCCTGGTGCACGGGCGCCTGAAAAGCGACGACAAGGCGCGCGTGATGCAGGCGTTCCAGGACGGCGCGATCCAGCTCCTGGTCGCAACCACCGTGATCGAAGTGGGGGTGGACGTGCCCAGCGCGACCCTGATGGTGATCGAGCACGCCGAGCGCATGGGATTGTCGCAACTGCACCAGCTGCGCGGCAGGGTGGGCCGCGGCGCGGGCGAAAGCACGTGCATCCTGCTCTACCAGAATCCGCTCACGCCCACCGCCCGCGAGCGCCTGAAGATCATCTTCGAGAACCACGACGGCTTCGAGATCGCCCGCCACGACTTGCGCCTGCGTGGGCCCGGCGAACTCCTCGGCGCGCGCCAGAGCGGAATACCCCTCCTCCGCTTTGCCGATCTCTCCATCGACCTCGATCTGCTGGAAACCGCACGTGCCGCCGCCGAAGGATTGCTGCGCGATGACATGGACGCGGCGCGCGCACATCTTGCGCGCTGGCTCGGCGCGCGCCACGAACTGCTGAAGGTTTAGAACACGTAACAAGATCAGCCGCTACCCTTACCCCTGACCCCTCGCCCGGAGCAACCTGAAGCTGTTGCTTCCCTCACCCCTAGCAGCCTGTCGGGCTTAGCTGCCCAACAGGCTGCTAAAAGCAAAACCGCCCGCGGATTTTGAATGTACCTCGGATTGACCAGCGATTTTGCCCTCCAAGGAGCACCCGTACGGGCGAGAGATGGGGTTTTCACTGGCTTTCCCTCTCTTTCCCTCTCGTATTTATGCGGGCGGTTTTGCATAAGGAGTTTGTCGGACCTAAGTCC
>JACQGN010000283.1 GCA_016199545.1 Betaproteobacteria bacterium | reverse complement strand
GCACGCTCAACAACACGCCGTGGGGCGACAACGAGTACGCGACGTGCGGGGGGTTCCTGCAGGAACCGGTCCGCCTCGCGCCCTCGGTGACGTGGGGCAGGGATTTCCTGGTGCCGGCCGACGCCGAGATCGTGCTCGAAGCCGAAGTGATCCCCGGCGAGCGCACCGTGGTCAATCCTTTCGGCGACATCAGCACCCAGTACCAGGCGCAGCAGCTGGGGCCCGTGATGATGGTGAAGGCGATGACCTACCGCGACGGCGCGCTGTGCCAGGACATCTTTTCCGGCCACCGCGAGCACATGCTCCTGGGCAGCATCCCGCGCGAAGGCACGATCTACAACCAGCTCAAGCACAAGATGGGGATCGTGACCGCGGTGCACATGCCGTATTCCGCGTGCGCCCGCTTCACGGCCTACGTCTCGATCCGGAAGACCGAGGAGGGCCAGGCGAAGACGGCGGGCCTGCAGGCGCTGGCGCACGTGCCGAACCTGAACGCCGTGGTGGTGGTCGACGAGGAGATCGACGTCTTCAACGAGGAGCAGGTGCTCTGGGCGGTCAACTTCCAGGTCGAGCCCCGGCGCGACATCACGGTCATCGAGAACATGCGCCCGACGAGCGACCCGAGGGCGCTCGGCTCCGCGCGGGTCATTATCGACGCCACCCGTCCCACCCACATCGCCTTCCCGACGCGCCTCAAGGTGCCGCAGTCGGCGATGGACGGGGTGAAGCTCGACGAGTGGCTGGACGCCGGGAAGGGAGGTGCGCGATG
This sequence comes from Betaproteobacteria bacterium, assembly GCA_016199545.1. GTDB lineage: Bacteria > Pseudomonadota > Gammaproteobacteria > Burkholderiales > SG8-41 > DSOT01. The sequence continues at coordinate 2,161 of JACQGN010000283.1, read as the reverse complement.
AGCGGCGGGATGAGGCTCTGGTGGTCGACTTGCCCGAAATGCAAGGAGGAGTTCGTGGTCGCGTGGGAGCTGCGACACGCCAAGTACAAGCTGATCTGCCCATTCTGCGACCACCGCTACCTGCCGGACGAGTCGGCGAAGATCGACGAGCGCCACGCCGACTGACGAAACTGCAGGTTAGTAGAAGGCAGAAGGCAGAAGTAAGACCCCCGCAGCGCGGGATTCAAGACCAGGTCATCCTTCCGCCTTCCGCCTTCATCCTTCAGGCGAAGCCGGCGGTCAGCGGGTGTCGGGCTTGATCCCGGCCTGCTTGACGAGCTTGCCCCACTTCGCGAGATCGGCGCGGATGATCGCCGCGAATTGCTCCGGGGAATTGCCGATCGTTTCGGCGCCGTCCGCTAGAAAGCGTTTCTTGACCACCGGGTCCTGCAGCGCGCGCACCGTGGCGGAATGAAGCTTGGCAATGACCTCGCCCGGCGTGCTCGCCGGCGCCAGGATGCCGAACCACTGGACGACTTCGTAGCCGGGCACACCGGCCTCCGCGATGGTCGGAATGTCGGTAGCCACCGGCGAACGCTTGGCGCTGCTTACGCCGTGCGAACGGATGCGACAGTTCCGCATGTGGGGCAGTGCCGTCAGCAGATTGGCCATCATCAGCTGCATGTGCCCCGCCAGGAGATCGATCATGGCGGGGCCCTGGCCGCGGTACGGCACGTGGGTCACTTTCAGCCCCGCCATGGTGAGAAACAGCTCCATCGCGAGATGCGGGTTGCTGCCGACGGAGCCGGTGCCGTAGTTGAGCTGGCCGGGCCGCGCCCGCGTGAATGCGATCAGTTCCTTGAGGTTGCGCGGCGGCAGCGAAGGATGCGAGGCGAGAACCAATGGCACGATCACCGCCTGCGAGATCGGCGCGAAATCCTTGATGGGGTGGTACGGCACTTTCGACTGGGTATGGGGATTGATGGCGATGGAGCTGATGCCCATCAGCAGCGTATAGCCGTCGGCCGGCGACTTGGCGACGTACTCATTGCCGACGGCCGTATTGCCGCCGGCGCGATTTTCGACCACCACCTGCTGCCCCAGTAATTCGGAGAGTTTGGGCGCGATGATGCGCGCCGAAATGTCGGTGCCGCCCCCCGGCGCCGTCGGCACGATGAGCCGCATCGGCCGCGTGGGATAGTCCTGCGCGGGCGCGGCGGTCGAGGCCGCGAGCAGGCAGGCAGTCAGCGCGCAGAGCACGAGAGGATTCGCTGCCGCTAAGGATTTCGTTCTCATACTTTCCTCCTCGAGGAAATAATAGCGCGGAACGGGGCGCCTGCGGAAAACGCGTGCGGGCGGCGGCCGGAAAAGCCGCGTCAATGCGGCGACCCCGATGCTAGAATGTTTTTCGAGCCGGCCGATCAAAGGCGGAGGACCCTACGCATGCCACATGAACTCGCGCGTTACTCGCTGACGGCGTGCCTCGTTGCGATGTCCGGTCTTGCGAACGCGGCGGACTTCCCGGTCAAACCGCTGCGCCTGGTGGTGGGCTCGACCCCCGGCGGAGGCACCGACATTTCGGCGCGGCTGATCGCGCCCAAGCTGTCGGAGCATCTGAGCCAGCAGGTCGTGGTCGAGAACCGCCCGGGCGCCACCACGACGATCGGCGTGAATTCCGTCGTGCGTTCCGCGCCGGACGGCTACACGATACTCATGGGCGTGAGCTCGCTCGCGATCAACCCCCACGTCCTGAAGAACGTCCCCTACGACGCGCTGACGGATCTCGCGCCGATCTCGCAGGTGCTGGTCTCCCCCAATATCATGGTGGCACACCCGTCGCTGCCGGTGCGAACGGTGAAGGAGCTGGTTGCGTTCGCCCGTCCGCGCCCCGGGCAGCTCAATTTCGCCGCGGGCGGCGCCGGCTCCAGCCAGCATCTTGCGATCGAGTTGTTTCTCTACATGACCGGCACCAAGATCGTGCATGTCCCTTACAAAGGGCAGGGGATGGCCATGATCGATCTGGTCGCCGGACAGGTGTCCCTGATGATGGCCAACGTGATCAGCGCGCTGCCCCAGATTAGGGCCGGACGCATACACGCACTCGGCGTGTCGGGCCCCAAACGGGTGACGGTCGCCCCCGAGATTCCGACCATCGCCGAAGCCGGCGTGCCGGGCTACGAGG
>JACQGN010000293.1 GCA_016199545.1 Betaproteobacteria bacterium | reverse complement strand
GATCACCGACAATTTCCACGTTTTGAGCAGCGCCATTTATCCGTATCTCGGTCTGTCCTGAGCCGGCAAATGAATGTGCGCACTCTCTTTACGCGCGAGGCGTTAATGGCCGGATGGTTCAGGCGCCGCGTTATCGTATTGCTGGCCGCCGTACTGTTAGTTGGTATCGGCGTGGCAGGGGGCGTGCTCAAAATGTCCGCGGAGCGCACGACGAACGGCGCCGTTTCGATCGCGGACGGCGCGAGATTCGTGTTCGTGCCGAGCGGAGGCGCGCCGCAGGTGGCGGTGATAGACGGCAAGTCCGAGCGCGTCGTCGCCCGCATCGATCTCGCAGGCATACCCGATCGTGCGGTCGTCTCCGACGCCGCCGACGTGATCGCGGCGAGCGTTTCCGGCCGCGACGCGCTGGAAATCGTTCCACTCTCGGCGCCGGCATCGCGCATCCAGGTGAAGCTCCCCATTACACCGGAATTTCTGGTGTTGAGCCCCGACGGCTATCTGCTCGCGGTCGCCGACGGCAAGCGCGGAGCGATCGCCATCGTATCGTTGCAGCAGCGCAAGTTCCTCTTCACGCTGTCCGGTCTCGGCGATCCGCGCAATATCACTTTCAGCCTGGACGGCTCGCAGCTCTACGTGACGGACGGCAAGAGCCTCGAGCTTGCGGTCGTCGACATCGTTCAGCAAACAATTCTCGAGCGCGTGGCGCTTGAGCGCGAGCCCAGCATGGCTTCGGGCGTGTCGGCGCTCACGCGGACAGCCGACGGCCGCTTCGGTTTTGTGAGCCTCGGGGGCTCGAATCACGTGGCGGTGATCGATCTGCGTACGCTCACGCTCGTCAAGTCGCTTGCGGTGGGCAGCGCGCCCTTACGCGCCTACGGCACCGCTGATGGACGCTTGATGCTCGTGCCGAATGACGTGGACCGCTCGATCTCGGTGATCGACACCACCACGCTGCAGGTGGCCGCGACGCTGCCTGGCGCGAAAGACGTGATTGGCATCAACACGGGATGGTTCGAGTCGCATGCATTCGTGTTGAGCCGCAGCGAGCGCCGTGTGACGGTGCTCGATCTGATGAAGTTCGTGAAGCTCGGAGAGGTCGAATTGCCTGCGTTCCCGGCGGGCGGCGTCGTTGACAGCGCTGGGCAGAAGCTGTACGTGGCGCTCACGGACAGCGACCAGGCGGCCGTCATCGACACTCGCACGATGAAGCTTGCTGCGCTTATCGACGGCGCGGGCCGGCGCCCATGGGGCGCTCTCATGACGCGCTCGAACAATTACTGCCATTGAACGATATGAGCTTTCGAGCGCCTCGGGATTGCTTCGTCGCTACCGCTCCTCGCAATGACAGGAAAATGTCATCGCGAGGCGCCACGACAGGCGCCGTGGCGATCTCTTGGCGCACGCAACGCATCGTGATCCTTACGGCGATACTCCTGCAGCTCGCTGCCGCGATCGCGGTCGCGGACGACGCGCTCGCGGTGCGCGACGCGTGGATCCGCGCCGCGCCGCCGAATGCGCCGGTGCTGGCAGGCTACATGACGCTCGAAAACCACTCGGCGGCGGCGAAGGCGCTCGTTCGCGCGACATCGCCGGCCTTCGGCGCAATTACGCTGCACCGCACGCAGGAGACGCGCGGCATCGCGCGCATGACGCACCTGCCGAGGCTGGAAATCGCGCCGCACGCCCAACTTGTTTTCAAGCCGGGCGGATATCACTTGATGCTGGCGCAACCCAAGCGTCCTTTGCACGCCGGCGATCGAATTCCGGTCGAGCTCGAATATGCGGACGGCACGCGCGCTGCGGCCGTGTTCGTGGTGCGTAGGGAGGCGCGCGATGAGCCTGCCCATCAGCATTGACCCGGCCATGCGCGTTGTGTACCGCATCGCTGCCGTGGCGCTCGCGTTGGCGGTCATCGCCGCCGTCGCATGGCCTCATGTGACAGTGGAACGCGCACCGCGGAGCGCGCGATTGCCGGTGATGACGGAGGTGGGCGGCGACTTCGAGTTGATGGGCGCCGGCGGTGCGCGCGTGCACTTGCACGACTATCACGGACGCGCCGTGCTGCTCTTTTTCGGCTACATGCATTGTCCCGATGTCTGTCCCACCGGACTCTACACTTTGAAGGGGGTGCTGGACGAGCTGGGCGAGGCGGCGGGCCGGGTGCAGGTCATCATGGTAACAGTCGACCCGGAGAGGGACACGCCGGAAGCGCTCGAGCGCTAGGAGCAGTACTTTCACCCGCAATTCGTGGGCTTGAGCGGAGCCGCGCAGGAAATCGATACCGTCGCGCGACAGTACCGCGTGTATCGCCAGAAAGTTGCGACACCGTCCGTCGAGCGCGTCAATCACAGCGCGTACGTGTATCTCCTGGACGCGCAGCAGCAGGTGCGCGCCGTATTCAGCGCGGATGCGAAGCCGGCCGAGATCGCCGACAGCGTGCGGCAGGTACTGCACGAAAACGAAAACCGCGGTTGATGCGGTGATGGCGCAAGTCTCGCGGATTTTGATCCTGAGCCTTGTCGCAATCTGCGCCGGT
>JACQGN010000292.1 GCA_016199545.1 Betaproteobacteria bacterium | reverse complement strand
TGGCTGATAAAGCGAGTTGTCGCCAGCACGCTTCACCAGTGACGCTTCTCCAGTCACGGTTCACCAGTCACGGTTCACCCGTCACGCATTTCCAGTCACGCTTCTCCAGTCACGCTTCACCAGTCACGCATTTCCAGTCACGCTTCACCAGTCACGGTTCACCCGTCACGCATCACCAGTCACGCTTCACCAGTCACGGTTCACCAGTCACGGTTCACCCGTCACGCCTTTAAACCGTCATCCAGGTCTTCCAGGCGATCCACAGCTTGCGCAACGGCGTGAGCGAGGTGCGGCGCGTCAGCACGTGACAACCGTCAGCCTGCACTTCGTTCAGCAGCGTGCGGTAAATTGCCGCCATGACGAGTCCCGCGCGTTGCGCCTTGCGGTCGATGTCGGGCAGCGCGGCATACGCCCGCCGGTAGATGCCGAGCGCCCGCTCGATCTGGAACGCCATCAGTTGCTGGAAGTTGCCGGTTTCGCGCGCCGCCGTGATATCGGCGATCGTCACGCCATGCTTTTCCAGCTCGTCAAGCGGCAGGTAGATGCGCTGGCGCCGCATGTCCTCTCCGACATCCCGGATGATGTTGGTGAGTTGAAATGCAAGACCGAGATCGGCGGCGTATTCCAGAGTGCGGGGGTCCCGATATCCGAAAATCTCGGCCGAGAGCAGGCCGACTACGCCTGCCACCCGGTGGCAGTAGACGCGCAGCGCCGCGAAATCAGGATAGCGGCCGCAGTCGAGATCCATCTCCATGCCGTCGACGATTGCCTGCAGGTGCTCCTGCGGCAGCCGGAAATCCGTTGCCGCGTCGACCAGGGCACGCGCCACCGGATGTTGGGGCGAGCCGGCGTAGATGCTCGCGATCTCCGTGCGCCACCACGCGAGCTTCAGGCGCGCCACGTTCACATCCGAACATTCGTCCACTACGTCGTCCACCTCACGGCAAAAGGCGTAGAGCGCAGTGATCGCGCGCCGGCGCAACGGAGGAAGGAAAAGGAAACTGTAATAGAAGCTCGATCCGCTCTGCGCCGCCCTCTGCTGGCAATAGTCGTGCGGGTTCATGGCAGGAGCCGCAGGAGCGTGAACGGTGAACGGTGAACGGTGAACGGTGAGTGGTGACCGGTGAGCGGTGAACGGTGAGCGGTGAGCGGTGAACGGTGAGCGGTGAGCGGTGACCGGTGAACGGTGACCGGTGAGCGGTGAACGGTGACCGGTGAGCGGTGAGCGGTGACCGGTGAGCGGTGAACCGTCAAGTGCGTGTAGGTTAGGCTGAGGCGCTCGCGCCGATGCCCAACAACCCATGCGTTTTCGTGTTGCGGTTCGCGCGGCTCACCCCAACCTTCTACGAGGCTACGTTTTGACGGGTCACCAGTCACGGGTCACCAGTCACGGGTCACCGGCCGTTACAGAGAACGCGCGAGGAGCAGCGGCCAGTCAAACCAGCGCAAGATGGGCCGGCGGCGAAAGACGTCGCCGCCGACGTGGCCAATCTTGGTGAGTATGCGGTCGCCCCCGGCGATGATCATTCGCAGTTCCAGTCCGATGCGGCCCTGGAGAATCGTGCCGAGGCCGGCGCCGGAATGCAGCAACGCTCTGGCGCGCGCGATCTCGAACGACATCAGTGCTCCCCAGTTGCCCGCGGTGCTGCCTTGTGCAATTTGATCCTCGGCCACTCCGAAGCGCAAGAGGTCGGTTTGCGGCAGGTATACGCGCCCCTTGCGGTAGTCGATCGCGACGTCCTGCAGGAAGTTGATGAGCTGCAGGCTGGAGCATATCGCGTCCGAGTAAATGAGGTTTTGCGGCGTCGCCGCATCGTACAGTTCCAGCAACAATCTGCCTACGGGATTTGCCGAGCGCTGGCAGTAATCGAGCACTTCGTCGTGGTCGCCATAGCGCTTCTTGACCACATCCTGGGAAAATGCAGACAGCAGATCGTAGAACGGCTGCAGCGGCAGTCGATGCGCCCTGATCGTTGCCGCCAGCTCCTCGAACCACGGAATCCCCGGCGGCGCAGCGCATTCGATATTTCGCAGTTCCTGCCGATATCGCTCCAGATGCTCGAGCCGCAATGCGTCCGGCGCATCACCTTCATCGGCGAAGTCATCGGCCTCGCGCGCAAAGCGGTAGATGAGGCTTACCGGATAGCGGAACCGGCGGGGAAGACAAAGGGAGGCGACCGGAAAATTTTCGTAGTGACCGACCGCCATGTGGGGGATGAAACCCTATGCGCATCAGTTTGTTGTGATCTGATCCGGCGTCCTGTTGCACCGATACAACGACCACCGCAACGCTCACGCTATGGCGTGGATTATATTACAATCAAAGAGTTGCGAAAGTGGCGGAATTGGTAGACGCACCAGATTTAGGTTCTGGCGCCGAAAGGCGTGTGGGTTCGAGTCCCTCCTTTCGCACCAGATCCGGGGCAGAATTCGAGTATTTGAAGGATAGTTGATGCAAGCAAACCTGGAATCCATCGGGCTCCTTGAGCGCCGCCTGAGCGTGACGGTGCCCGTCGCGGAGATCGATGGCGAGGTGGAGAACCGCCTCAAGCGAATGTCACGTACGGTAAAGATGCATGGATTCCGGCCCGGCAAGGTGCCGTTGAAGGTGGTGGCGCAGCAATATGCGTCCCAGGTGCGCCAGGAGGTCATCGGCGATACGCTGGAGCGGAGTTTCGGGGATGCGGTGCGCCAGCAGAATTTGAAGGTGGCCGGCTATCCCCGGTTCGAGGCCAAGCCGCTCACCGAGGGTGCGCTCGAATTCGAATACAGCGCCACGTTCGAGGTCTATCCGGAGGTGGCGCCGGGGGACCTGTCGCAGGTCAAGATCGTGCGCCCGTTGTTGACGCCCGGCGAGGCGGAGGTCGACAGAACGCTGGACATCATGCGGCGCCAGCGTGCGAGCTTCGAGGCGGTCGATCGGGCCGCGGAGAACGGCGACCGCCTGACCCTGGACTACAAGGGCACGATCGACGGCAACGAGTTCGCCGGCTCCAGCGCCCAGGCGTCGGCCGTGCTGCTCGGGGAGGGGCGCCTGTTGCCCGATTTCGAACGGCAGTTGGCCGGAATGAAGGGCGGCGAGAGCAAGGCGTTTGAATTGCGGTTTCCGGACGACTATCATGGCCGGGAGGTGGCGGGGCGCGACGCGCGATTCGAGGTCGCCGTCAAGGAAGTGGCGGCGGCCCGGTTGCCCGAGATCGACGCGGAATTCGCCAGGAAGCTCGGCGTCGCGGACGGCGATTTGACGAAAATGCGCCAGGAGGTTAGAGAGAACCTCGAACGCGAAGTCAGGATGCGCTTGAAAAACCGCGTCAAGGACCAGGTGATGCAGGCTTTGCTCGATGTGACCAGGCTCGAAGCGCCGAAGTCGCTGGTGGAAGCGGAAATCCAGCGGCTGCAGGCGTTGGCGCGGCAGGACCTCGCGGCGCGGGGTGTGGCGGTGAAGAACGATATCCCGATCCCGGGGCAAATGTTCGAGCAGCAGGCGCGGCGGCGCGTCGGTCTCGGGCTCATCCTTGGCGAGGTCGTAAAGGCCAACGCCCTGTACGCGAAGCCCGAACAGGTGCGGGCGGTGGTCGAGGAGCAGGCGCAGAGCTACGAAAAGCCGGAGGAAGTGGTCAAATGGTTCTACGCGTCTCCGGAACGCCTGCGCGAGATCGAATCGGGGGTGGTCGAGGAGAACGTGGTCGCGTGGGTGCTCGGGAGGGCGCAGGTGGAGGACAAACCGGTCGACTTTGACGAATTGATGGGGCATCGGAAATGACGCGATATGCCGAACCACAAGGCCTCGGCCTCATTCCGATGGTCATCGAACAGAGTGGGCGCGGCGAGCGCGCCTACGACATCTACTCGCGGCTGCTCAAGGAGCGGGTGGTGTTTCTGGTCGGCCCGGTGAACGAGGTGACGGCGAACCTGATCGTCGCGCAGTTGCTGTTCCTGGAGTCCGACAACCCCGACAAGGACATTTCCTTCTACGTCAACTCGCCGGGCGGTTCGGTTTCCGCCGGACTTGCGATCTACGACACCATGCAGTTCATCAAGCCCGATGTCTCCACTCTGTGCATCGGGCAGGCGGCGAGCATGGGCGCCCTGCTGCTCGCGGCGGGCGCAAAAGGCAAACGCTTCTGCCTGCCGAATTCCCGCGTCATGATCCATCAGCCCATGGGGGGATTCCAGGGGCAGGCTTCCGATGTCGAGATCCACGCCAAGGAGATTCTCTACCTCAAGGCGAAACTCAATGAAATCCTTGCGCGGCATACGGGTCAGAAGGTCGAGACCGTCGAGCGCGATACCGACCGCGACAACTTCCTGTCGGCTGACCAGGCGGTCGGTTACGGCATCGTCGACCGGGTGCTGGTGAGCCGGGCGGAGAGCGCGGCGGCGGCTTGAGGCCCGGGCCGGCGGCGCGGCGGAACCAATCGATTTCGTGATGACCTAACGGACCGGGGAAACGGGAAATGTCAGCAGACAAAGTTGGCGGCGAAAAACTGCTCTACTGTTCCTTCTGCGGCAAGAGCCAGCACGAGGTGCGCAAACTTATCGCCGGCCCGTCGGTGTTCATCTGCGACGAGTGCATCGAGCTGTGCAATGACATCATCCGCGAGGAGACCCAGGGCGAGCAGACGGGCAAGGGCGCCAAGTCCGACCTGCCGGTGCCGCACGAGATACGCGCGATACTGGACCAGTACGTCATCGGGCAGGACTTCGCCAAGAAGATCCTCTCGGTCGCGGTCTACAACCACTACAAGCGCCTGAAGACGATCTCGAAGTCCGACGACGTCGAGCTCGCGAAGTCCAACATCCTGCTGGTCGGGCCGACCGGTTCCGGCAAGACGCTGCTCGCGCAGACGCTGGCGCGGCTGCTCAACGTTCCCTTCGTGATTGCGGATGCGACCACGCTGACCGAAGCCGGCTATGTCGGCGAGGACGTCGAGAACATCATTCAAAAGCTGCTGCAGGCCG
>JACQGN010000287.1 GCA_016199545.1 Betaproteobacteria bacterium | reverse complement strand
TAAGGAGTGTGTCGGGACAAAGTCCGACACACTCCTAGGACACAGCCTCGGCAAACGGGTCGTGGCGGAGGGCGTGGAAACACCGGCGCAGCTCGAGTTGCTCCGGCGCCGGCGATGCGAGGAGGCCCAGGGCTTTCTCTTTGCCATGCCGATGCCGGCGTCCGAATTTGCCGACAGGCTCGCGTGATTCTTCGCGGGAGGTGGACAGGGTTGCACGATGCCGCACGTTCGGAACTGGTGCGGGAATTGAATTTGGCTGCTGGAATCGGAGGCCATATGAAAGCACGCGCTGCCAGACTGCTCCGTCTTCTCTTGCTGGTCGCTTCGGTCGTGGCACTGGCGTCGGAAATTGCCGTCATCACGGACGTACAGATTGCAAAGCTGGCACAACAGTTCGGACCCATTGCGGGGGAACGGCTCACGGGCTGGAAGGAAATCCTGAACTCTTCAAAGGCCAAGGCTCTCGCCGAAAACGACAAGCTAAGTCTGGTCAATGATTTCATGAACAGGACGCCGTTTATCGACGACATCGTACACTGGGGCAAGGCGGATTACTGGGCAACCCCCATCGAGTTTCTATCCACTAACGGCGGAGACTGCGAGGATTTTTCCGTCGCGAAATATTTCACCCTCAGGGCGTTGGGGGTTCCGGACGACAAACTCAGACTCACGTACGTAAAGGAACTTGTCCAATATAGGCAGGCGCATATGGTGTTATTGTTTTTCGCGTCCCCGGATGCTGAACCAGTCGTACTGGACAATATCAACGGGACGATCCTGCCGGCGTCCACCCGAACCGATCTTCTTCCGGTGTACAGCTTCAACGGCTCGGCCCTGTGGTTGGCGAAGGAGCAAAGGGGGCGCGCCGAGCAAGTCGGCAGTTCCGACCGTATCGGGCATTGGCGCGATCTCCAGGCGCGCATGCGCGCGGCGAGCTGATATCATGACTGGCAGGAACAACACCGGGGGAAATTTGCATGTCAACGTGTCGCTTTTACTTGGTTCCGTTGGCGCTCCTGATCTCACTGGCCGTGCCGCTCCATGCTGCGGAGTTCTACCCGAGCAAGCCGATTCGGATCGTGGTGCCCTTCAGCCCAGGCGGCACGAACGACATAGCCGGCCGGTTACTCGCAGAAAAGTTGACGGCCGCCTTAGGCCAGACGGTCTTCGTCGAAAACCGCGCGGGAGCCTCGACCAACATCGGCACTGAGTTCGTCGTGCGATCGGCGCCCGATGGACACACGCTGCTGCTTGGAAGCACGTCCTCTGCTGCGAACGTTACGCTTTATCCCAGGCTGCCGTTCGACCTCCGCCAGGATTTCGCTCCCGTCAGTCTCGTCGCGACCACTTCCCAGGTGCTGTTCGTTCACCCGAGCGTTCCGGTCAGGTCGGTGCAGGAGTTTATCCGTCTCGCCAAGTCGAGGCCCGGTGAACTGACCTACGCCTCTGGCGGAATCGCAGGCCCGCCGCACCTTGCCGGTGCGCTGTTCAATTCACTGGCGGGGGTGGAGCTGGTTCATATCCCATACAAGGGCGGCGCGGACGCGGTTACCTCCGTCATGAGCGGACAGACCAGCGCATCCTTCGCCGGCACCGCGTCGGCGCTGCCCCAAATTCTGGTGGGCAGGCTCAGAGCTCTGGGGGTTACGACGGCAAAGCGCGTTGCGGCGGCACCTGAGATACCTACCATCGCGGAGGCCGGCGTAGCCGGTTATGAAATGTCGGGCTGGATGGCCCTTCTTGCACCGGCGGCCACGCCGCGGGACATCGTGGCGAGGCTGAACCGTGTCACCGTCGCGGCCCTCGCCATGCCGGATGTCCGGCAACGGTTCATGAATTCGGGAGCCGAAGCGGAGGGGAGTACGCCGCCGCAGCTCGAGAGTTTCATAGGTAAGGAAATCGAAAAATACGCGCGAATCATCCAGGAAGCAAAAATAAGAGCCGAATGACACGCTGTTTCGTGCTGTCGGTTCTTGCGCAAAGTTCCGCATTCGATGCCAATCGCTCGTGTCACAACGGGTTTCCACCGCCTCGCAGGCCTTCGATTATCGCACTTCTTGAGGAATTCCGGCTGGAGCCGGTCTTGATCGGAGATCCTCCACTCCGAGCGGAACCGCGGTTCGATGGACATTCCCACAGGAGGGGGGGGAAGAGACGTGTTACGCAGGCGCGGTTCGCCTGGACGGCGCAGGAGGACGGAGGCGGCATCGATTTCAATCATTGACCGCAAGATGCTGATCGCGCTACTCTTTTATCTTTTCCGCGGGGCGGCGGCGCCGAACGCATGTCGAAATCACCGAAACAGCAGCAGCCGACCTTCGAAGCGGCGCTCGCCGAACTCGAGAAAATCGTGGAGAGCATGGAAGGCGGCGAGATGCCGCTCGAGCAGTCGCTCGCCGCCTACAAGCGGGGCGCCGAGCTTCTGAAGTTCTGCCAGGCGGCGCTCCGGGATGCGCAACAGCAGGTGAAGGTTCTGGAGGACAACGTTCTCAAGAACTTTGATTCATCCGATCAGTAGAACCGTCTTGTCCGGTGACGCCTGCGATGGACTTTCAAACCTGGGTCGGCGCCCGGTTGAGCTTGGTCGAGGCTACGCTGCGGAAAGTGCTGCCGGCCCCCGACATTGCGCCGCAGCGACTGCACCAGGCGATGCGCTACGCCGTGCTTAATGGCGGAAAGCGGGTGCGTCCGCTGCTTGCGTTCGCGGCGGGTGAACTGGCCGGGGCCGACGCGGAACGCGTGGCGTTCGCGGCGGCTGCAGTCGAATTGATACATGCGTATTCCCTGGTTCACGATGACCTGCCGTGCATGGATGACGACGTGCTGCGCCGGGGCAAGCCGACGTGCCACGTCGAATACGACGAACCCACCGCATTGCTGGTGGGCGATGCGCTGCAAAGCCTCGCCTTTCAGCTCGTTTCCGAGTACCGTCTTGCAGGCGATGCGGAGACCCAGCTCGATATGATACGGCTCCTCGCGGCGGCGGCGGGATCGCGCGGCATGGCTGGGGGACAGGCGATCGATCTGGCGGCCGTGGGCGAAGCGCTGACGGTGCCCGAGCTTGAATTCATGCACATACACAAGACCGGCGCGCTGATACGGGCGGCGACGCTGCTTGGAGCGCGTTGCGGGAACAGCCTGGGGGAGGCGGATTTCGGGCAGCTGGACCAGTACGCGAAGGCTGTCGGCCTCGCTTTCCAGGTGGTCGATGATGTGCTGGATGCGGAGTCCTCCACCGCCGCCCTGGGCAAGACAGCGGGCAAGGACGCGCAGCACAGCAAGCCGACCTATGTGAGCGTACTGGGCGTCGCGCGGTCTAAGGAATTCGCGGCGGAGTTGCGCCAGAAAGCCCTTGACGCGGTCGCGGGCTTCGGGGAGAGGGCGGCGCGGCTCAAGCAGCTCGCGGACTTCATCGTTTTGCGCAAGTTTTGAGCGGACAGAACCCATGGGCCGGGAAAGCACGGGGAAACAATGAGCGGAACCATCGCGCTTGACGCGGGCGCCGGCAGGCATGAGCCGATGTACGAGCTGCTGAAGTCCATCAGCACGCCGCACGATTTGCGGCAGCTGGAGAAGAGCCAGCTGCCCCGCCTGGCGCAGGAGTTGCGGGCGTTTCTGCTGGAATCGGTGAGTCAGACCGGCGGGCATCTGTCATCGAATCTCGGCACGGTTGAACTGACCATAGCGCTGCACTACGTGTTCGACACCCCGCACGATCGCCTGGTTTGGGATGTAGGCCACCAGACCTACGGCCACAAGATCATGACCGGCCGGCGCGAGGCGATGAAAAAGCTGCGGATGTGGGGAGGGATCTCCGGATTCCCGCGCCGCGAGGAAAGCGAATACGACACGTTCGGCACCGCGCACTCCAGCACCTCGATCAGCGCGGCCCTCGGGATGGCGGTGGCGAGCAAGCTCGCCGGCATCGATCGCCGTTGCGTGGCGATCATCGGCGACGGCGCGATGACCGCCGGCATGGCGTTCGAAGCTCTCAACAACGCCGGCGCGAGCGATGTCAACCTGCTCGTCGTCCTCAACGACAACGACATGTCGATCTCGCCGCCGGTCGGCGCGCTGAACAAATACCTGGCAAAGCTCATGTCGGGCCGCTTCTACGTGGCCGCCAAGGACCTGGGACAGAAGGTGCTGGGCGACCTCGCGCGCCGGGCGGAGGAGCACGTCAAGGGGATGGTGACACCGGGCACCATGTTCGAGGAGTTCGGATTCAACTACATCGGGCCGATCGATGGCCACGATCTGGATGCGCTGCTGCCCACGCTCGCCAACATCAAGCACCTCAAGGGCCCGCAATTCCTTCATGTGGTCACCCGCAAGGGGCAGGGGTACAAACTGGCGGAGGCCGATCCGGTGCTCTACCACGGCGTATCCAAGTTCGATCGGGCGAACGGGATTGCGGGTGGAAAGTCGGGCGGCAAACAGACCTATACCCAGGTGTTCGGCGACTGGTTGTGCGACATGGCGGCGCTTGACGAGCGGGTGGTCGGCATCACGCCGGCCATGCGCGAGGGATCGGGCCTGGTGCGGTACGCGGAGCTCTACCCCGACCGTTACTTCGATGTCGGAATCGCCGAGCAGCACGCCGTGACGTTCGCCGCCGGGCTCGCGTGCGAGGGCCGCAAGCCGGTGCTCGCGATCTACTCCACCTTCCTGCAGCGCGGCTACGACCAATTGATTCACGACGTGCAAATCCAGAATCTGCCCATTGTCTTTGCGATCGATCGCGCGGGCCTGGTCGGCGCCGACGGGGCGACCCACAACGGCAGCTTCGACCTCACCTATCTGCGCTGCCTGCCGAACATGACGGTGATGACGCCGTCGGACGAGGATGAATGCCGCCAGATGCTGTATACGGCGGTCCAGATGAGCACGCCGGCCGCGGTGCGTTACCCCCGGGGGAGCGGGTCTGGTGTGGCGCCACGCAAGGAGATGACGGCGCTGCCGGTGGGAAAGGGCGAGGTGAGGCGCCGTCTGGCAGACGCACAGATGGGGCGCCGGGTTGCGATACTCGCCTTTGGCGCCCCGGTCGCGGGGAGCCTTCAGGCAGCGGAGGAGATCGACGCGACCGTCGCCAACATGCGGTTCGTCAAACCGCTCGATGACGCGCTGGTGATCGAGCTTGCCCGCGACCACGATTTGCTGGTGACCGTGGAGGAAAACGTTATCATGGGCGGGGCGGGCAGCGCAGTACTGGAAGCGCTGCAGCGCCGCGGGATCGCAGTACCGGTGCTTCAGCTCGGCCTGCCTGACCGCTTCATCGATCAGGGTGACCCGGCGCTTCAACTGGCGGAATGCGGACTCGACAAGGCGGGAATCGTGAACTCCATACAGGCGCGGCTCGCACAGCGGGCGGGCGCGCCGCAGTGAGGCCAGGATGGTGCTGACGAGAAAAATGCTCGAAGAAAACGAGATGGACGGTTACGCGAAGATCGACCAGTACAACCCGGCCGCCGTGCGCCGGATCGCGGAGAAATATCGCACCATACTCAAGGACATCGGCGAGGATCCGGATCGCGAAGGCCTGCAGAAGACGCCCGAGCGCGTCGCTAAAGCGCTGCAGTTCCTGACGCATGGTTACGACCTCGATCCGCCTGAGATCCTGCGCTCAGCCATGTTCCAGGAGGAGTACCAGCAGATGGTGATCGTCAAGGATATCGAGATCTACTCCCTGTGCGAGCATCACCTGTTGCCGTTCTTCGGCAAGGCGCATGTCGCCTACATACCTAACGGCCGCATCGTCGGCCTGTCGAAGATTCCGCGGGTGGTGGATGCTTACGCCCGGCGCCTGCAGGTGCAGGAGCGGCTCACGGTCGAGATCCGCAACTGCATCGACCAGACGCTCGAGCCGCAGGGCGTGGCCGTCGTGATCGAAGCGCAGCATCTATGCATGGTGATGCGCGGCATCCAGAAGCAGCATTCGGTTGCGACCACGTCCGCGTTCACCGGCGAATTCAACAGCGATAAGACGCGCGCCGAGTTCATGCGCCTGATCACGCGCGGATAGGACCGGCGCGACGCGATGGAAACGCCACGCACCAGCGAATTCATCGTCGAGCAGATCCTGCCCGATGTGCGCAGGGGCCGCATGGTGATCATCGTCGACAGCGAGGAGCGCGAGAACGAGGGCGATCTTTTCGTCGCGGCGGAGCGGGCGACGCCCGAGGCGATCAACTTCATGGCGACCCATGCGCGCGGCCTGGTGTCGCTCGCATTGACCGAGGAGCGGATGCGCCGCCTCGGCATCGGGCTGATCACCGACGATACCGGCAACCAGACCCGATTCGGCACCGCGTTCGCCACGCCAATCGATGCGCGGGGGGGCGTGGGTTCCGGGATGTCGGCCCACGACCGGGCGCGCACGATTGCTGCGGCCATCGCGGACGATGCCAAGCCCGCCGATCTCATCCGTCCCGGCAGGCTCCTGACGCTGCGCGCAGTCGATGGCGGGGTACTGGCGCGGCGCGGACATACCGAGGCCGCAGTCGATCTCGCGCGCATGGCCGGACTCGAACCAGCGGGGGTGATATGCGAGATCATGAACGCGGATGGCAGCATGGCGCGGATGGCGGAGCTCAAGCGCTTTGCCGCCACCCACGACATCAGGATCCTGCGGATCGCCGATCTCGTGGCTTACCGTGAGAGCGAGCGCTTGATCCATCGCCGCGCCGAGACATTGTTGCCCACGCAAAAGGCGGGCGATTTCCGGCTGATGGTGTATTCCGACAACCTTGAAACCACGCTCTACGTCGCGCTCGTCAAGGGCGAGGTCGACCCCGAGCAGGCGACGCTGGTACGGCTGCACTCCCAGTGCCTCACGGGTGACGTGTTCGGCAGCGAGCGTTGCGATTGCGGCGAGCAGCTGGATGCGGCGCTTTCCATGCTGGACGCGGCGGGAAGCGGAGTGCTGGTTTACATGTTCGACGAGGGGCGCGGCATCGGGTTGCTCAACAAGATACGCGCGTACGCGCTGCAGGATCAGGGACGGGACACCGTGGAAGCGAATCATGCGCTGGGCTTCGCAGCGGACATGCGCGACTACAAGGCCGGGGCGCACATCCTGTTCGATCTCGGCGTGCGCAAGGTGCGCCTCATGACCAACAATCCCGACAAGGTCGCGGCTCTCGAGGAATACGGCCTTGCCGTCATCGAGCGGGTGCCGGTCGAAGTCACGCCGCGGGCAGCGAACCGCGAATACCTGGAAACGAAGCGCGCCAAGTTCGGGCACCTGTTGTCGCTCGTCGCCGAAAAACAGGATTCAGGAGCCAGAAAGCAGGATTCAGAAGTCGGACGTCAGAATCCGGACAAGACGTGTTAGCAGCCTGTCGGACCGTTAAGTCCGACAGGCTGCTAGGTCTCGGCCCTGCCGGATCCCGAGTCCCGAGTCCCGAGTCGCGAACGCGGAGCTCCAAAGCGTCATCTGTGCCAGAGCATGGGGTATTTTGCCCGGCTTGAGTTTTTCGCGATAGCCGGGTTGGTGCGGATACACGGCGCCCGCCCTGCTGCTCTACCAATGCGGGGGCGGCACCTTATGTATGGTGATGCGCTTGTGCTTGGCGCTTATATAGCCGCCCAAGGCGAGGTCCTTGAGTATCCTGCTCACCATTTCGCGCGAGGCACCCACTCTGCTCGCGACATCCGCCTGGGTGAGCTTCTCTCTGATGACGAACTCGCCGCGATCCTCCTCCGCGAGCTCGAGCAGGAGACGCGCCACACGTCCGTAGACGTCCATCAGCGCAAGATTTTTCACGCTGGCAGTAAGCACCCGGCAGCGGCGGATGAGCTTCTCGATGAGCCGGACAGCAAACTCCGGCTGGCCGCACAGGAATTCGCGCGCCTTGCGCTTGGGAATGACGATGAAACGCGACCGCTCCAGTGTCGCGACGGAAGCCGAGCGCGGCCCGCCGTCGAGCACCATCTCGCCGAAGTATTCACCCGGCCCCTGCGTGCCAAGCACGATCTCCTTGCCGGACTCGTCGGCAAGGAACACTTTGACGCGGCCGGACAGGATGACATAAAGCGAGTCAGTCTCGTCGCCTTCACTGACGATTACGGTTTGTTTCGGGAACGACTTGACGGCGCCTTGACCGGATAGCGCGCGCAGTTCCGCCTCCGTAAGGATATCGAGGAGGTTCGGGTTCGTCATGGTGACTCCGTCGGGATACGAGTACCCGCGTCCATTCTAGGGTGCCGGCCCCTATCAGTCCATAGACTGCCCGCCCTCTCAGTCGCCGGGGGTCGGCCGGATCTTCATGCGCGCGAACTGTGAATAACACACAGAACAAAAGCGCATTGGAACGCAGAATGGATTTTCGTCCGGGCGCAGACTTCACTGGCAGCAACGAGAACACGTTTTTATATGCGCACATCATCAATGGAGGACGCCATGAGAACCACACACGGTACGGTCGTCAAGTCAGAAGGCATGTTTCGCTCTGCGAGAAATCGCGTATTGGAGGCTATTATGTTACCGAGTTTATGCTTAAAAGGTTTGCAGATAACGAGCACTCTGCTGTTGACGCTAATGATCACGCCGGCATGGGCACAGGAGAAGATAGTCCTCGACGGCTCGAGTGGAATGCTCCCGCTGGCCAGGGCCCTTGCAACGGCCTATCAACAGCAGTCTTCGAGTCCCCAAATCGAGACCGGAAAGGGATTGGAGGGAAAGGGAGCGAACATGTTCGCCGGGGCGCGGCTGAGGGCGCTCGCCGAGGGAAAGATCCAGATTGCGCTGTTGACCCAAGACACCAATCCCGAGGAGATGCGGAAGCAAAACATGAAAGTCATCGAGGTGGCCAAGGGGGCGATCGTTTTCGCCGTCAACGCCAGCGTCCCCATCTCCAACATCAACGAAACACAGATCTGTGACATCTACAGCGGCAGAACACTGAGCTGGCAGGCGCTGGGCGGTCCCGACAGCCCCATCGCCATGCACACCCGGCGACCCGTTGACGTGGAACCCTCGGTGATCCGGGATAAAGTCGCTTGCTTCAAGGAACTGCAGGAAGTGGGAACGGTCAGGGTGATGGCCCGGGGCGGGGACATGGCCAAAGGGCTTAGGGAAACACCCCACGCCATCGGGTTTACCAGCATGACGGTGGTGGAACAGAGCGCAGGCAAGGTGAAGGCCCTGAGCCTGAACGGCGTGGCGGCGACAGCGGAGAACGTGAAGAGCGGCCGTTATGTTTTGAGCCGTAATTTTGTCTTCGTCATCAAGGGCGAGCCGACGCCCGAGGTGAAGAAGTTTCTCGACTTCGTGCTGAGCCCTGCCGGCGACCGCGTTATCGTCGCGAACGGCGCGATTCCTCTACGGTGACTCGGTTGATCCTGTCTATAAGGGCATCCGCGAATACAGCGAGTTGATTTAAGGAGACGATATGACGCGCAGAGGTTTTTTGCAGGGCATGCTGGCGGCGGGGCTGTGGAACGCACTGACGGGGCGCGGCGAGGCCGCCCAGCCGCAGGTGAAGGACATGAAAGGCATCGAGGCAATGCAGAAGAACTGGAAGGCCTACCTTGCCGAGGGCTTCAAGGCGCCGCTGCCCACCGAGCCGCTGAAGCTCCCCAACGAGGAGTGGCGCAAGCGCCTCTCGACGATGGCCTACTCGGTGCTGCGCGACGAAGGCACCGAGCGTGCCGGCACCAGCTCGCTCAACAACGAGAAGCGCGACGGCGTCTTCGTCTGCGCCGGCTGCGATCTCCCGGTCTTCACTTCCGCCATGAAATACGAAAGCGGCACCGGCTGGCCAAGCTTCTTTACCGCCATACCCGGAGCGTTCGGCACCAAGGTCGACAACACACTGTTCACGAAGCGCACCGAGTACCATTGCATCCGCTGCGGCGGCCACCACGGCCACCTCTTCGACGACGGCCCTCCCCCCACTGGCCAGCGCTGGTGCAACAACGGCGTGGCGCTCAAATTCGTCCCCAAGACGGGATAAGCGTGAGAGATGAGGGCGGAGGGACGATTCCCAAGACGGGAAAGACATAGTACCCGTCTTGGGTAAGGCGTGATCTGTGACCGGTGGGTGAAACTTGGGCGCCCCTGCCCGTACGCTGTTGCTATTGCGTTTTCCCCGGCAATGAGGCATGTACTCGGCACGTGCTTGCAAAAACGGGGGCGCAATGCCGGAGATCGTGCCGGATCGACAGTTGCTTGCCATCATGGTGGCCGACGTTGCCGGCTATAGCCGCCTCATGGCTGCCCAGGAACGAAGCACCCATGACACGCTGAAAACGTACCGGGATTGTTTTCGCGAGCACATCGCCCGGTTCAACGGACGGGTGATCGATTTATCCGGCGACGGCGTCCTGGCGGCGTTCACCAGTCCCACTTCGGCTGTCGAATGCGCCGTGGCCGTCCAGGACGAACTGGCTCGACGAAACGAGACCCTGCCGCCTCACCGTGCCATGGAATTCCGCATCGGAATCAATCTGGGAGACGTGATCGCGGACGGCAACACCATTTATGGCGACGGCGTGAACGTTGCGGCGCGCCTCGAAGGGTTGGCGGACAGCGGCGGGATCATGGTCTCGGGCAGCGTGTTCGCCCACGTACAGGATAAAGTCGAGCATCTATTCGTCTATGAAGGGCGCAAGCGCGTCAAGAACATCGCGGCTCCCGTCGCCGTGTATGACGTCGTGCCCAGGCACGAACGCGCCTCTTTCCTGGGCCGTCGGCGCAGGCGTAAGGCGACGCTGGTCGCGGCGGGCGCGGTGCTGGGCGCAGTTGTTCTAGCCTCGGCGTGGTACGCGTTCGTCCCCTACGATGTCGTGCCCTCTGCGGAGATACTCCCGTTGCGCGTGTTTCGTGACTGTCCGGATTGCCCGGAACTGGTGGAAATTCCGTCCGGTGTTTTTGAGCGCGGTTCTCCGCCAAGCGAACCGGGGCGTCACGCGTCGGAAGGCCCCGTCACTCGTGTGGCGATCCGGCGCAGCTTCGCGCTGGGGCGCTATCCCGTGACCTTTGGAGAGTGGGACCAATGTATCCGCGAGAGCGCTTGCAAACATAAACCCAACGACAGAGGCTGGGGCCGGGGGACAGGACCGGTGTTCTATGTGAACTGGAACGATACCCGCGACTACGTTGCGTGGCTCAGAACGAAAACCGGAAAAGCGTACCGCCTTCCTTCCGAAGCGGAGTGGGAGTACGCGGCGCGGGCCGGCACCAGGACCGCCTATCCATGGGGCGACGCCGTAGGCCGGAAAATGGCGAACTGCAAAGGCTGCTCGGAAGACGCGAGCGACAGGACCACGCCGGTGGGATCGTTCCCCCCGAATCGCTTCAACCTGTTCGATATGCACGGCAACGTCTGGCAATGGGTTGCGGACTGCTGGAACGCGTCCTACGCCAGCGCGCCGGTCGACGACTCACCCTGGCTCAGCGGTGAATGCGGGAAGGCGGTGGTTCGCGGCGGCGCTTGGGGACTCTCGCCGGAAGACGCCCGATCCGCTCGCAGGGAAGGCGACAACAAGGACCTGCGCAGCGGCCGGCGGGGCTTTCGTATCGCCAGAGATTTGCCGTAGCAAATCACCGCATCGGTGACGGCGCCGCAATGATTTGCGCGATGCGCGCCGAACGCGTGGCGCCTGATGCCGGTCACTCCCCGGTCAATAGCGCCGCGTAAGCGTCATGGTGTCGCTTTCGCGCTTCATCTCGGTGCGGTTGAGAAAACTCATTCCGAGAAGCGCCGCGTTTCCCAAGGCATTGCCCTCCACCACGATGCCATCCACGTTGTTCAATACGATTTCGCCAAGGCGTACCGTGTCGAACTTGACGCGGTAGCCGGGGGCAATGCCGCTGGCCGTCTGCATGACCACCCGCTGGCCGGTCAGGTAGTTCACGCCCGCGCGCCGGGCGTCAGCGCTGCTGATCGTGACAAGCGTTGCGCCGGTGTCGATCAGAAACCGTATGGATACGCCGTTGACTGCGGCCATGGTGAAGAAATGACCCTTGAGGTCGCCAACGATGCTCGCCCGCTGCCCGGCTGACGATGCCCCGCCGACCGAGATGCTCTGCCCCATGCCGAGCGTCTGGCGCTTTCCCGCGATCTCGAACACCGCCACTTCGCTGGTGGCGCTGATCAGCCTGACTTTCTCGGGGGTGACATCGCCCGCTTTGAGCGTGCGCGGCCTGCCGCCATCGATGACGACTACGGCCATCCCGGCGGTGAGCGCAACGACATTGACGTCGGTCGCGTCCGCGAACTGCGGCGCCAATAGGAAAACCGGCAGAATCAGAATAACATTGCGCATGTCGTATTCTCCGATTCAACCATGAAGCCAGTCGCGATCTTCAGGCACGCCCCCACCGAAGGGCCCGCATATTTTGCCACATATCTCGCCGGACGCGGCATCCCGTGGCGGCTGGTGAAGATCGACGAGGGCGAACCCGTGCCGCCGGATGCACGTGACTTCAGCGGTCTTTGCTTGATGGGCGGGCCGATGAGCGTCAACGACGGTTTACCGTGGATCCCGAAGGTGGTCGAACTGATACAAGGGGCGGTTGACGCCGAGGTTCCCGTGGTCGGGCATTGCCTCGGCGGGCAACTCATGGCCAAGGCGCTCGGGGGGGAAGTGACGCGCCACCGGGTGAAGGAGATCGGCTGGGGCAGGGTGGACGTGATCGAGAACGCCGAGGCTGAACGCTGGTTCGGCCCCGGCTTCAGATCCTTCAGCGCTTTTCACTGGCACGGCGAAACGTTCTCGATTCCACCGCGCGCGCTGAGAATCGCATCGAGCCCGTACTGCGAAAACCAGGCGTTCGCGCTCGGCAAACATCTCGGCCTTCAATGCCACGTCGAGATGACGCCCGAGCTGATCCGAACCTGGTGCCTGGACTGGCAGAAGGAAGTTCAGTCGCTCGCCGCGCGCATGCCTTCGGTGCAGACACCGGCCGAGATGACCGATGCGCTCGATGCCAGGGTGCAGCACCTCAATGCGGTCGCCGACCGCGTCTACGAGCGCTGGATCGCCGGTCTTGAAAGAAAGGGGTGAGGGCGGGAGCGCGTGAGATCGTGAGGGAGGGACAGCACGAGTGCCATTTCTTGATCTCCCGACCTCCCGCTCTCCCGACTTACGTGTCTCTTACTCGCGGAAATTCTTGAACTGAAGCGGGACGTCGCCGATCGACTTGCGCACGAGCGCGATCGCGTCCTGCAGCGTGTCTTTCTTGGCACCGGCAATCCGCACCGCGTTGCCTTGAATGCTGGCCTGCACCTTGAGTTTGCTGTCCTTGATCAACTTGACGATCTTCCGGCCGAGGTCCTGATCGACACCCTGGCGCACGGCGACGACTTGCTTCACCTTGTTGCCGCTCACCTTCTCGATGCCGCCGGGCGCGAGGCAGCGGATATCGACTCCACGTTTTGCAAGCCGGCCGGTCAGCACGTCGCGCAACTGGCCGAGCTTGAAATCGTCGTCGGCGAAGGCGATGAGCGTTTTCTCCTTCTCGTTGATCTCCACCCGCGCGTCGGACCCCTTGAAATCGAAACGATTGGAGATTTCCTTGTTGCACTGGTCGACGGCATTGTGAATTTCGACCCGGTTTACCTCGGAGACGATGTCGAACGATGGCATGTGTTTCTCCCTCTCCCGACAGCAGCGATCGTGGTCTTAGCAGCGATGAGTGAACAGTGAACAGTGAACGGTAAACAGTAATCGGCGCTGCGGGTTCACCGGCGACTGCCGCTCTCACTGTTTGCGGTTAGCGGTTCACCGTTAACGCCTTTTGAGGCGGGCAGCGATCCGCATTCTGAGCGCGTTGAGACGGATGAAGCCCGCGGCATCGGCCTGGTTGTATGCGCCCTTGTCGTCCTCGAAGGTCGAGATCGCGGGATCGAACAGCGAGTCCCGCTTCGACGAGCGTCCCACGGTCATGACCGTCCCCTTGTAGAGCTTGACGCGCACCACGCCGTTCGCGTGCTCCTGCGAGGCGTCGATCAGGGTCTGCAGCAGCCTCCGCTCGGGGCTGAACCAGTAGCCGTTGTAGATGAGCCGCGCATAGCGCGGCATGAGGTCGTCCTTCAGCGCCAGCACTTCGCGGTCGAGCGTGATCGACTCGATTGCGCGATGGGCCCTGAGCATGATGGCGCCCCCGGGCGTCTCGTAACAGCCGCGCGACTTCATGCCGACGTAGCGGTTTTCCACGAGGTCGAGGCGGCCCACGCCGTGCTTGCCGCCGAGGCGGTTGAGTTCGGAAAGCACCTTCGCGGGCGTCAGGCGCCGCCCGTTCACGGCGACGATATCACCGCGTTCGTAGGCGAGTTCAACGTATTCGGGGCGGCGCGGCGCCTTCTCCGGCGACACCGTGATGCGCCACATCGATTCCTCGGGCTCGTAATCCGGGTCTTCGAGCACGCCGCCCTCGTAGGAGATGTGGAGCAGATTGGCATCCATCGAATAGGGCGCCGCACCCTTTTTCTTCCTGTAGTCGACGGGGATGCCATGCTCTTCGGCGTAGGCGAGCAGTTTCTCGCGCGAGAGCAGGTCCCATTCGCGCCAGGGCGCGATGATGTTGACCTCCGGCATGAGCGCGTAGGCGCCGAGTTCGAACCGCACCTGGTCGTTGCCCTTGCCGGTTGCGCCGTGCGAGATCGCATCCGCTCCCGTCGTGCGCGCGATCTCCACCAGGTGCTTGGCGATCAGCGGCCGGGCGATCGAGGTGCCGAGGAGATATTCACCCTCGTAGACTGCATTCGCGCGAAACATCGGGAACACGAACTCGCGCACGAATTCCTCGCGCAGGTCCTCGACGAAGATCTGCCTTACGCCGAGCAGCTTCGCCTTGCGGCGCGCGGGCGCGAGTTCCTCGCCCTGCCCGATGTCCGCAGTGAAAGTCACCACTTCGCAGGCGCAGACATCCTGCAGCCACTTGAGGATGACCGAGGTATCCAGCCCGCCGGAATAGGCGAGTACGACTTTTCTGATCTTGCTCATGTACGCACGAATTTATCCGTTGAGATGCCGCGGGCCGATCGCGCGCTCGGGAGGTGCGCGCCTATTTCGGGCACTCGCGGTCGATGAAGGCTTTGGACTTGCGCACGGCCTCCGCGCGCTGCGCATCATCCAGGTACTGCCGCTCGCCTTTGTCGTTCATCGCGTAAACCGGCCGTTGCTGCTGCAGGCTCTGGAGGTTCCGATGGGCGTCGATGCATGATTCACGGCGCAGCGCCGCCTCCCGCCTGGCGCGGCTTTCTGCCTGTTGCCGCTTGTGCTCGGCCTCAGCCCGTTCGACCTGGCGCGCCCGGAACTCGATCTCCTGGTCCTGCCACGACCTGGGCTCGGCACCCGGCTTGCCGGTCGCCGGTTGCGCACGGATCGTTTGCGCCTTGCCGCCGGGTGGCGGGGTCGTGGTGTACTGGGTGACACCTTTGTCATCGACCCACTTGTAGATCTGCTGTCCCGCAGCCGGATGCGCGAGACCGAAAAGGACCGCGGCGAGCAGACGAATGCGTCGCCACGCGTGCCCGCCGCCCGCAGGCAAGGTGCGGTTCGGGTGCGCATGGGGGGGCCCGGACGTGCGGGGCTTCAGGTGCTCCATAAGTCACCCTGTGTCTTGACCCGTCCGACCAGGAGATACTCCATCAGGGCCTTCTGGGCGTGCAGCCGGTTCTCGGCCTCGTCCCAGACTACGCTCTGGGGCCCGTCGATCACCTCCGCTGCGACTTCTTCGCCGCGGTGCGCCGGCAGGCAGTGCAGGAAGACCGCGCCCGGAGCGGCGCGCGCCATCAGCTTCTCGTTCACCTGGTAGGGAGCAAACACGGCGCGGCGCTC
>JACQGN010000299.1 GCA_016199545.1 Betaproteobacteria bacterium | reverse complement strand
TTCGGCACCGGCTACTCTTCATTGAGCTATCTCGCCCGCCTCCCGGTCAACTCACTGAAGATAGACCAGTCGTTCATCGCCAGGATGGCACGTGGCCCGGACCAGCTGGCGATCGTGTCGTCGGTGATTTCGCTCGCCCGCGCGTTGAACCTCAAGGTAGTGGCCGAGGGCGTCGAGATGGACGAACAGGCCAACCTGTTGCGGCTGCTGCGCTGCGACGAGGCGCAGGGATATCTCTTCGGCAAGCCGCTGCCGCCGGAGGAAGTCCGGGCACTGCTGGCGGGCGCGGGCGGGTCGTAGGCGCTGCGTCAAGCAGCGCGCGGACATGCCATCCCCTTTCCTCTCCGTACGATGCTGCTCAAGGCCGTTTCTTGCGGGGGATGTCAACGCAACCAAGTACGCGATCAGCGGGGCGCATAGGCCATGGGCAAGCCGGGCGGAAGTGCGTGCGTTTGCTTCGCCCTGCCGCGGGCGGGTTGATCGCCATGCTTCGTAAGCGTGCGAGCGATGGCAAGAACGGGTTGGTCTGCAACAAGCCTGCCGACACGCCTCACTTTGCCGCACGAGGCGTTGCGGTGCGCGCCATGGCGTACCGCGCCGGCAAAGCATGGCAATGCCTGACGCGTGCCGCGTCAAGGAATTTCGGCTACGCGCTGGTCGCGATACTGTTCTCCGTATTGGTCATGCTCGCGGTTCAGGCCTATGCGGAGGTAAAGCGCGAGCTTACCGAGGTCGCGATGTCGCGGCGCGGTTCGGTTGCGCAACTCGCTGCCGCGACGTTGTCCGAGCGCCTCGACCGGATGCTGGATCTCGCGGTATCGCTCGGCACACGGGTGCGCTTCGCCGAGCTCGTGTCCGAGGGACGATGGGAGGCGGCAGCCCGCATCCTGCGCAGCGTGCCGTCGGAATTCCGCTTCGTCGATCGCGTTGTCATCTACGATGTCCGCGGCACGGTCATGGCAGACGTTCCCGAACTCGCGGGAGCGAAGGGCGAGAACCGCGCCGACCGCGACTGGTACAAAGGCGTGAGCCGCGGCTGGAAGCCCTACGTATCCGAGGTTTACCGCCGCGGCGCGACACCTCAGCGCATTGTGTTCGCCGTGGTCGTGCCAATCCTTGACCGCGCTGGCGCCCCCGCTGGAGTCCTGCAGCTTCAGGTCCATCTCGAGAAATTTTTCGATTGGGTCAAGGCGATCAGCCAGGACTCAGCGAGCGCGGCGTACGTAGTGGACAGCAAGGGAACCGCGGCGTTCCACAGCCTGGTTCCGGTCAAGCAACAGCTGATCGATCTGTCGGGTACGCCGGCAGTGGCGCGGCTCCTGCGCAACAAGTCTGGCGTGGAAATCGTCGCCGACGCGACCCGCTCGGAGCAGGTGTACGCCTTCATGCCCAGCCGACACGGCTGGGGCGTGGTGGTGCAGGACCCGGCCGTCGAAGTGTTCGCCGCTCGCGACAACGCGTTGCGTCGCCTGCTCGTCGCTTATGCCGTGATCTTCGCGTTCTGCGCCGCGGTTGTGGGTCTCACGATTCAGCTCGTGACGCAGCACCGGCGCGCACTGGTTGACAAGCACCTGCTCGCCGAGCTCGAACGCCGCGTGGTTGCGCGCACGTCCGAACTGGAGGCATCCAACAAGGAACTGGAGGGTTTCAGCTACTCGGTCTCCCACGATCTGCGCGCGCCGCTGCGGGCGGTAGCCGGCTATGCGCAGATGCTGCTCGAAGACCACCTCGATCAGCTCGACCCCGAGGCACAGAGAAAGCTCGACGTGATCCAGGATGAGGCGCGCCGCATGGGCGAGCTGATCGACGACCTGCTCGCATTTTCGCGCCTCGGGCGCAAAGCGATGCAAGTCGGGGATGTCGATATGACGGGGCTCGCGCGAGCGACCTATGACGGTCTGAACGGACGGAATCATGGCGTGAAGCCCGAATTCCGGCTGGCGACGCTGCCCCGGGGGAAGGGGGACCGGGTACTGCTCGGGCAGGTGTGGGCCAACCTGATTTCAAACGCCCTGAAGTTCACGTCCAAGCGCGAGAGGCCGCTGATCGAGGTCAGCGCCATCAGCGACGAAAAGGAGCACGTCTATTTCGTACGGGACAACGGCGCGGGCTTCGATCCGCGTTACCAGTCGAAGCTCTTCGGGGTCTTCCAGCGCCTGCACAAATCCACCGAGTTCCCCGGCACCGGCGTGGGGCTGGCACTGGTGCAGCGGATCGTGGTGCGCCACGGCGGGCGGGTATGGGCCGACAGCAGGCTGGATGAGGGCGCAACGTTCTACTTTACTTTGCCCAAGGAGCAGGCCGATGAGCGATTTTGAACAGGTGGAGATCCTTCTCGTGGAAGACAGCGCGCGCGACGCCGAGCTGACGATGCGCGCCCTGCAAAAGGGCGGCCTCGCCAACAAAGTGTTGTGGGTCAAGGACGGACAGGAGGCGCTCGACTACCTCTTCCGGCAGGGCGAGTTCGCTCAGCGCATCGAAGGCATCCCGCGTCTCGTGCTGCTGGATCTGAAGATGCCCCGCGTGGACGGCATGGAAGTGTTGGCGGCGGTCAGAGCCGATGAACATACCAGGAGGATTCCGGTCGTCATCATGACCTCTTCGCAGGAGGAATCGGACATCGCGCGCAGCTATGATCTCGGCGTCAATAGCTACGTGGTGAAGCCGGTGGATTTCCACGCCATGACCGAACTCGCCCGGCAGGCCGGGTACTACTGGCTGGCGATCAACCGGAGTCCGGGCTGACCGGACGGACGTCTACTTTATGCGCGAGAACGCCGGCTTGAGTCACCTGGTCGTCTTTACCTTGGACGACGGACGATACGGCCTGGAGCTCTCGACCGTGGAGCGGGTTGTACGCGCGGTGGACATCACCCCCCTTCCGAAAGCACCGGACATTGTTTCCGGTGTGATCAATGTCCGGGGGAGGATAGTTCCGGTCATGAATGTCCGCAGGCGGTTCCGTTTACCGGAGCGGCCGATAAACCTGAGCGATCAGCTTGTGGTGGCTCACACGTCGCGACGCGCGGTAGCGCTGATGGTGGACGCGGTATCCGGCACTGTTGAGTGCTCACCGGATGCCATGGTGGCGGCAGACCGGATAGTCCCGGATCTTCAGTACGTCGCGGGCGTAGTGCGAACCAGGGATGGGATGATCCTGATTCACGACCTCGACACGTTCCTCGGTCTGGACGAAGAGCAAGCTCTTGGCGCCGCGCTGGCAAATCTTTGAGCATCAGGAAATCGGCCATATGGTTCCCGAACCGCTGCTCGCCCAATTCAGCGGATTCCTTGCCGCCCGCATCGGACTGCATTTCCCGAGGGAGCGCTGGGATGACCTCGAGCGCGGGATCAATGCGGCCGCGCGCGATTTCCGCTTCGGAGAAACGGAGGCGTGCATCCGCTGGCTCATGTCCTCGACGCCGACCCGGTCCCAGATCGAGATCCTGGCGAGTCAGCTCACGGTCGGGGAAACCTATTTCTTCCGCGAGAGGAGAACGTTCGACACTCTCGAACAAAGCATCCTGCCGGAGCTGATTCGCTCGCGCCGCGGAAACGAGCGGCGTCTGAGGATCTGGAGCGCCGGCTGCTGCACGGGTGAGGAGCCCTACTCCATCGCCATCCTGCTCGCCAGGACGATTCCGGATTGGCGCGACTGGAACATCTCCATCCTGGCGACCGATATCAATCCGCATTTTCTGCGCAAAGCATCGATCGGCGTATACGGCGCGTGGTCGTTCCGCGACACCCCGGCGGGAATCAAGGCGGGGTTCTTCAGGCGCACGACGGAGGGTCGTTTCGAAATTCACCCCGCCATCAAGGCGCTGGTCACGTTTGCCTATCTCAATCTGGCGGAGGATGGCTACCCGTCCGTGGAAAACGGCAGCAACGCGATGGATATCATCTTCTGCCGCAATGTCGTGATGTATTTCGAGCCGGAACGCGGCCGCAAGGTCATACAGAACCTGGGCCTTTCGCTGATGGATGACGGATGGCTGTTCGTCAGTGCGGTCGAGGTCTCACAAGTCGTGTCGCCGCAGCTCAGGGTCGTGAATTTCCCCGGCGCGATCGTTTACAGAAGAAGCACCAGATGGACAACTGCGGAAAACGATCTGGCGGCGATACCTCCATGGGCGCCGGTGGCCCCGAACGTGTCGGCGGGGCCGGCCAATCTTGATATCGATGAGGAGCCGGTGGCGGCCTTGCCGCCGGGAAGCCGGCAGGAAACGGGCCGCGCCTCGCGGCCGGAGCGAAAGCAACGTGAAGTCGATATGCCGGCGCACACGCCATACCGGCAAGCCTCGGCGCTGTACGAGCATGGGCGCTATAGCGAGGCGGCGGAGGCGACACTGGGATTGCTGTCGCGCGACCCGAACGATGCCAAGGCCATGGCGCTGCTGGCGAGGATCTATGCGAACCAGGGACGGATCGCCGACGCATTCGAATGGTGCGATAAAGCGGTTGCGGCCGACAAGCTGAATCCAGGATGGTGTTACCTGCTTGCCACCATACTCCAGGAGCAGGGTCGCCCCGACGACGCCGTCGCGGCACTCAAACGCGCCCTCTATCTCGATCAGAACCATGCGCTCGCGCATGTTGCCCTGGGAAACCTGACCCGGCGCCGCGGCAAGCTCAAAGAATCCGAACGCCATTTCAGGAATGCGCTTTCGATCTTGCGCGGATATCGGCAGGAACATGTCCTGCCGGAATCGGAAGGCGTTACCGCCGGCAGGCTTGCCGAAATCATTCAATCGACCATTTCGAGCGAGGCATGGACATGAAGCCCGTGAATAAGCCGCTGGCGTCGGGCCAGCGCCCAACGGCCGTCGATTGGCGCGAAATCCATGACCGCCTGGACACGACCCGGACAACCATCGAAAGAGGCTGGGTGCCCGAACCGGAAGAAACCAAGAACATTCTTAGAGCGAGGGCGCGGACGCTGGCTCAGGAACCGGCGCCGGAACGGGAACAGGACCACACCATCGAGGTGATCGAGTTTGTCCTGGCGTACGAAAAATACGGTGTCGAAACGAGTTTCGTGCGTGAAGTCTATCCATTGAGAGAACTTACTCCACTGCCGTGCACGCCACCCCATGTTCTTGGCGTCATCAACGTCCGGGGGCAGATTCTCTCGGTGGTCGATATCAAGAAATTCTTCGATCTTCCCGAGAAAGGGCTGACCGACCTCAACAAGGTCATCATTCTTCGATCCGAATCCATGGAGTTCGGAATTCTGGCCGACCAGATCGCCGGCACGCGGCTGATTTCCCTGCGCGAGTTGCAGCCCTCGCTCCCCACGCTCACGGGAATCCGCGAAGAGTACCTCAAAGGTATTACCGGAGACCGGACCGTGGTTCTCGACGCCGGCAAGCTTCTGTCAGACCGGAAAATTGTCGTGCATGAACAGGTGGGAATGCAGGCCACGGAAGGAGCCACACATGCGATGGTTACTTGATCTTTCGACGCGAGGGAAGCTGTTCGCCGGCTTCGGCTTGATGGTTATCCTGCTCGTGATCGTGGCGGCAATAGCCTACAACGGCATTACAACCATCCAGGCATCTCAGAAGAGCCTGTATGAACGGGAGCTCGCAGACGCCCTGGATATCAAGGACGTCCGGTCCAACCAGAACGCGCAACGCGCAAACATCGTGACCATGATGTTGGTCACCGGGCGGGCCGATCGGGAGGCATTGCACAACGATACCAACAAACGCTCTAAAGAGGTCGACGAAACGGTACAACAACTGCTCACGCATAACAAAGACAATGCCAGGCATTACTCGATGCTCGAGGAATTCAGCGCCATACGAAAGGACTATCGGGAGACGCGCGACGCCCAGGTCGTACCCTTGATCTATGCGGACAAGACCGATGAAGCGAAAACGCTGGTCGTTGGCATCCAGTCCGGACGCAACGAGAAAATGCGGGCGATTGCCGACCAATTGGTCGACGATATTGAAAAGACGGCCCGCTCGGCCTTGACTCAATCGGAGCAAACGGCAAGAGAGTCCGTGCGTCTCTTCGTCGGGTTGGGGATCCTCGCAATTCTGCTGGGCATCGCAACGACGATGTTCCTGACGCGAATTCTCGCGGATCCGCTGAGAGAGGTCTCGGGTGCCGCCGAGCGCATCGCGGCCGGAGACCTGACCGTCAGCCTTCCCACCGGCGACAGGGCGGACGAAACGGGGATTCTCATTCAGACATTCAGCCGGATGGCCGGCAATCTACGCGATGTCATGCGCGAGATCGGTGAGGGGGTGAATGTGCTTGCCTCCTCATCGAGCGAGATCACGGCCTCGACCGCGCAGGTGGCGGCGGGCTCGGCGGAGACGGCAACCGCGGTGAGCCAGACCACCTCCACCGTCGAAGAAGTCAAGCAG
>JACQGN010000280.1 GCA_016199545.1 Betaproteobacteria bacterium | reverse complement strand
TAGATGCAGGCCTTCATGCAGTCGTTGCAGATGCGGTGCCCCGTCGCCGCCGCCATCGGATTGTCCACGCAGATCACCGCGAGCGCGCCAAGCGGCTGGCCTTGGGCTTTGACCTTGTGGAACTCGGATATCTTTTCCTCCAGCGGACAGCCGGCAAGCGGCACGCCAAAGACCGTCTTCTTGTAACCGGCCGCAGGGGCTTTTTCCTTCACGCCCCTGGAGCAGGAATCGCGCCCCTGCTCGTGGCACCAGATGCAATAGTTCGCGTGATCGAGCGCGCCCGCAAGTTCGGTTCCCGCATCGGTGAGCGCGAAGCCTTCACGGCGGCGCAGATGCTCTTCCGGCAGGGTGTGGCGCGGGAAGCCTGCCGACTCATCGGTATCAACCGGCACGAGGCGCATGAAATCGAGCTTGGACGGCGCCTTGAAAAGCACGCCGCCACGGTGCTTGCGGCGGCCTTCGGGACTGGTCACCGCCCACGCCGCGTAGCGCGCGGCAAGATCGAGCTCGGCGGCGTGCGCGCCCTCGTCCTTGAGCCATTCGGTGACGTGGCGCGCGTAGGCGATCTCGGTAAAGGGCTCACCGAACCACGCAGCAAGCTCGCGCTCGCTCGCCGCACCGTCCAGAGCGGCGGCCACTTCGGGTTTCACCTTGTGGAGCGCGCGGCGCTGCACGAACAGGCGCTTGACGGAATACAGCGGCGCGAACGCATGGTGCCGCCCGCGAAGCGCCTCCAGCTCGGCTTCGATGCCGAACAGCCGTCCGAGGAAGGCATCGAGGTACGGCGCGAGTTCGATCAGAAGCTCGGACTCGGCCCTGGGCGCAAGCGCGCCCGGGTTTGCGCGCGCGCCCGCGAGACGCTCGCGCAGGACCGTATCCCAGTCGGCGAGGAAATTCAGGAACGCCGCATCCAGGCGCAGCAGCCCGTGGCGCTCGTGGAGATCGGCAAACGAGAGGCCCCATCCGAGCCGCAGGATCTGGTGTGCGACAGGAGTTTGGGGAGTAGCGGATGCGTCTATGACGAACATGACGTTAGCACTCCGCGGGGTGCGGTGTGAACTCCTCCGCGAGCTCGCGCAAAAAGTCGAAGGGGAAAATACCGCGCGCATGACCGTCGCTGAATTGAAGCTGCACGGCGTTCGGGCCATAGGGCGCGACGCCGCTCACAGTGACGCCTTCGCCGCTCACGGCCCCTCCACTTCGCCGCAATTGCCTGCATGCGGCGCAGCCGCAGCGGCGCCGCAGCAGCGCATGCGGCAGCTCGGCGCGCACGTGGTCCGCCCACGCGAGCGCGAGCGTGCCCCGCGCGAGGTTGCAGCGGATCTCGGTGAGTTGCGGGGTCATAGCGCCGCCTTCAACTGCGCGAGCTTGTCGGTGTACTTGCACTGGATGCACGACTCGGTGACGACGTAGCTCATGTTGCTTCTCTCTAGTGCGTAGCGCTCGCCAGGTTCGTCAGCGCCAGCCGGGCGAGCTTGCGCACGTCCGGATCGCTGTCCCCGAGCGCGGCTTCGAGCGCGGGAATGGCGCGCGCGTCGCCGATCTCGCCGAGCGCGATCACGGTTTCCTTGCGCAGATTGCTCATGGCGTGTCCGGTGAGCTCGATCAGCGGCGGCACGGCCTCGCGGCCCTTGAGCTTGCCGAGACTGCGCACTGCCTTCACGCGCACCTGCCAATAATCGTCGCCGAGCGCCTTCAGGAGATCCGGAATGCCGGCTGAAAGCGCGAGCTTCCCGATCGTGCCGGCGGCTTCCTCTCGCACCTGCCAGGAGGCATCACCGAGCGCGCGCACGAGCGAAGGCAGCACGCTCACATCCGTCGCGTAGCCGAGGGCGCCGACGGCAATGCGGCGCACCTCGGCTTCCGGGTCGGATGCGGCGATCGCAGCGAGGGCAGCGACCGCTTCCCTGCGTCTGAGGTAACCGAGCACGCCCACGGCTTCGCGCCGCACCGCAGCCGCATCGTGCTTGAGTGCGGCAAGCGCCGGCTCGAATGCTTCCTCGCGTCGCAGCTCGCGCAACGCGCGAAACGCCGGGGCGAGCACGTGGGGATCCGTGTCTTCGAGCAAAGGCAGCAGGCGATCGCCGCTGCGCGCGTCCTTGAGTTCGGCGAGCGTGACGGCCGCGGCGGAACGCACGTCTGCGTCGGTATCGCGCAGGAGGCCCGCAAGCCCCGCGACGACTTCGTCTTCCTCGTAACCTTCGAGCACCCGCGCGGCTTCCGCACGCACGCGCGGATCGGCATCGGAGAGCGCTTTCACCGCGAGATCGATGAAGTTGTCCTCGTCGCTGTACTGGAGATCGAGCAGCGCGATGCGGCGGACTTCGCCATCGGGATCGTTCAGACGTTCCTGTAAAGTCGCTGTCATCATGGCGGATCAACGGAGCAGATAAGGGATGTCGACGCGGATGGCGTCGGTGGGGCAATCCTTCTCGCACGGCAGGCAATACCAGCATTCATCGAACTTCATGAACGCCTTGCCTTTGGCGAGATCGATCGCGAGCACGTCGAGCGGGCAGACATCGACGCACACGGTGCAGCCCTTGTGCGCGATGCACTTATCTTCGTCCACCCTGACGGGCACCTGGGTGCGGGTTGCAGACATGGTCATGTGATTTCTCCGGTGTCAGGCAGCGGCCGCTTCTTTGGCGACGCGCAGCCGCTGGTAAGCGGTTTTCTCTTCCTCGTCGAGCTCGATCACGTACGGCTCGACCGGACGGCGCAGGCACTCCATCGCGCCGCCAGCGCCGCGCTTCAGCTGCGTGTGGCAGAACCAGTTCTCGTCGTCCTTTTCAGGATAGTCGACGCGGTAGTGGTAGAGGCCCCAGCGGCTCTCGGTGCGGTAGA
Source organism: Betaproteobacteria bacterium (assembly GCA_016199545.1). Lineage (GTDB taxonomy): Bacteria > Pseudomonadota > Gammaproteobacteria > Burkholderiales > SG8-41 > DSOT01. The sequence goes on along the minus strand of JACQGN010000280.1, from coordinate 9,788 downwards.
GCGAGGCGCGCGCGGCCATTTCGGCGCAGTCGCGTATGGCGTGGACCTCCATCGCGCGCATGAGCTCGTGCGGATTGGCCGCGCTCATGCGGTCCAGGTCGTCGCGGATCTCGTCGAAGCGCTCCAGACCGAGCTCCATCTTGCGCGTGACCTTGGGCGGCTGCAGGTAGTCGTTCACCATGCGCCGCACCTTGTACTCGACCTGCCAGGGCGACAGGCCCTCGGTGCGCGCAAGTGGTGCGCTCACCCGCGCCTGCTCGCGCGCGATCTGCTCCTCGTCCACCGCCGCGACGCTCGTGTCCGCGCAGTACTGCGCCGCGTTTTCACCGGCGAAGCGGCCGTAGACGAACGCGCCAAGCATGTAGCTGTGGGGGATGCTGCCGCAGTCGCCGGCGGCGTAAAGGCCCGGCACGGTCGTCTCGGCGCGCTCGTTGATCCAGATACCGGAAGCGCTGTGGCCGCTGCAGAAGCCGATTTCCGAGATGTGCATCTCGATCATCTTCTCGCGGTAGTTCGTGCCGCGGCTCTCGTGGAAACGCCCGCGGCTCGGCCGCTCGTTGGTGTGCAGGATGTGCTCGATGTTCTGGATCGTCTCCTCGGCGAGATGGTCGAGCTTCAGGAACACGGGGCCCTTGCCGCTTTCGAGCTCGTTGTAGAACTCGAGCATCATCTGGCCGCTCCAGTAATCGCACTCGATGAAGCGCTCGCCGTGCGCGTTCGCGGTGTAGCCTCCGAACGGCCCGGTCACGTACGCGCACGCGGGGCCGTTGTAGTCCTTGATGAGCGGATTGATCTGGAAGCAATCGAGGCCGGTCAGCTCGGCGCCGGCGTGATAAGCCATCGCGTGGCCTTCGCCGGCGTTGGTCGGATTTTCGTACGTGCCAAAGAGGTAACCCGAGCTCGGCAACCCGAGACGCCCCGCCGCGCCGGTGCAGAGGATCGCCGCCTTGGCGCGGATCACCACGAAATCGCCGCTGCGGCAGTCGAAGCCGAGCGCACCCGCGATCTTGCCTTCGGCGTCGGTCAGGAGACGCGTCGCGACCACGCGGTTGGTGACGTCGACCCGGCATTTCTTGAGCTGGCGATAGAGAATCTTCTTCATGTGGTGCCCTTCGGGCATGGGCAACACGTAGGTGCCCAGGTGATGTACCTTGCGCACCGCGTAATCGCCGGTCTCGTCCTTCTCGAATTTCACGCCCCAGCGGTCGAGCTCGTTGATCATGGCGAACGAATTCTCGGCGTAGGCGAGCACCGCTTTCTGCAGCACGATGCCGTCGTTGGCGATGGTGATTTCCTTGGTGTACTGCTCGGGCGTCGCATGCCCCGGGATGACGGCATTATTCAGCCCGTCCATGCCCATGGAAATCGCGCCCGAGCGCTTGACGTTCGCCTTCTCGAGCAGCATCACGCGCAGCCGCGGGTTCTTCTGCTTCGCCTTCACGGCGGCCATCGGCCCTCCGGTGCCGCCGCCGATGACGAGCACGTCGGTTTCGAGCTGGATGGTATTCATAAGGCTCCTCTGCGTTTAGCGTTTAGCGATAGCGGTCACGGCGGCGGGCGCGCGCGCAAGGCGCACCCGGTAGCGCATCGCGTCGCCGCGGTAATACAAGTATTCAAAGTCGATGGGGCGCCCGCCGGCGGAAGTCGTCAGCCGTTCAATACGTAAAATAGGCGCGCTTTCGGCGATGCCCAGGTGCACGGCGATGTCGCCCCCGGCGAGCGCGGCTTCGATGCTGACTTCGGCTGCGCCGAGCGCAATGCCGATCTCGTTCTCGAGTATGGAGAAGACGTCGCGGCCGGCGAGATCGGCGCGCAGCACCTGCTCGCCGATGGACGCGGGAAAGTAGCTCACGTCGAGCGAGACCGGCACGCGGTCAAGATAGCGCAGCCGCCTGAGCTCGATCACGGCGTCACCCGCATCGAGCGCGAGGCGCTCCGCGAGCTCGGTGTCCGCGCGCAGGAGTTCGTGGCCCAGCACCTGCGAACACGTTTCACGGCCGAGGCGGCGCATCGCTTCGCCAAATCCCTGCAATTGGGAGAGGTCCTGCAGCGCTTTCGGTTTGGACACGAACGTGCCCTTGCCGGTGACTTTGAAAATCAGACCCTCGCGTTGAAGCTGGGCGAGCGCGTGACGAACCGTGATGCGCGAGACGCCGTACGTCGCCGTGAGCTCGCTTTCGGAAGGAAGTTGCGCGTGCTCGCGATAGGCGCCCTCCAGGATGCCGCGGCGCAGCGCTTCGCGGATCTGCGTGTGCAAGGGCTGCGGCGAGCGCTGCAGGACGCTGCTCACGTTCGCACTCATCACGGTCTCCCGCAGTTCAACTGCACGCCGTACTGCCACGCATCACCACGGCAGTAGAGGTGCTCGAATACGGTGGGGCGGCCGTTCGTGCTCCAGGTGAGGCGCCGGACGTGCAGAAGCGGCGCTTTCGGTTGGAGCTGGAGGTCCAACGCGGTGTCCGCATCGCACGCCACGGCTTCGATGCTCACGTCGGCCCGGCCGAGCGGCACGCCGCAGCGGCGCTCGAGCAAGGAGAAGATGTCGCCGGTCAAATCCTCGCGCAGGAGTTTCGCGCCGACATCGACCGGGAAATGACTCACGTCGAGCGACACGCGCTGGTCGTTCACACAGCGCAGGCGCCGCACCTCGAGCACTGAGGCCTTGCGCCTGAGCTGCAGCGCGTGCGCAACGTCGTGGCACGCGCTTCGCTCATTCACCGACAGGACCCTGGACCCGGTGGCGTAGCCGCGACCCTCTATCGCCTCGTGAAAGCCGAGCAGTGCCGGGGTTTGGTGCACGACTTTCGGCATGCACACGAAGCTTCCTTTTCCCTGCTGGCTTCGCACGACGCCCTTTCTGCGCAACGCTTCGAGCGCCAGGCGCACCGTGACGCGACTCACATTGAAGCGGCGTTGAAGCTCCGTTTCGCTCGGCAGCCGGTCGCAAGACCGGTATGCGCCGCAGCGTATGAGCTCCAGCAGCTCGTTGCGGATTCTCAAATAGGCAGGAGACGAGACCGTGGGCGCCATGGCTGAGGGTCCTGCGGGAACCGTACTCACCTGCTCGCACCTGTCATGACAGGTGCGGCCGCAAGAAACGCCGAAAGCGCGCGCACCTCGGGCTCCTCGAGGGCCTTGGCGATGCGATGCATGACGCCGCCTGCGTCGTTGCGGCGCGCGCCGCGCCGGAAATCCTGAAGCTGCTTGGCGAGATACGCACCGTGCTGGCCCAGCAGTCGCGGTGCGCCGGCCAGCACCGGCGCATCCGTGCCGTGACAGGTTGCGCACGCGGCGATGGCGCGCCGGCCATTGAAATAAAGCCGGCGGCCTGCGGCGGCATCGCCCTCGATGTCCGGCGACCCTGCGCGCAGCGGCTGCGCAGCATAATGAATCACGATCTTCTCCGCCTCCGCATCGCTCAAGGCATCCGCGATGCCGCTCATCGCGCCTTCGTCATTGGTGCGCCGGCCTCGCTTGAAATCCGCAAGCTGCTTTCTGAGATAAGACGCGCTTTGTCCCGCCAGGCGCGGAAAGCGCGGCATCGCGCTGTTCCCGTCGAGGCCATGGCAATAGGCGCACTGCTCGTGCGGCGCCATGCCCCGGGTGTCGAGCGTGTCGGCGTGGGCGTAGCTGCCGGTGAACCCAAGTGTCGTCAGTGCGAGGAACACAGTGACGAAGCAATCTCGTTGCGAACGCGTATTCACATCCGTGCGCCACGAGATCGCCACGTCGCCGTGCTCCTCGCGATGACATTTTTGAACGCCGTGCTGCATGTTCAGGTGTTCCGCGCTGATGCTGCCGCTCGCCTCGTGGATGCGAAATCGCGCGCGAAGCGGCCGATCTGGCCTGCGACACCCACCGGGTCGAATGGCGGTGCGATCTGCGCGTGCAACCGTCCCTCCGGATTGATGATGTAAAGCAGAACCGAATGGTCGACCATGTAGTGCGTCTGCGCCTTGCCATCCGAGTGCGTATGCGTCTTCGCCTTCGGGGCGATGCGATGCGCCCCGCCCAGATCGGCGTGCAGGCGGTCGATTTCAGCCTGCGTTCCTGTCGCCCCGAGGAACGCGGCATCGAAAGATGGCGCGTATTGCGCCAGCACGGTCTGCGTGTCGCGCGCGGGATCGACTGTCACGAATACGAACAGCGGCTCGGCGCCCTGCCAGTCTGCAACGAGCGACTTTCGCAGTTCGGCCAGGTTCGTGAGCATCGTGGGACACGCATCGGCGCAGCTCGTGAAGCCGAAGGTGATCAGCGTCCAGCGCCCCATCAGGCGCTCGCGGGCGAATTTGCTGCCGTGATGGTCGACGAGACTGAACGGCGCGATCGCGCGCGCGCCGTCAAACGGCTTTATCTGCGGCTGCCCATCCGCGTCCACGCCCACGCTTGCGCCGGGTGGGGGCGCAAGCGACGCCCCCGCGCCAAAGGCGGCGGCGATCACGGCGATCGCGATCAGCGCGGGCGCCTTCATGCGTGCCCGCCCTGCACCTGGTGAAAGCCGCGCATGGTTTCCTGACGGATCAGCTCGAGGCACTGTTTCTTCAAGAGCATGAAGGCGCTGCTCGTGAAGGTGTCGAGCGTGCGCGGGCGCGGCAGGTCGATCTCGATGTCGGCGATGAGGCGTCCGGGCGCCGTGCTCATGACGATCACGCGATCGGCGAGAAACACCGCTTCGTCGATATCGTGCGTGACGAACACCACCGTGCTGCGCACCTCGTTCCAGATCCCGAGCAGGTTCTCCTGCATAAGCGTGCGCGTCTGCGCGTCCAGCGCCCCGAACGGCTCGTCCATCAGCAGCACGCTGGGCGAGTTGGCGAGCGCGCGCGCGATGCCCACGCGCTGCTGCATGCCGCCCGAGAGCATGCTCGGGAATTTCGCGGCGTGCGCGGTCAGACCGACCATTTCGAGCTGGCGCATGACGATCTCGTCGATCTCGGCCGCGTTTTTTTTCGCCATGCGCGGACCGAACTCGATGTTCTGGCGCACGGTCTTCCACGGGAAAAGCGAATACTGCTGAAACACCATGCCCCGGTCGGGACCCGGCCGCTCGACCCGTACGCCATCCACTATGATCCGGCCGGTCGCCGGCTCGACATAGCCCGCAATCGAGTTGAGCAATGTCGACTTGCCACAGCCCGAGGGACCGAGCAGACAGACGAACTGACCCGCCGGGATTTCGAGCTGCGCGCGGTCGACCGCGAGATGGCTCGCCTCGCCCCTGCCGAATACGACGCTCACCGTTTCGATACTGATGCGGCCTCGCGCGGCCGGCTGTGCGGCGGCGGGCAGCGGGTCGGTTTTCTTAAGGGCCGTGACGATGGCCATTCAGGCACTCCGTTGTACAGGAAGTGTAAAAAACTGCGGCGCGGCGGGCAGCGGCGCAATGCTCCGAAGCTGGATGACGATCGCCCATACAAGCAGAGCCACGCCGCCGGCCGTCAGCAGAGGACCGATCGGTTGCAGCATGAACGCAACCGAAACCGATACCCCCAGCATGGCGAGCCCGACGATCCACGTGGGGGTCGCGCAGCACACCACCCAGAAGAGCGTCGCGTTCGCCATGCCGGCCAAGCCGGCTCCGATCGCCGCGGTCAGTGCCGAGCCGGTCGGCGCCCGGCTGCACTGCGCGCTACGCGCCGCGTGCAGCACGCCGAAGGTTGCGAGCAGGCATCCGGTAACGCAGATCAGCACGAATTGCGGCGGCAGGATCATGAGACTCCACTCGGCCATGTTCCATTGCGGGCTCATGTAACCCACGTCGAGCCAGGGCTCGCCGATGGCAATGCCGAACGCGTCGCGCAACGACGGCGTGCCGGTGAACGTGAGCCGGTAGGCGTCGACGATGTCGTAGACCTTGATGAAGTTGGGCGCGTGTCCAAAACGCAGCACCATCGCCACAAGCAGCAGCGCGTGGTAGGCGGCGACGAAGCCGAGCGCGTAGACCGCCCACAGGACGGGACGCGCGCGGATGGCGTCCAAAAGCGCGGCACGCACCGCTTAGTCGCTCCGGTGCAAATGATGCATACTCATTTGCACCTCGAATGCGCCCGCGGAGGGCGGAGCAGGATTCCGTCGGCTTGCCGATGGATGCGACCCCGTAGCGGGATGCGGCGCCGGAGAAACCGCGTGCTTATGTGCGCCTTCGCGGTCGCATCCCCATAAGGACAATGGGGCCCCTGCTCCACGCTCCGGCGCACCCTCTCCCCTCGGGAGAGGGGTCGGGGGTGAGGGATGAGCATGGACGATCACATTAACCATGCTCATCAGCGCCCCTTCACCTGCCAGCGCAGGAAAGGCTGCGCCGAGCGCCGCACGAGCGCGGTGGAGCCCGTGCCCAGCAGCCCGATCACGAGCATGCCGATGATGATCTGCGGGTACTGCACGAGCGTGTACGACGACCAGGTGAAATAGCCGATGCCGTACTGCCCGCTGATGATTTCGCCCGCGAGCAGCGAAAACCACGACACACCCATCGCGATGGCAAGGCCGGTCACGATGCTGGGCAACGCTCCGGGCAGCACGACGTGCCAGAAGATCGCACCCTTGCCCGCGCCGAGCGACTGCGAGGCGCGCACCAACACTTCCGGCGTCTGCTCCACCCCATGGATCGTGTTGAGCACGATCGGGAAGATCGCGCCGAGGAAAGTGATGAAGATGATGCTCGATTCCTCGGTCGGCCACATGAGTATGGCGAGCGGAATCCACGCCACCGCGGGGATCGGACGCAGCACCTCGATGTACGGCAGGATGAGGTCTTCCGCGAACCGCGACCGGCCCATGAGGATGCCGATGGGTATGCCCAGGAGGCAGGCCAGCACGAAACCGATGCAGATGCGCTTGATGCTGACCAGGATGTGGACATAGAACTTCGACGAAGTCAGCAGGTCGCCCAACGCGCTCCCGACCACCAGCGGTGAAGGAATGTTCTTGAAGCTCACGATGAAGTCGATCTTCATCGTCGAAGCGAAATGCCAGACCCCGAGCGCGATGATCACAGCGAGTATGCGTATGGCGTAGCGTGTCATCTCGGCATCCGCTACGCGCGCTTAACGCGAGGCCGACGCGACGGTCGCGGGTGTGGCGGCGACCTTCACGTTCGAAAGCGCCTCGGCGTACGTGAGAACCTTGCCCTTCGATTTTTCGGCGTGCTTGTCGGCGTCGGTCTTGCGCATGAACGCAAGCAGCGCGCCGTTCGCGTCTTCGGCGTAGAAAGCCACTTTGCCGAAGAGCTTGAGCCCCGTGACCTGGTCGTAGACGTAGGTCGCGTTGATCTTCTGATGCGTAGCCTGGGCTTCCTTGACGACTTTCAGCATCTCCGGGATGGATGGATAGGTCGCGATGCCGCTGCGCGCATGCCAGATCTCGGCGGGCGACAGGCCTTTCAGCACCTGCTTGGGATCGAGCTGGGCGCTGCGCTGCTTCTCGTAGTCGATCTTGAGATCCTTGTACGCCTGCCGCACGTAGCGATCGTCCACCCACTTGTCGACGTCCAGCGCCGGCGCCATCTTCCATTTCGTGAGCACGCCGTGGTCATACTTGAGCGTGTCAACCCATTTCGGCTTGATGGTGGGATCGAGCGTCAGGTGTCCGCCGCGGCTGAAATAAAGATATTGCACCTCTTTCTCGACGCCGGTCCACTTCTCCAGCATCTCGGCGGCGCGCACCGGATTCTCCTCGACCCACCTGCCCGCCTCGACGATGGCTTTGATGACGCCGGCGACCACTTCGGGATGCTTCTCCGCGTAGTCCTTGCGCACCACCATGCCGTGCAGGTAGGGGACCCCGGCTTCGCTGCCGTCGTACACCTTGCGCCCGGTACCGCGAAATTCCATGATTTCCGACCACGGGCAGAAGTCGGCGTGAGCATCGATCTTGTTTTCCGCGACGTTGGCGGCGCCCACCGGCGGGCTCTGGTTCTTGATGTCCATGTCGGCGGACTTCAATCCCAGGTCCTGCATCGCCTTGATGAGCATGCCCCACGCCGCGCTGCCGACCGGAACGGACACCGACTTGCCTTTCAGGTCGGCAAAGCTGTGGATGTTCGACTTCGCCGGGACGACGATCGCATTGCCCGAACCGTGCAGGTTGTATCCCGTCATCGAGACCAGCACGCTGCGCAGGCTGTCGGTCTCCTGGAACTTCGAGCCGTTGACGATGAGCGGGTAATCCCCCATGACGCCGAAGTCGAGCTTGTTGGCGAGCATCATGTTGGTGATGGGTGGACCGGACGCATAGTCTTTCCAGTCGATCTCGTACTTCGTTTTCTGGTACTTGCCGGATTTCGGAAGATGCTTCTCGAGGAGCTTCAGCTCCTTGACCACGATGCCGCCCGAGTATGTGTCGGTGCACATGCTCTGGTGCCCGATCGCCACGCGTATCGTTTCACTGGCGCTGACGGAAGCGCACGACGCCGCCAAGCACAATGCTGCCGCCCATCCTGTCCGAGTCACGTTGACCTCCTGTATTGACCTGTCACATCGCGATATCCCGCGTCATGGAATCAACGCACGTTTCATGCCAGGGAATGGCAGAGTGCCATAATGTCCACAGAGTCAATCGCTTAGTTCACTTGCCGGCCATCGCAAGTGGACACCGGAGTGCGGACTGCCGCACAATTGGAGTGCGTCACGCGCCCGGTCTGTGCGCGGACATGGCGCGGGCCTAATACAAGTTGGAGGAGTTTGTCGGAGCCGGATCCGACAAGCTCCTGGTGCAAAGACGCCCGCGGACAAACAGTACCATTGGCCGGGCCTTCAAGTCCGACAGGCCACCAGGATGAGGACAATGGCCCCTTCAACCGCAAGGAGAAAAGTGATGATCGCACTTCCTGACTTGAGTGTTGTCCATGCGCGCAAGGCATTGGTCTGGCTCGCATCGACGGCGGCGCTGGCACTGGCGGGCGCGGTAACACCGTCGCACGCGCAGCAAGGCGCCTGGCGGCCCGACCGGCCAGTGGAAATCGTGATTCCATCCGCCGCCGGTTCGTCGCTCGACGCCGCGGCGCGCCTGATTCAGAGAATCCTGACGGAGAACCGGCTCATCGAAGGCTCCGCCATCGTGGTCAACAAGCCGGGCGGCGGCGGGAACATCGCGTCGACTTACCTGGATCAGCACGCGGGCGACCCGCACTATATCCTGCTGTCGGCGATGAGCCTGATGAACAACCACATCCTCGGCCGCTCGCCGCAGAACTACGACACGTACACCCCCATCGCGATGCTCTACAGCGAGAACATGACGATGGTGGTCGGGCCCGATTCTGCGCTGAAGACCGGGCGCGACATCATGGAGAAGCTCAAGGGCGATCCGCAAGCCTTGAGCATCGCGATCGGATTCGCGCGCGGCGGAACGGGGCATCTCAACACGGCGTTGGTGGCGAAGGCGATGGGGGTCGACGCCAAGCGGTTGAAGACCGTGCAGTTTCAGGGAAACGCACAGGCCCTCACCGCCCTGATGGGCGGGCATGTCGACATGTCATCGATGTCGTTCGCGCAGGCCTGGACGCAGTCGCAGGCGGGTAAGCTCCGCATCCTCGGGGTCGCCGCAGACAAGCGCGGTGACGGCCCTCTGGCGAATATCCCCACCTGGAAGGAACAGGGATTCGACGTGGAATTCCAGAACACCCGCTTCATGCTCGGCCCCAAAGGCATGAACGAGGCGCAGACGGGGTTCTGGGATACCTCGCTCAAGCAGGCAATGGAAAGCAAGCAGTGGAAGGCGATGGCGGAAAAAACCCATTACATTCCGTACTACGTGGGACGCAAGGAAACCCCGAAGCGCCTCGGTGC
>JACQGN010000286.1 GCA_016199545.1 Betaproteobacteria bacterium | reverse complement strand
TCGTCAGCGCCGCTTCCTCGCGATGACGGAAACGGTGTCATTGCGCTGAGCCGATGCCACGCGCACCCGCCCGCGGCGACGTTTATCACGTCGACCAGGAGCCCACCAAGGGTAAGGAACAGCGCGGCAAACGCTTTGTTTTTGTGTTGTCACCCGCCGAACACAACGGGAAGGGACTGGTGATCGTTCTCCCGATAAGCCAGGGTCACACATTGGCTCGAAGCGCCGGCTACGCATCCACTCTGATGGGCGCAGGGCTGAACACGCAAGGCGTCGTCATCTGCGACCAGCCGCGTACCATTGACTTCGCCGTTCGTGGCGCCCGGTACGTGGAATCCGTTCCTGCCCATGTCGCGGACGACGTCATGAGCAGAATCGCCCCGCTGGTGACGTAATTCATCCACGGCTCACCGCGGAGCAGCGGGCGTTTCTGGCGACGCTGAATACCGAGCGCATCGCGTCAACGGAAATCGAAATCCGATTCACATTTCGCTGCATACCGCAGATTTTTCCGGGGCAGACACTCGTGATATCATGCCATCACTACTGGATGACGGGTGAATCGAATCGTGGCGAACATCAGCTTGCGCGGCATTGATAACGAGACCGCCGCCCGCTTGAAAGAGGAAGCCAAACGCCGGCGGGTCAGTGTGAATGCCCTGATCCTTGACTTCATAAGGGGCGGCGTGGAGGCCGGATCGCGGATGCGGCGGCGGCGCGTGTACCATGACCTGGACGCCCTGGCCGGCACCTGGACTGCTGAAGAAGCTTCGGAATTTCTGAAGGCCGTCGCGGACTTCGAGGATGTCGACCAGGAGCTTTGGCGCTGAAGAATATCCTGCTCGACACCAACGCCTACTCGGGGTTCAAGCGAGGCGATTCGGAGCCGATCGAGATTTTGCGCCGGGCTGAAACCATCGGGATGAGTGCCGTGGTGCTGGGCGAGTTACTGAGCGGCTTTGCGGCCGGCGCCCGTGAGGCAGATAACCGGCGTCAGTTGAACGCTTTTCTTGAGTCCCCCCGAGTGACGGTTTTGCCGGTAATCGAGGGTACGGCGGAGTTCTATGCGCGGGTTTACCACGCTTTGAAACGCAAGGGTAAGCCGATCCCGGTCAATGATCTCTGGATCGCGGCGACTGCTCTCCAACACGGGTTTGCGGTGTTCACGTACGACCAGCACTTTCGTGAAGTGGAGGGCTTGATTGTAGGATGTTCCATGGCCGAATTCCTGCCGTGACAAATGCGTAGTCCCCGATCACCGGGGTTGCCGCGAACCACGTACCACGATCCCCTGCCTGGCGCGGCGCTCGTGACGGCGGATGAACGAATACTCGCTTGGGATCATCCACTGATGAGGTACGACGCGCGTCGATAACGACGCGAGTTGGACCGTGCCGGATAGCGCAGTCGTAGATGCGTCTCCAGTCATTTTTCTCTCCCAAGCCGGGTTGCTCCACTTCCTGCCGCTGGCGGGCGGCCGGGTAATTGTCCCTGCTTCGGTGGCGATGGAAATAAGGCGACGTGGGGCATCCGATCTGGCCGTTCAGGCGCTGGAACACACTGAATGGCTGGAAATCGTCGAGACGCCAGTCTCGTCGAAAGCCGAGACACGCCGGAGGCGGCCAGCAACTGACACCCGCGAACCGACGCTGTATCATTGCAACCGCGCGCGACACCCTGAGAACTCAGCACTCGTTACTCAGCACTATTAATGCCGAGGCCCGCGCCGCATCCTCGACCTCCTCGCCGACGAGCCCGATCCCAGCCGAAAGTAGGGCGGCATGGGAATGCCGGCAAAGGATTGCCGGCCTACTCATTGCTGCCCACCGCCGCTTGAAACTTGCCGCCCTTCTGTGGCATCATCCGTTCACCCGATGAACGGATGACGCCGTGTCCCTCACCCTTTCCGACGAATCGCGCTACCGCATCCTGCGCCTGATCGAGCGCAACCCCGCAATCAGCCAGCGCGAGATCGCGCGCGAACTCGGCATCAGCCTCGGCAAAGCCAACTTCTGCCTGCAGGCGCTGATCGAGAAAGGCACCATTAAAGCCAACACCTTTCTTAACAGCCGCAACAAGCGCGCCTACATCTACGTGCTGACACCCCGCGGTATCGAGGAACGGGCGCGGATCACCGTGCGTTTCCTGAAGCGGAAGATGGCTGAATACGAGGCGATCCGCGAAGAGATCGCCGAACTCACCGAGCACGCCCGTCAACTGGGCGTCGACAATCCACGAGCCGAACCTCGGACCAAGGCATGAAGCCGGCACCGATCAACATTCCTTCCCCCCTTCACGGGAAAGTTCCAATCCATACTCCTTCCCCCCTTGCTGGGGAAGTCCCAATCCATACTCCTTCCCCCCTTGCTGGGGAAGTCCCAATCCACACTCCTTCCCCCCTTGCGGGGGAAGTCCCAATCCACACTCCTTCCCCCCTCGGGGGGGAAGGTTGGGATGGGGGGGTACACAAGCAACGCTGGCACGTCATCCGCAGCAAACCGCGCGCCGAGTTGACCGCACGCACCCAACTCGAGCGCCAGGGTTTCCGGGTCTACTTCCCGCAGCTCGCCAAACCCGCGCGCGTGCGGGGCCGCTGGTTGGACCGCATCGAACCGCTTTTCCCCCGCTATCTCTTTCTTGCGCTCGACCCGCGCAGGCAATCCCTGGGCCCGGTGCGCTCCACGCTGGGCGTGAGCAACCTGGTGCGCTTTGGCTACGACTACGCAACCGTCACGGACGAAATCATCGAAAGCTTGATGCGCAGGGCCGACCCGCAGACGGGGCTACATCAGCTCGAGCAGCC
>JACQGN010000285.1 GCA_016199545.1 Betaproteobacteria bacterium | reverse complement strand
CCGGCACCCAAACCTTATGGAAAGGCTTCCAGGAGTTGATTCCCATGACTGAGATGTATCGAATCATGAAACCTCAACAAACTTCGTCCGCCCCGCTAAAATCAACCAAGAAAAATGTGGGTAATGATTAGCCCGGGGGGAGAGGGAAGACAACCGTCGAATCGAAGCCTGCTCACGGCGCCGACGCGTTAAGTACTTTGCCTGTTTGCGCAGACGTTACAGTCTCGTGATGGGCGACCCGTCTTTCGGGGCGGTCTCCGCCTGGCGGGCGCGTATCACCACGGTGCCGGCCACCTTGTCGCCGAGCCGCTGCTTCTTGTCCGAACTCCAGACGATGATGGCGCCGACGAGGTAGAAGAAGAAGCCGTCGATGAGCCGCAGCAGGTTGCGCGAGAGTGAGGCCTGCCAGTCGATCGGCCCGCCGCCTTCGAGCTTGACGACCCTGAGTCCCATGACATGCTTGCCGAGGGTCGCGCCAGACTGGGCTTCGAGCACGATGTAGTAGCCGACTCCGATGACGAGCCAGAGAAGCATGGGCACGCCCTCGAGCTTGAACCCCGCCGCCGTGGTGCCGCCGGTCGCCATTGCGATGAGATAACCGACCACGACCAGCAGGAGGATGTCGATAATGGTTGCCACTGCCCGCAGCCCGACGCCAACGTGTTCCATGGTCCCACCTCTCTAGAACCTATCTCAAAATGAAAAACAGGAATTAGCCGCAGATAAACGCCGATGAACGCTGATACAAAAACAGAAACAATTCAGCAGGTTCGTCTTGACTCTATCTGCGTTCATCTGCGTCCATCGGCGGCTCAATGGCCTTTGAATTGTTCTTGAGACAGCTTCCAGTAGCTTACGCCGCTGATTTCTTGCGCGCGGGCGCCGCGTCTTTCTTCGCCCAGTAGTCCGGCGCGGCTTTGGATTTCGCGAGAGCTTCGGCGCTTTCGAAGCCGGGCGCCATCGAAGCTGCCGTGCCCACCATGACCTGGTGGTGCTCGATGTTGAGCAGCCTCAGCCAGCTCTGCTGTCCCATCGTGAGCGCGATGAAGCAGCCCAACTCGACTAGTTCGGGCTCCGGGAAATGCTTGTGCATGCGCGCCCAGAACGCGTCGTCGGTATCGAGCCGCCAGGTGATCGCCTCGGCATAGGCGAGCGCCGCTTTCTGCCGGTCGGTGTACTTCACCGACTTTTCGAAATTGATCAGATCGTCTGCCTGCGCTTCCTCCAGCTTGCCGCTGAACGCCTTGATCGAGCGCTGGTTGCCGCAGAACTCGCACTTGACCGAGCGCGACACGTAGAGGCGGGCGAGTTCCTTGATGGCGTGCTCGCACACGCCGGTATGGAAAATGTCGCGCCACGAATTGGCGAAGGCCCAGAAGGCGCCCGGCACGTGCGCGCGCACCGCGGAGCTTTCGGGACGCGGCGTGCCTTCGCGCGCGCAGCGCTCCATCTCGGCGCGCATCTCGGGCGTCATCTTTTCCAGCGGGACGTAGCTGATGCGTTGCTTGCTCATGGTGGCGGGCGCTCCTCGAAGGGTTTCGGCCCGTATTCTATGCCTGTTGCAGGAAGTCTTGGTATTTGGCAGCTAACGAACACGTGCCGGTCGCGGCGCGGACGGTTAAGAGGCGCACTGAGGATCAAGCCGCAGGATCGGCTGCCGGCTTGCCCGTCTCATGCCTCCAAGCGTATTATCCAAATTCAAAAGCGGTCCTTAGGACAAGGCGATCCGGACGGAGGGAAACTCTATGAAGCTTCAAATCGAGCGGGTGGCCACGGGGCTGAACGTCTGTATCGATGACATGGCGGGGCATGAGCGGACCTTGGTCGAGAGGATACGCCGGTGCAGGCAGACCGCCTGGGCGTGTCCGTCGGGCGAATGCTCAAAAATCGGAACGATGGAGGACCGTGTTGGGGAAGGGCGGCTTTTTCTGACGTTGACTCCCCGGCCGGGCGAGCAACTCAGCGCTGCCGCCATGGAGGAATGCCTGGGCTACATGCTGCACCCGTACCTCACGGAATCGCAGTAACGAGAACCGCTTCCGCCATCGTCGGAACGCCGGGAATCGTCTGACAGCGCTGGTTCCTACCCCGCTGCACGCCGGACAAGCTGAAACGAGATGCGGCTGTTACGCCGCACGTTTCTCAGATGGTTACGGGGCGTGCTGCGCCGATCGCGGAGCGCAATGCGAGGCACAGCGGCAGCGTCAGCAGGACGGCGCATCCCAGAACGAGAATCGCGGTTTCAACGCCCGCCAGGTCGCCGATCATGCCGTAGATAAGCGGTGCGGTGATGCCGCAGATCGAACCAACCGTGTAAAAGAGCCCGAACGCGCGCGGCAGGCGGTGCAGCTCGACGAGGTCGCCGATGGTGGCGTAGAGCACCGACGAGGTGCCCTGGAGGACGACGCCCACCAGCGGCAGCAGCACGAACGCTCCGATTGGCGGCAGCGCGAGACAGAGCAGGATGCCCGCCGCGGTGGCTGCTTCGGTGATGACGATGGTGCGGACGATCCCCAGGCGCTCGGCGAGAAACCCGCAGGCAAGCTTGCCGGCCATGCCGCCGACCAGTATCAACGGCACGGCGAGCACGGCCCAGCCCTCGGACAGCCCCTTCGCGATGAGCAGAAATGCGATAAACGTAAGGAACCCCGTGCGCGTGCTCGAATCCAGCACTTCGATCGCGCACAACGCAGTGAAGCCTTCGCGGCTCCTGATTCCCCAGCCCGCCATCTGTTTCGCGGGCACGGGCGTGGGGGCATGGGACGCCGGTTTCGCCGTCCGGGTATCCGCGATCCCGAGGAAAATCAGCGCGGCGATGACCGTGCCGAATACGCCATAGCCCACGATCGGCACCTGCCAGGCGAGCCCCGCCACGAGCAGCAGGCTCATCGTGCCGCCGAACGCGAATTTGCCGACGTCGCCGAAGAAGTTGTAGGTGCCGAGCGCGGCGCGCCGCCCGTCGCCGGGATAGGCGTGCGAGATGATGGTCGAGCACAGCGGATGCTGGACCGCGGAGCCGACCCCGGCGAAAAACAGCGTGATCAGTATCGGCCAGAAGCCCTGAACGTAGCCGAGGGCGACGAAGGCGCAGCCCGCGATGAACGTGCCCAACGCAAGGAGATTGCGCTCGCCGAACTTTTCCGCCACCAGGCCCGCGGGAATCTGGAACGCGGCCATCGCGGCGCGGTGCGCGGAGCGGACGAGGCCGACCTGCGACAGCGAAAGACCGAAAGCCTGCGCCAGCACCGGCAGCAGAACGTAGGTGATGTCGGAGAGCCCGTCGTGCAGCGTATGGGCGGTGCAGCAGGTTGCGAGCGTTCGTTTGCGGCTTTTCGGCACTGGCTGGCCCGGAGAAAGTTTGCGACAATCATAGCAGGGGTGCGCCGGTCGGTGTTCTCGCATAGACGAATGCGTGTATCGTGCGGCGACGTGGATCGGCACGCTCTGGAGTGTTCATGGAAATCGTCATCTATGTAGTTGCGGGATTGTTCCTGCTGCTTGCCTTGGGGCTCCTGTTCGGCTACTACCGCACGCGCCATCCGGGCCTGGTGCTGATGGCGAGTTGCTACGGCACCGCGTCGGTGCTGTCGGTGATGTTCATGCATTGGTGGCCGCTGGTGGCGGGCTTCGTGCTGGCGTGGTTGCTGCGAATGATGGGCCTCGACCCGGGTCCGGGGCGGAAAGAGCAATGATGAATGCGGAATGATGAGGAATGATGAATGATGAATGATGAATGACAGCGCTGTCATTGCGAACGAAGTGACGCAATCTCGTGGCAAGCCACGCCACGCGCGCGCTGACAACCGCGGCCGGCCGCGAGATTTCCGTGTCGCCCTGCCTCCTCGCGATGACACCCTCCACCGCGTCTGCCACGAGGTTGCTTCGTCGCAGCCCGCCACGCTTCGCTCGCGGCTGACGGCTTATCCTCGCTACGACATATCCCTGGCAATTATCGATTCTCTTTGTCACTCAGGAGTACCGTAGCCGCCGCCGCCCGGCGTTTCGATCACGAAAACATCGCCCGCTTGCACCTCGGTCGTGTCGCAACCCTTCAGTTCATCCACCGTGCCGTCGCGGCGCTCGATGCGGTTACGGCCGACTGTCCCGGGCGCACCTCCTGCCATGCCGTAGGGCGGCACGCGCCGATGACTCGAGAGGATGGCGGCGGTCATCGCCTCGCGGAAACGCACCCGCCGCACCGCGCCGTCGCCGCCGCGCCAGCGGCCCGCGCCGCCGCTTCCGCGCCGGATGGAGAAGTCTTCGAGCAGCACGGGAAAGCGCCATTCCAGCACTTCGGGATCGGTGAGGCGTGAATTCGTCATGTGCGTGTGCACGCAGTCGGCCCCGTTGAAACCTTTCCCCGCGCCGGAGCCACCCGCGATCGTCTCGTAGTACTGATAGCGCTCGTCGCCGAAGGTGAAATTGTTCATCGTGCCCT
>JACQGN010000282.1 GCA_016199545.1 Betaproteobacteria bacterium | reverse complement strand
GCCACCGGCACGATGCCGATGCCGTCGCCCAGCTCCGACAGCCCGTACTCGAAGCGGAACAGGCCCGTCATCGTGTCCATGCCCACCATGCCCAGCAGCAGGCCGAGCGCCGCCATGGTGAGCGACCTCGTCATCGGGCCGCTGGTCATGTACGCGAGGACCAGCAGGCCGAGGACCAGCAGCGCGAAGTTCTCCGGCGGACCGAAGCGCAGGGCGAATTCGGCGAGTGGGGGCGCCAGCAACATCAGCGCGACGACGCTCAAGGTGCCCGCGACGAACGAGCCGACCGCGGCGATGGCGAGAGCGGCACCCCCCCGTCCCTTCTGCGTCATGGCATAGCCGTCGATGCACGTCATCACCGATGCCGCCTCGCCGGGAATTCGCATGAGGATCGAGGTCGTCGAGCCGCCGTACATCGCCCCGTAGTAGATGCCGGCGAGCAGCACGATGGCGCTGGTCGCGTTCAGTCCGAAAGTAACGGGCAGGAGCAGGCTGATCCCCGCGAGAGGCCCGACGCCGGGGAGGACGCCTACCAGCGTTCCTACCAGGCAGCCCACGAACGCGTACACCAGCACGTCCGCCGCCAGCGCCGTGGCGAAGCCGATCGACAGATTGTTCAGTATCTCGACCATCCGGTCCGTTCCTGACAGGCGATTTCGTTACGCGTGCGAAGTGTGCCGCTTCTCATGGCGGGGAGGACAGTTACAGCCCGAACGGGCCCAGCGGCAGGGGCACGTGCAGCAGCGCGTTGAACAGATAATAGGTGCCGAAGGAGAAGCAACCGGCGAAGACGACCCCCGCAATCCATCCCTTCTTCTCGAGGACGCTCACCAGCACCAGCAGCGCGACGAAAATCGTGAGGCGGTATCCGAGGCGTTCGAGCGCAAGCGCCATGAAAGCGCAAACTCCCAAAATGACGACGGCGTGCCGCCATTCCGTCCACTGCAACTCGGCCATCCGTCTGCCGAAGCGTCCCCCGATCACCACTGCGATACTGCACGCCAATAGAATGAAGGCCAGGATCGCGGGCACCGCGCCCGGCCCGGGTTCGGCCAGAAATCCAAACGGGATCTTGCGGGACTCCCAGAGGACCAGGAGCGAAAACGCGGCGAAAACCGTTCCTGCTATCTGGTCAACCGTCAGCGATCGCACACCCGTCCCTCCGGTAGCCGCGCGGGATACCTCGTCACCTGAACTTACTTGGGTTGTGGAATGCGCCGGATGGCGCCGGCAAGCATCTCGCAGTCCTTATCCCAGAATTTCTGGAACGCGGCCGCGTCCAGGTAGGCGGGCGGCATCTGCATCTTCATGGATGCGTTCGTAAACTGAGAATCCGCCGCCGCCTCCTTCACCGCCTTTCGGATGACGTCGAGCGCGTGGGCCGGCACTTCCTTGCGCGCGAACAGTCCGACCCAGAGGTAGACCTCCATGTCGTAACCGAGCTCCTTCAAGGTGGGAAGATCGGGAAAGGCGGGAAGTCTGTTGCCGCCCGTATTGGCGAGGATACGGAGCTTCCCCGCCTTCGCCTGCGGGGTCACCGCCCCGGTGGACAGCGCTGACACGAACGCATGGCCGCCCACGATCGCGGTCATCGCCGGGCCGCCCCCGGTGGTCGGCAGATGACGAAACTTGATTCCGGCGGTCTGCTGGAAGATTTCCATCCCCATATGGGCGACCGTGTAGGGCCCGGCGGACACGAAAAGAACGTCGTTCGGCCGCTTCTTGACGTCGGAGACCAGCGCCTTCACGGTCTTCCAGGGCGTGCTCGGGTGCACGATCAGGAGTAGCGGATCGGCATTGATCCGGCCGATCGGGACGAACTGGTCGCGGGTGAAACGCGGCTTGCGGCCCGCCACCTGGTCCGCCTCGGGAATCGTGCAGATGGAGAACACGGTGATGATCAGCGTGTAGCCGTCCGCCGGGGCCTGCGACACGAATTGCGTGCCCACCGCGCCGCCGGCACCGGTGCGGTTGACCACGATCACGGGCTGCTTCAAGGCCTTCTCCAAGGCCGGGGCGAGAGGCCGGGCGGTGAGGTCGGCCGCGCCGCCAGGCGGATACGGCGAAACGAGCGTAACCGCGCGAGTGGGATACGTCTCCTGGGCGGCGACATTGCCCGCCAATGGCAAGACGGCCATAAATCCTGCAAGCAGCATGCGAGCCATAAATACCTCCTCGGTTGCACTTGGTGCCCCTCTCGGGGCCCAGGGGTCGGGCATGAGCGCCCGCCCGTCCCATTCGACAAGATCTTAAACCCGATCTTGGCCGCCGGAATGCTGATTTCGTGTGTAGCCTGGTTGCCGTGCCGCGCGGGAGCCGGATTCGATCGGGCGATCCGGCATCGCTCCCGCGAGTATCCTTCTTGCCGGCAGCAGTATGCGTGCTGTGATCTTCAGTTGTCAACGCTGGGAACGCTTGCCAGCCGCAAACGCTTCGGAGACCGTCGTACACTCGCAGTAGTGGAACTTGGCGGCGGATGCTGTTTACGGTATGGTATTCTTTGAGGCGAGAACAACAAGATCGTCTTACATTTCGAGGAGATATATATGAGAAAGGAAGCATTTGCAGCAGCGGCGCTCGCCGCGATCTGGGTCATGACTCTCATGCCGGCCGCCGCCCAGCAGTGGCCCGACAAACCCGTGCGGATCATGGTGCCGTTTCCGCCGGGCGGGGGGACGGACATCCAGGCCCGGTTGCTGTCGGTCGCGTTCCAGAAGAGCACGGGGCAGAGCTTCATCATCGACAACCGCACCGGAGCGAGCGGACTGATCGCGTCCCAGCTCGTCGTGGATTCCGCCCCGGACGGCAACACCATCCTCTTCACTTCCGGCAGCATCTCGGTGGTCGCGACGCTGCGCGCGAAGCAGATGAAGTTCGACGTGTACAACGACCTCTTGCCGGTGAGCTGGATCTCCTCGACGCCGCTGGTCCTGGTGTCGCACCCGAGCGTGCCGGTGAAATCGGTGAAGGAACTGACGGCGCTCGCCAAGCGCTCGCCCACGCGCATGAACGTGGGCGGCAATACCGTGGGCAGCACTTCTCATCTCAGCGCCGAGATGTTCAACCAGACCGTCGGGATCAAGTCCACCGTGGTCACCTACCGAGGCGGCGGGCCGGCGGTCATCGCGTTGATCTCGGGCGAACTCGATTACGCCTTCGTCACGGCGCCCTCGATCATGCCGCACCTGAGGAGCGGCAGGGCCAGAGGCCTCGCGGTGACGACGCCGAAGCGCTCGTCGGCGATGCCGGATCTGCCGACGTTGAATTCGGTGTACCCCGGTTTCGAGACCGGCAACTGGTACGCGATGTTCTACCCCAAGGGCACGCCGAAACCGATCGTTGACAAGCTGAATGCGGAGATCCGCAAGGCGCTCAATACCCCGGAGGTCAAGGCATTCTATCCGCGGGAGGCACTCGATGCCGTCGGCAGCAGCCCCGCAGAGCTGGCGACGCTGCTCAAGCAGGAGATCGCTAAATACGCCAAGGTGATCAAGGCGGCGAACATCCGGGTCGAGTGACCGGTTAGGGGACTGCCGCGTTGCCCGTCCGGATTGCCGCGATCGGGGTCGGGCATTGGCACTCCCTGTTCGACGCCGCGTACCTCAAGACGTTCGCGGGCATGCCGGAGGTGCGGCTCGTGGGCGTCCAGGACCCGGATGCGGCGATGGCCGCGCAGCGCGCCGCGCAGTTGGGCGGGCCGCCGGCCTTCACCGATCATCGGGACATGCTCGCGAAAACCCGGCCGGATTTCGTCGTCGCGCTGGGACGTCACAGCGACATGGCGGGGGTGGCCCATCACCTCCTCGACGAGGGCTACCCGTTCCTGATCGAAAAACCCGTGGGCCTCAATGCGCGGGAGGTGCGGGGCGTCGCTGACAAGGTGGCGGCGAAGGGCGCGTTCGCCGCCGTGCCGCTGTTCCAGCGCTTCCAGCCATTCATGACGCACGCGCGGCGTATGCTCGCCGAGGGCAGATTCGGCCCGGTGTCGCATTTCTATTTTCGCTCGAATCGGCCGAGTTCGGCGCGTTATGTCGCGTGGGGCGCACCGTGGATGCTCGATCCGGCGGTGGCGGGCGGCGGGTGCCTGCGCAACGTCGGGCTCCACGGCATCGATGCGTTTCTCTTCCTCACCGGGGAGGACGTCGAGGTGACCGGCGTGCAGATGAGTTCGCGCGCGCTCGGTGAGCGCGTGGAGGACTATGCGACGGTGCTTCTGCGCGCGGCGAGCGGAGTGCTCGGCACCATCGAGGTAGGCAACACCTTCCCGGGCAAAGGCGCGGACGCGGAATGGAAGCTCGCGGGGCGCGATGCACTGCTCGTGCAACGGGATGGATCGCTGCGTTGTGCGACGGCCGCCGGCGAACAGGCACTCGCGGCGCAGCTGGCCGAACCGCTCCCGGTCGTCGCAGTGCGCGACGCGCTCGCGCGCTGGCAAAACGGTGAGTCCCCCTCCACGGGGGTCGAGGACTGCTATCGCGCGATGCTGCTGGTCGATCAGGCGTACGACATCGCAAGACGATAATCTAAACCGGCCGAAGCCCGCTTCGAGATTGCTTCGTCACGGTGTTCCTCGCAATGACGGTTGTTGATGTCGTCGCGAGGAGGCGGGCCGACGTGGCGATCTCGCGGCGGGCGCGATTGCATTGCCAGCAACGAGATTGCCACGCTTCACTCGTAATGATGATCTGCGGCTTACTTCACCGGCGCCATCAGGTGCTGGTACGGCGTGCCTGCCCACATCACGTAGGGCATCGACGTATCGGGCTTCGCGCTCTTCGGATACATATCGTAGAAGCCGGCGTCGGCGCCGACGATCATCACATGAGGTCCGGTCTTGATCCAATTGTTGTTGGGCTCGGGCTTCGTCGCAAACGGGTCGGTATTGCTGGCGTCCGTTCCACCCGCGAGCATGTACATGAAACCGACTTTACCGGGGGTAGGGGGCTTGCGCGCGACCCACGCGTGGACCCACTCCATGGCGTTCTTGTCCATGCACATGGGGTCAGGACCGGGGGTCGTGGGGTTGTCCGGCATGCAGGTGAAGCCGTTCGTTCCTTGGCGCACGGTGCGCATCTTGCCGTCGGCCTCCATGGCCACGATCGTTGCGCCCTTTGCGACCTTGGCCGGCGCCGCGGACATCGCGCTCGCGATCATCTGCTTGTCGGTAGGCGCCGCCTTCTTCGCGTCTGCGGCGTACGCGTTCGTCGTCAACGCAAGGAATGAAACGATCACCACCATGCTGCATGCCATGCTTTTTAGTTCCTGCATCAATGTTTCCTTCAGGTCGCTGTGTGAAAGTAAAGTCAAGGGTGCTCCCGGAAAACACCCTACCGCTACTCCGGCTCGGCGTCAACAAAACGAACGACTGTCCGAGGCCGTTATCCGGTTCAGACCTGCCTGCGTTGCGGATCGCTATCCGGTATGCCGGCTTTGCGCAGGAGGAAGCCGCTGGTGATCAGAATAACCGAATTCGACATGAATACAGTCGTGACACCGAACATTGCGCCCACGCTGCCGAAGACGATCGGCACCACCAGATGGGTGGCGTTTCTGACGGTCTTCTGCAGCCCGAACGATTCTGCGATGCGGCCCGCCGGCGTCAGCGCGTAGAGCAGCGACATCGTCATCGGCTGGGCGCAACCGACGCCCAGCCCGAGCAGGAACGCAATCGCGGCCAGCGCATAGGGACTGACGAAGAACGGAAGCAACGTGAACGCGCCGGCTGCAATGAACATCGCAAGAGTCAGTATCGTGGCTTCCCTGAACTTTTTCACAAGGAGCGGAAGAATGCCCCGAATCACGAACGCGGCAACGAACACCACGCCGAGTATGGCGCCGATGGCGGACGCCGAAAGCCCGATCGAGTGTCCGTAGATCGGGAGATAGAACTGGAACAGATCCTGCGCCGAGCCCACGACACCCGCGGCAATGATGGTGATGCGAACGGACGGCATGCGCCACAAATCCAGCACGCTGCCGCGCGTGTCGCCTTCGGCATGCATGGCCGCCACCTTGGGCAGCATGGCCGGCTTCAGCAACAACATCGGGATGGGCGCCGCGGTGAGCGCAGCCAGCACCAGGTAGACCTGTAACTGGCCGATGTAGTCGATCGAGAATCCGGCGATGAGCGGCCCGAGAAAGTTGGCGGCGGACCATCCCATGGTGATGAAGGCGTAATTGCGGGCGCGGTGTTTTGCGCCATCGATCCCGCCTACGATGGCCTCGATCGGTATGCTGAAAATCTGATGGGCCAGCCCCAGCACGAAGGCTGCCACGCACAGCGCGGGAAGCCCCGGAAGCAGGGGCGGCAGGAGCAGCGCCACGGTCATGGCGGCAGAGCCCAGGATCACCGGCAAGCGCGGCGGCACCCGATCCGCGAATTTGCCGATGGCAATCGACAGCAGCATCGGGCACAGCGAGTAGAGTGCGATGACCACGCCGATCGCGAATTGATTGGCAGTGAGCCCCAGGGCATGGAGCGATACCGCAACCCGGCTGCCGCTGAACCCGACCTGGCTCAGGACGGACACCAACACCACCAGGTATATCGTCATCCGCTGGGAACAGGCAATGGACGTAGAGGACTCGCGCCGCTACTGAGCCCAAGTCCTTTCGGGCGCCACGAGAGCAGGCTTTCCGGGGCCCATGTTACCACCGGCACACGCCGGCGCGGCTGTTGAACAACTGATCGAGTGATCTACGACAGCGGAAACCGCGCAAACGGTACTGTCGCCCGCACCGTGTCGCGTGGCCGCATGGCCTGCTCAGAGCACGACTGCGTCCACGCGGAACGGCATCAAATCATCACTTGGCGATGACGATCTTCGCCTCCTTCACCACTTTCTTCCATTTCTCGACGTCGCTCTTGATCCGCTGGCGGAACTCGTCCGGCGGGCCGCCGGCGGGTTGCAGCCCTTCCTGCGCCATCCATTTCTTCATCGCGGCGGTGTTCAGCACTTTCGCGCTCTCGCGGTTCAAGCGCGTCACGATGTCGTCCGGAATGCCCTTGGGTCCCCAGATGCCGTACCAGTGAGTCACTTCATAACCAGACACCGTCTCGCTGACGGTGGGAACGTCCGGGAGCGCAGGCGAGCGCTTGGGAATGGTTACGGCGATGGGACGCAGCCGTCCCGCCTTCACGTGCGGGATGCTCGGCACCATGCTGCTGAAGCTCGAGTCCACTTCGCCGCTGAGCAGCGCGGTCATGACCGGCCCGCTGCCCTTGTACGGAACGTGTGCGACCTTGACCCCGGTTTGCAGCTGGAACAGTTCCTGGGCAAGGTGGCCGAGACCGCCGACGCCGGCCGAGCCGAAGTTGAGCTTGCCGGGGTTCGCCTTGGCATGAGCGATGAGCTCCTTCATGGTTTTGATCGGCACCGAGGGGTGCACGGTAGCCAGCAGCCCGGTGGTTCCGACCAGGATGATCGGCGAGACACCCGTCACCGAATCGTACGGAAGGTTGTGAAGTGCGGCATTGGCGCCGAAGCTGCCGGAGACGATGATGATGGTGTAGCCGTCGGGCTGGGCACGTACCGCCATCCCCGCGCCCAGAGTGCCGCCGCCGCCCGGCCGGTTGTCAACAACCACCGGCTGCCCAAGCGCTTCGTGCAACTGCGGGGCGATGATGCGCGCCAGGATGTCCGAGCCGCCGCCCGGCGCGAACGCGGTCATCAGCCGGATCGGCTTGGTTGGATACTTTTGTTGAGCATGCAGACCCGCCGTGGTGAACAACAGCGCGACGGCAACAGCAGCATAATGAACGGGTCTGATCATGACGATCTCCGCAAGAAGAATATTGGGCAAACAAGATCGGGAAGCCGGCATGCGGGATTTCTCGCTCCGCACAACATGGGCGTGAAGATTGTGGTTGTCTCCTCGTGTCCCGCGGCGACCACAATGTGAACTAAACCGGGCGGGTGGTCTTGTTTGTTTCGCCCAAAATTTAATCCAATTACGTGGGGGAAACAAGACCTATTTTTTTGCGGCGGCAGTCAGCCTGCAGGAAAGAAGTCGCTTTATGTACCGCCACGGGGCGCATACAATGTGGCTTCGCCACCGTAGACTTGGAACCGACGCTGGCACAAGCGCTGAGCGGACTTCGGAATTCAGTCCACAAAGTGGACGAGTTCGGATTTCCAAATTCTTGGAAGTGGAATTCACTGCAACGATTCATCAGGAAAAGGAGTCTTGGCCATGAAAAATTCTCCCGCATTGGCGGTTGGTCTCACGCTTGCAGCCGCCGCGATGTCAATCACTGCGCCGACCGCGGCCGCACAGGAGCGGCGGTTCCCGACGCGCCCCATCGAGTTGATCGTTCCCTTCGCTCCAGGCGGGGGCAGCGGCATTACCGGGGAGGTCATCAAAAAAGCCATCACCGATGAAAAGCTGTCCCCGCAGCCGCTTACGATCACCTACAAACCGGGCGCCTCCGGGCAGGTGGGCTGGACCTATCTCGCCACCCGGAAAGGCAACGCGCATACCATCGCCACCGCCACCGCTTCGTTCAGCTATGGATTCGTGCAGAAGAAAATGCAGGTCACGCCGGACGACTTCACGCCCATCGCGCTGATGCTGGTGGACAGCCAGCTCATGGCGGCCTCCGCGCAGTCCGGCTTCAAGACCATGAAGGAAGTGATCGAAGCCTCGAAGAAGAACCCGGGCTCGGTGAAGGTCGGAGGCACCGGTTCGTCCGGCTCGGACGCCAATCTTGCCGCCATGATTACCTCTGCGGTGAAGATCAAGCTCAACTACATCCCGTTCAAGAGCGGCGGCGAGGTGAACGCCGCGATTCTTGGTGGCCATGTGGATGTCGCGCTCGGCAATCCCAATGAGCTCGCCGGTTACGTCGAGTCCGGGAAGCTCGTGGCCCTCGCCGTTTTTTCGGACGGGCGCGTGCCGGGTCTCAAGGATGTGCCGACGATGAAGGAAGTGGGCTACAACGTCGTCTCGCGCTCGGGGCGCGGAATCGTGGCGCCCGCCGGGCTTGCCAAGCACGAGGAGCAGTTTCTCGTCGAATTGATGAGGAAGGTCGCCCAGTCGAAGGCCTGGGCGGAATATGCCGGCAAGAACATGATGACGGTGAAATTTCTGGGCGGGGCGGATTACGGGAAGTACCTCGCTGATGAAAGAGCGCAACTCACGGAAGTCCTGAAGGCGATGGGCAAGCTCTAGGAAGAATGGGGCTGGAGGGGAGGCAATGGGGCGGCGTCTCCCCTTCCCCTTACGAGTCCGGGGGGAAGGATGAACAAGGCTGAAACTTTCGCGGGCGCCTTGGTCGTGGCGATCGGGGTCGCCATATTGTTCGGCTCCATGAAGTTTCCGTATCTGCTGGACGGCGTTCCCGGACCTGGATTTCTCCCCCGATGGATAGCCATCGGGCTCATCGGCATCGGGCTCGTGCTGACCGCGCAGGGAATCCGTGCCCGACTCGTTCAGCAGGGAGCAATACCGTGGCCGAGCGCAGGCGGATGGGCGCGCGTCGGCCTCATGCTCGGCGCTCTGGCGGTGTCGCTGGTTCTGCTGGAATGGCTCGGATTCCTCCTCACCACGACGCTGTTCATGGCGGTCGTAGTTTTCGGCCTGGGGGTGCGATCCTGGCGCATGCTCGTTTCGATTCCGCTCCTGGCGGCGATCGGACTCTACGTCGTGTTCGCGGTGTGGCTTCGCGTGCCGCTGCCGAAGGGTATTCTTTCTTTTCTCGAGTGAGGCTCGATTCCTGAAGTCCATGCTCCGGGGTTACCGCTCGGGGTCATGGCGGCGCGGGTGTTTCGACCCCGAATCGCGCGCGCCGGAATCGGGTGATAGCCGGAGGCTTGAATGGATTTTGTCAGCAACCTGAGCATGGGGTTCTCCATTGCGTTCACGCCCATCAACCTGGTGGTCGTGACCGTCGGCGTCGTGGTCGGGACGCTCATCGGCGCCTTGCCCGGAATCGGCCCCGTTGCCGGCCTCTCCATCCTGATTCCGCTCGCCTTCGGGATGGACCCGACGTCGGCCATGATCCTGATGTCCGGTGTTTACTATGGCTGCATGTATGGCGGAACCATCACCTCGGTGTTGATGAACGTTCCGGGGGAATCCTCCTCGATCATGACGTGCCTGGACGGAAACGCCATGGCCCGGAACGGACGGGCCGGACCGGCTCTCACCATCGCGGCCGTCGGATCGTTCATCGCGGGCACGTTCAGCGTCGTCATGCTGACGCTGTTGGCGCCCCCGATTGCCGAATACGCCCTCAAGTTCGGCCCGCCGGAATATTTTGCCTTGATGCTGCTGGGCCTTTCGGCGATCAGCGGCCTCACGGGCGAGTCCAGGGCGAAGGGCTATGCCATGGGATTTATCGGGCTCGCGATTGCCACGATCGGCCTGGATCCGATCGACGGCACCCAGCGCTTCACTTACGGCAATCTCGAACTGATGGATGGAATCGGTTTCCTGCCGATCGCAGTCGGCATGTTTGGACTGGGCGCTGTCCTCGGCATGATTGAGGCGCCGGTCGAGATTCAGATCATGAAGACCACGCTGCGGGAGATGATCATCACCAAAAAGGACCTGAAAGACAGCGCCATGCCGATCGTGCGCGGCAGCCTCATCGGATTCGTCACTGGGGTATTGCCCGGCGCGGGGGCAACCATCTCCACCTTCCTTGCCTATGCCGCGGAGAAGCAGCTCTCCAAGACACCCGAGCTGTTCGGCACGGGCATGATCGAAGGGGTTGCCGGTCCCGAAGCAGCCAACAACGCCTCCACCGGCGGAGCGATGATCCCGCTGCTTACGCTCGGCATTCCGGGGTCCGGCACCACTGCCGTGATGCTCGGCGTTCTCACCCTGTTCAATCTGCAGCCGGGGCCGCTCCTGTTTAGCAAGAATCCGGACTTCGTATGGGGACTCATTGCCTCCATGTACATCGGTAACGTCATGCTGCTCGTGCTGAATATCGCATTTGTGCCCGCTTTCGTCGCGGTCTTGAGAGTGCCGTACCGGGTGCTCGCGCCCCTCATCGCGATCTTCTGCCTGGTGGGCGTTTACAGCGTGAACTACAGCGTTCTGGATCTGTGGCTGATGGTGGGTTTCGGCGTGGTCGGATACGTGGCAGTCAAGATGAGCTACCCACTGGCGCCGCTCGTTCTGGGCCTGGTGCTGGGCGGGTACATGGAGGTATCTCTGCGGCAATCCCTGAAGATGTCGCAGGCCGACCTCTCCATCTTTTTCACGCGCCCCATCGCTGCTGCGATCATGGCGGTCGTGATCGCCATCGTTCTCTGGCCCGTTCTGAACCGGTTTGTGTTCAAGCGCGGCATGAAAGGACTGCAAACCTGAGATCGGCCGCTTCCGCCTCGCGGTCGCGGATCATGCGCTGGAAAATTTCGGAAAACCGTAGAGAGCTTGGGGGTTCGTGACGAGTATGCGATTGCGTATCGCCTCGTCGGGCGCCCACTGGGCGAGCAAATCGAAGAGTGCGGCGTCATCCGGCGGCTGCTTCGCGCTGGGATGCGGCCAGTCGCTGCCCCACACGAGGCGCTCCGGCGCGGCCCTGACATAGGACTGGGCAAGAGCGGTGCCATCGGCGTAGCCCGGCGGCCCTTTGCTGGTGTCAAGATAGGCGCCGGACAGCTTGACCCACGCGCGGCCCGCATCGAACAGCCCGCGGATCACGCGGTAGGCAGGGTGCTGCATGCCGCCCGGAAACGTGAGCTTGCCCATGTGATCGAACACGATCGTCGCAGGCAGCCGCTGCAGCATCCGGGCATTGTCGGCAATCTGCTCAGGTTCCATGTTGAGCTGAACGTGCCAGCCGAGTGCGGCGATGCGTTTGGCGAGGGGTTCGATCATGTCGACCGACACTGCCGCGGTCTCCGGATTCGCGACCGTGAACCGGATGCCGCGGATGCCGCCGGCATCGAGACTCTTCAATTCGGCATCGGTCACCGCCGGGCGCAGCACGCCTACGCCGCGCGCGTTGGCTATGCCCAATTGCGCGATGGCATCGACCGTGCAGCTGTTATCGATCACATAGCAGCGCGGCGTGACGATCACGACGCGCGTCACCCCGACGCGCTTCTGCAGCAGGCGGTAATCCTGCGCCGTCGCATTCGTCGGCTTCGCCACCTGCGGCGGAAAGCGCGGATCGTAGATGTGAATGTGGCAGTCCGCCGAGTTCGCGGGCGCCTTCAGTCTGGGCGGCGCGGTGCCCGAGGAGTTCGGAACGGCCTGCGGGGCGCTGCTGTTTTGCATGGGAATCCTTTCCGGTCTCAGTCTTTGCGCACGGCCGATCGCCTGATCAGGCTGCCAGGACGGCGCATTTGCGATGTTACCGCCACGGCAAGTTGTTCGCGCGCGTTCCCCGGCGGATGCCGGCCTTATGTCGTGCCCCCGCGTATGTCGTTCAACATCGGCTTGGCGAAATTCTCCAGCATGTTGTCCGCCCCCTGCATCAGGCAGATGCGCACGCCGTGCTCGCGCATGCGCCGCACGCGGTCGCGCATCCGCTCGTGGGTGGTGTAGTCGTAG
>JACQGN010000281.1 GCA_016199545.1 Betaproteobacteria bacterium | reverse complement strand
GCGGAGTCCCCCGGCAGAGCCGGGGGTTTACCTCACCGAATTATCGCAATTTTTCGCCCTGGTTGCGTTTTCAAGATTCCGCCCTTCCGACTTCCTTCCGCTGCCGTGCGCTACTATCACCACGACCAGAAATCGTTTCGCTCCTGCATGTAGAAGCGGGCGAGCACCATGCGGTGCACCTCCGAGGCGCCATCGACGAGGCGCGCCTGGCGCGCGTAGCGGTAGATCCATTCCAGGATCGTGTCCTTCGAGTAGCCGCGCGCGCCGTTCAACTGGATCGCGGTGTCCGCCGCCTTGTGCAGCACGTCGGCGACCGCGATCTTCGCCGCTGAGATTTCCTTGCGCGCGAAGTCGCCCCGGTCGAGTTTCGCCGCCGCGCGCATCACCAGCAGCCGCCCGATCTCGATCTGCATCGCCGCCTCGCCCAGCAGCCATTGCACGCTCTCGCGCTCGGCGAGCTTGCTGCCGTGAGCATCGCGCCGCGCGACATACTCGGCAGCGATGTCCATCGAACGCCGCGCGAGCCCCAGCCAGCGCATGCAGTGGGTGAGCCGCGCCGTGCCGAGCCTGATCTGCGCGACCTTGAGCCCGTCGCCGACGTTCATCAACCGGTTTTCGTCCGGAATCTCGAGCCCGTCGAATTCCAGTTCGCAATGCCCGCCGTGCTCCTCCGGCCCCATGATCGGGATACGCCGCACGATGCGCCAGCCCGGCTGGTCGCGGTCGAACATGAAGGCGGTGAGCCCCTTGCGTTTGTCGTCGGAAGTCTTCGCTATCAGGATGAAATGCTGCGCCACCCCCGCGCCGGTGATGAACCACTTGCGCCCGCGAATCACCCACCCGCCCGCCTTCTTCTCCGCGGTGGTGAGCATCATGGCCGGATCGGAGCCGGCGCCGGGCGCGGGCTCGGTCATCACGATGGCGGAGCGCACCTTGCCGTCGATGATCGGCTGCAGCCAGCGTTTTTTCTGCTCCTCGGTGCCGATCTTGTTGAGCACGATCATGTCGCCGTCGTCGGGTGCCGCGCAGTTGAAGGTGACCGGCCCGAAGATCGAGTAGTTAGCTTCCTCGTAGCACGCGGCCATGC
Organism: Betaproteobacteria bacterium; assembly: GCA_016199545.1. GTDB lineage: Bacteria > Pseudomonadota > Gammaproteobacteria > Burkholderiales > SG8-41 > DSOT01. The sequence continues at coordinate 10,137 of JACQGN010000281.1, read as the reverse complement.
CGACGACGGTGAGGCCCTGCCCGCCACGCTCTTTCGGCATCTGCGGCGCCCACAGGCCCGCAGCCTTCGCCTTCACGCGCATTTTTTCCAGCACGTCGAGCCTTATGTTCTCGTGATCGTCGTAGGCGCTCGGGTCCTGCTCGAGCGGCAGCAGGTGCTCCGCGACGAATGCGCGATAGCGTTTTCGGTAGTCTTCGATATGGGGCGGCAGGGTGAAATCCATAGTGGATCGTAACAAAGAGGGGTTTCAAGAGCAGATTGTAGCCGCCGATGGACGCCGATGAACGCGGATAAATTGTGGACTGCAAGTGCGCGAGCCGTGATCTGTGATCGGACGACGCCTACGGCGCGAAACAGACCTTGTCGGCTCACGGCTCACGGACCACCGTTCATTGTTCACCTGCAAATATCGGCGTATATCGGCGTTCATCGGCGGCCAGTCATTAGCTCTCTGGCGCGGTCGCGAAGAATGAACTTCTGGATCTTGCCTGTGGCATTTTTGGGCAGTTCGCCGAAGGCGATGCGCTTCGGCGCCTTGAAATGCGCCATGTTCTCCCGAACATGAGCGATGAGGTCCTCTTCGGTCGCGGCTGCCCCGTCCTTCAGCGTAACGAACGCCACCGGCACTTCGCCCCACTTCGTATCCGGGCCCGCTACGACCGCGGCTTCCATCACGGCAGGATGCGCGCACAGCGTGCGCTCGACTTCGATCGAGGCGATGTTCTCGCCACCCGAGATGATGATGTCCTTGGCCCGGTCCTTCAATTCTATGTAGCCGTCGGCATGCATCACGCCCAGATCCCCGCTGCGGAACCAGCCGTCGGGAATCGCCCTGCGCGTGGCCAATTCGTCCCGGTAGTATCCCAGCATCACGTTGTTGCCGCGCAGCGCGACCTCGCCGAGGGTCATTCCATCAGCGGGGACGTCTTGCCCCTGCACATCGACTACGCGCAACTGCTGCGAGATGACGTTGCCCACGCCCTGGCGCGCCTTGAGCCGCGCCTGTTCCGCTATCGCGAGCCGGCTCCACTCGCCGCGCCATTCACAGATGGCCGCAGGGCCGAAGGTCTCGGTGAGGCCATAGAGGTGAGTCACTTCCATGCCGAGTTCGGCCGCGCGCTCCAGGATCGCCGGTGTGGGTGGCCCTCCGCCTGTCGCCACCCGCACCGTGCGCGCGAGCCTCGCGGCCTGCGGATGCCACGCCAGCATGACGAGCACCGTCGGCGCGCCGTTGAAGTGCGTGACGTTCCCTTCACGCAGGCTCCTCCACACCAGCTCCGGATCGAACTTGCGCAGGCAGCGATGCGCGGCGCCCGCAGCCGTCACACCCCACGTGAAACACCAGCCGTTGCAGTGAAACATCGGCAGCGTCCAGAGAAAGGTGCTGTCGCAATCGAGCCGTGTTTCCAGCGCCATCGCGAGCGCCTGCAGGTAGGCGCCACGATGGTGGTACATGACGCCCTTGGGTTGGCCGGTCGTGCCGCTGGTGTAATTGATCGAGAGCAGGCCGCGTTCGTCGCTCACCTCGGCGCGCCAAGGATCGGCGCTTTCAAGCAGGTGTTCGTAGCGGTCATCGGGACGGCCCGCGCGCACCAGTCGCAATCCGCCTCCGACCTGGGCGGCGATGTCACGGGCCACCCCCTCGAATTCGTAGTCGTAGATGAGCACCTGCGCCCCGCTATGCGCGATGACGACGGAAAGATCGCCGGCAGTGAGCCGCACGTTAAGCGCCACCAGGACTGCGCCGGCAAATGGCACGCCGTAGTGCGACTCAAGCAACACGTGGGTATTGGGCGCGAGCACCGCGACACGCCCGCCTTCGGGCACGCCCATGTTGCGCAGCGCGCCGGCAACCCGCAGGCAGCGTTCGAGGAACTCGGCGTAACTGAACCGGCGCTCGCCGTCGATGACCGCGCAGCGGTCGGCGTAAACCCTCCCTGAGCGCAACAGGAAGGATGTCGGGCTCATGGCTTCGAATGACGCCGTCGTGCTCATGCTCCTCCCTCATCCCTATCCCTTCTCCCGGGGGGAGAAGGGAACAGTTTGCTCCCCTCGCCCTCCGGGAGAGGGGTTGGGGGTGAGGGAAGCAGCGCCTTGGGATTGGAAACCGCGAGCTTCTCCTCGGTCGTCCGGCGCAGATGCTCGAGCAGCGCACCGCGCTCCTTGCCGTCAAACCGCCCGGCCCGGATGTCGCCGGCCAGGAGCCGATTGTAGCGCGCGAGCGCATCTGTGAGCGTGTCCGCGGCGAGGGGTTCGAAGCGTTCCGACAACAGCTCTTGCAGGCGCTCGCACTCGGCGCGCGCCGCTGCATCACCCGCCGCGAGCTCGCGCTCCGCGATCGCGATGGCGTTCGCGACCATCAGCCCAGTGTAGCGCAATGCTTGCGGCAGTGCGGGCAGGATTTCGGCAATGACAGCTTCGCGGGCCGCCTTGAGGAGTTCCGCGGCATGGGGTCGGTCGTTCATGCTGTCGCCTCCGTGAAGACATCGGAAACTTTGGGCCATCGTGTCGGCGACCAGCGCCCTTCGCGGGTCGCATCCCCGGGTACTGGGGCGCGTCGACCGGCGGAAGAGGGACCCTCTGGGATCTGACCCGGGAGACGCGCAAGGATCGGCATTAGAACGACGCGCCCAATGATCGGCTCCACGGTCGCATCCCCGCAAGCGGGGCCCCTGCTCAACGCTGCGCCGATCCCTGCTCCGCCGCTCATGTCGCCCCCGTCAGGTTGAGAATCTCCAGTTCGAGCTGGCCGATGATGTGTCCCGTGAGAGCGAGTTCAAGCGACGCGTCGCCGGCCAGATGGCGCTCGACCTGCTGCAAGGCAATCATCGCCCAGCGCAGGTGTGCCATGACCTGCCAGTAATTGAGCTCTTGCGGCGATACGGCGCGGCCCGAGACACGCTCGTACGCGGGAATGAAATCGCCAAGCTCCGCAATGCCCCCGACAGGCAGATCCGGGCGGGCGAAGCGCCAGCAACGGGCGCACATCCAGCCAACGTCTTCGAGCGGGTTGCCGAATGCCGGGAATTCCCAGTCCAGAACGCCAGCGAGATGGCTGTCATGTACGAGGTAATTGCCGGTGCGATAGTCGCGGTGGATGAAAGTCGTCTCCTCCCTCGCCGGAGCATTGATCTCGCACCAACGCAGGCCCCATTCGAGCACGGGATAGGCGCGGGGCAGCGTGTCGAGGTAGCTTCGATAATGGCCGATGTTGTCCCGGGCCAGCGTCGTTCGCAGAAAACCGAGTCCCGGGTGAGTCGGTTTGATCCGGTGCAAGCGCGCGAGATTCGCGGCAAGCTCGCGCGCAAGTCGTGCCCGATCGGGTACCAGTTTCGGGTCCCGCGTGACTTTGTGCCCTGCTGCGACCCCGGGCAGCCGCTGCATGATGAAAAACTGCCGGCCGGTGACGGCTGCGTCGTCGCACAAGTAGAGCGGTTCGGGCGCGAACACGTTCGCGGCATGCATGACCTTGAGCACCGCAAATTCTTGAGCGCGGGACGAGCTCTCACGAACGGCGGCGCCCGCGTCGGTGCGCAGCACCCAGCGCCGGACTTCGCCATCGAGTTCGGCATCAAGCGCCCAGTTTTCCTGAACCGCGCCGCCGCTCATGCGCGCGAGGGCAATGATACGCGCGTTGCGCGCACCGGAGGCGCGGGCGATGAACCCGGTCAGGCGCTGGCGGGCAGCGGGGTCGTCAAGGTTCACGGCAGCGGTCAGGCCAGGAGCGAAACGTGAATCGTATCAGAGCGGCGTTGATGTTCCGCGGACAACAGCCGGGGTCCAAAACCAAGTAAGATTGCCTGGCGCAAGACTTGACGTCGTGGCGCCGGCATTTGCCGAAGTGATGGAAGGAGAGCACCCCGGACGACTGGTCACGGAGGCAGGGGCGCGATTCTGGCCGCCGCGCCTTGAACTGTGGGTGCTGGCCGTGCCTGCGGGGCTAGAGAACGCGCGCGTCGTCGAAACCGGCATGCGATAGCCGCGTACGCCACGGGGAATTCAAGGCCGAAACGGCTTGGATACAGTCAGCGTCTTATCTGCCGGCGCATACCACCCCTGCTCAGCGTAATCGGTGGTATGCAGGTAGCACTGGATACGCACCTCGCGGCTGCCTGCCGTGAAGGTGAGCAGGCGGCTCAACGGAAACAACGGGCGCTTTTTCGCGCCGTGGTGGCGCGTCATTGCGGCGACATTGGCGAACGTCACGCCCCACCGCGACTCGATGTGGCTCTTGTTGCCGTAGCGGTCGTCCGGATGGGTGTGCGTGTGGCCCGCGAGCCAGAGATCGATCGCGCCGGGGTGCTGTTCGAAGTACTCCTGAAACACGGTCGCGTCCGTATCCTCACCGACCCAGTAAAGATACGAGGCGCCCTCGGCATCGTCGAAGCGACCGTGATAGCCGGACCGCACCCCCTCCCAGCGGCCGGAGGCCACCGTGGTGTCGCGCAGCACGTGATGCGCGCAGGTGACGACGATCTTGTCCGGGTTTGCCTCGACCATGCGCTTCCACCACTCGAAGGTCTCCTGCGTGATGGCGCCCGCAGGCCAGCCACCGACCTCTGCGCGTCCCTTCGGCGGCCCGGTCAATGAAGTCGTCGGTAGCGCCAGCGGCAGAGCCGGCCACCGGTCTGACCGGTCAAGCGCCGTAAGAAACGGCTCGCGAGACATATTGACCCCGCCCCATGATTCCTGCAATCATCTGCCGCCCATCACACGATAACCTCGGGTTATCAGGAATGCCTACCGGTCCCCCGCCGCGCGTCAGTTCATCGAGATACTGAAGGCAACGGCCGGGGAAATGCGTGACACGTGACTCATCGCCTGCGCAATCGACCACTGCCAGTCCCAATTACCTTGAAAGGCCCCGAGCGTTATGAGAACCGCGGTGACGATCTGCGAAGCGCCGGGTCAATTTCGCCACCGGCACGACAGAGGGAGAGCGCATGGCACAAGGAACTGAAATCAAGGTAATGCTGTCGGCGGCGTTCAAGGAGGCCTATCTTGAACTCGCGCCGCAGTTCGAACGCGCGACCGGACACAAGCTGGTGACGCTCTGGGTTCCCAGCGTCCAGATGATGAATCGCCTCAAGGGCGGCGAGACGGTCGACGTCGTGATTCTCTCGGCCAGCTCACTAGACGAACTCATCCAGGCCGGCCGGGTCGTCCCGGGGAGCCGCGTCGATCTCGCGCGATCGGGCGTGGGGGTCGCCGTGCGTACCGGCGCGCCAAAACCAGACATCAGTTCGGGCGAGACGGTCAAGCGTGCGTTGCTCAATGCGAAAGCAATCGCGTATTCGACTGGACCGAGCGGCATCTATCTCGCGGGCCTGTTCGAACGCATGGGTATCGCGGAGCAATTGAAATCCAAGCTCAGACGGGTGCAGGGAGAACCGGCAGGCGCGGTGGTGGCGCGGGGTGACGCGGATCTCGCGTTTCAACAGGTGAGCGAGTTGCTCCCAGTCGCCGGCATCGACCTTGTCGGCCCGCTTCCGCCCGACATCCAGAAGATCACCGTCTTCTCAGCCGGGGTGCATGTCAAGGCCGCGCAACGTGCTGCTGCACGCGCGCTGACCAAGTTCCTCTCTTCGCTGGACGCTGCGCCTGTCATCAGGAAAAAGGGAATGGAGCCAGCCTGAGCCGGGCAGACTCTACCAGATCGCGCGTATAGAGCGCACGCGCCTCACGAGTATCCACGTCGAGGACGACGAGCGGGACACCGCGTTGCACTGCCGCTGCGACGATACCTGCGACGCGCACGGCCGGATCGAAACGGATGATGGTGTAATCCGGGCCAAGCTCATCGTAGAGCGAGCGTTCGGTCGAGGAATTCAAACTGCTGCCTTACACTATGGTAAACTTTTGACCATGAAAACAACCATAGATGGTGCCGGGCGGCTGGTGATTCCGAAGGAGATTCGGCGCGAAGCCCGCCTCGTCCCGGGCGCGCCGCTCGAAGTCCGCTGGCGCGACGGCCGCATCGAGATCGAGCCGGCGCCGGCGCCCGTGCGTCTCGAACGCCGCGGCCGGCTCCTCGTGGCCGTGCCACGGAAGAAGCTGCCGAAGCTTACGCAGGAGACAGTCGAGCAGACCCGCGCGAGGTTGCTCGAAGAGCGCGCCTCCGGCGAATGACGCGCGCTTCCACGATCTTCTTTGTCGACACAAGCTGCATCATCGCCGCCCTCTGTACGTGGCACGGACATCACGTCCGCGCCGCCGCGGAAATCGAGCGCAGACTCGGCGCGCGCCAACGGCTGGCGACTGCGGCGCACGCCCTCCTTGAAACTTACGCGGTATTAACCCGACTTCCGGCCCCACACCGGCTCTCACCCACCGACGCACTCGCGCTGCTCGAAGGAAATTTCCTCGACCGCGCGCGCATAGTGGCACTTGACGGCGAAGGCTACCGCATGTTGCTGAGCCGCATCGGCAGAGAGGGGGTCTCTGGCGGCCGCACCTACGACACCCTGATCGCCGAATGTGCGCGCAAAGCGAGGGCGCCAGTGCTTCTTACCTTCAATGCCGACCATTTCGCGAGCCTCGATGCGGCCGGCGTGCGGGTGGTGGTGCCCGCAGCCGAGGTGCGTCAGTAGTCGCGGTCTACCTGTCACGCCCTCATCACGTCACGCCCTATCAGTCACGCCCTCCCCTTACTCGGGCCGGATACCGGCAACCTTGGCCACCTTCGCCCACTTTTCGGTTTCCCTACGGAGGTAGGCGCCGAACTCTTCGGACGAGCTTGCGATCGGCTCTGCCCCGTCCCTGGCGAGGCGATCCTTCATCTCCTGAGAGCGCAGTACGGCGGCCACTTCCTGGTGCAGCCGGGCGATGATCTCTCTCGGTGTCCCCGCAGGCGCGAGCAACCCCAACCACTGCACCGATTCGTAGCCGGGCAGGCCGCCTTCGGCGACAGTGGGGACATCAGGCGCGCTTGCAGCGCGCTTCTTGCTCGTGATGCCGAGGGCGCGCAACCGGCCGGACCGGACATGCGGGATGGCGCTCAGGATGTTCGCCGCCATGACCGAGACGTTCCCCGCCAGCAAATCGATGTACCCCGGCCCGGAACCCCTGTACGGTACATGCAGCATGCGGATGCCCGCCATGCTGCTGAACAGCTCCGAGGACATGTGCGAGTAGGAGCCCTGGCCGCCGGAAGCGAACGCGATGTCGCCCGGCCGCGCCTTGGCGAGCGCGATCAGTTCCCTCACCGACTTCGCGGGCAGTGACGGGTGCGCCAGCAGGATGCCCGGCAGGCTCACCGCGTGGGTAATCGGCGCAAAGTCGCGCAACGCGTCATACGGTACTTTCCTGTAGGTGGCCGGATTGATTGCGAGCGTGCTGAAGCCCATCAGCAGCGTGTAGCCGTCGGGCGGGGATTTCGCCACCGCTTCGCCGCCGATCATGGTTCCCGCGCCGGCGCGGTTGTCCACCACCACCGGCTGTCCCAAGCGCTCGGAAAGAGGCGGCGCGACGAGGCGCGCGATGATGTCCCCGCTGCTGCCGGGGGCGTTAGGAACGATGATGCGCACCGGCCGTATCGGATAGTTCGATTGCGCAACCGCGGCGGGCTGCACCGTGATCGCCAGCAACGCCGCAGCCGGCAGTTTCCATGGAGCGCGAACGAACCCCGGCATTTCCGCCTTCCCTCAGGCAGCCGGGTGCCGCGAGATCAGTTCCAGCGTCGCCTCGGCGCACCGCTCAGGATGGCTCGCCGCGACATGGTAGGAATCGCCCGGCAGCACGAGCAGCTTCGAGTCCGGGATGATCTGCTGCCAGGCACGCGTCGCCTCAACCGAGGCGAGCGTGCCCCCCTCAGTCGTGATGACGAGCGTCGGGCAGGCGATTCGCGGCAGATCGGCGCGAATGTCCGCACCCGCGATCGTGGGAACGAAGCCGGCCTGGGTCGAAGTCGCAGTCCGGCCCATCAGCTTGACCCACCACTCGTAGCCCTCCGCCGGAAATTCGCTGCCCAGCCGCCGGGCCATGGAGCGGCGCGCCCAATGTTCCATGCCGTGCGTCTCGAAGTCTGCGATCCGCTCGGTAACCCGTTCGTTCGTGCGCCCGCGTAGCGGGGGCGGCGTGCCGGCCACGGTAAGCGTCGCGACACGCTCGGGCCGGCGCGCCGCGAACGCCCGCGCGATGGTGCCGCCGATCTTCGCGCCGACCAGGTGGAAGCGCGCGACCTTGAGCGCGTCCATGAGACAGAGGTAATCGTCGATCAGGACTTCGAGTGTCCACGGAAAATCGCGCGGCATCGGCGTGGAGTCTCCGAAACCGCGCATGTCAGGCCGCACGACACGGTAGCGGCGCGCGATGCGCGGCACCCAGCCGTACCAGACGGCGCCGCTCTCGGCGTTGCCGTGCAGCATGAGTACCGTCTCCGGCTGGCGCCATGGGTCCGTGTAGTCGTCGACCCGGTAGTGCATCTCCAGGTCCGGAGAAATTCGCAGCGTCGGCATCGATGCACTCCTGTTGCATTCGTCCTCTTTCCGCTCCACGCGGGAATTCAGGAACGATTATAACCGGGCCGGTTGACTCCCCCGCTCAGGCGGGCGAGACTTTCCCAGCCCGTTGTCACATGATCAAGCCGGCCAGAGGAGGAACGCGCCCATGCCTGGAGCCATGAACCTGCCGCAGTGGCTTAATTACGGACCTGCGTCGTTCCTGCTGGCGGCAGGCATGCTGTGTGTGTTTGCCACCCCGGCGAACGCCGCGGAGTGGAAGCCCACCAAGCGCGTCGAGATCATCGTTCCTTCCGGCCCCGGCGGCGGCAACGACCGGGTGGCGCGGCTCGTCCACAAACTCATCCTAGACGGCAGGCTCGTTGAGGCCGTCACGACTGTCGTCAACAAGCCCGGCGGTGGTGGCGCCATCGGCTATGCCTATCTCAACCAGTACCCGGGCGATGGTCACTCCATAGCGATCACTTCCGTGACGCTGGTCGCGGATCACATCACCGGCCGCACGGCGGTCGGCTACAACGACGTGACGCCCGTGGCGCAGCTTTTCACCGAGTACGTCGGATTCGCGGTACGACCCGACTCTCGGATCAAGACCGGGAGGGACCTGCTCGCACTGCTGAAGACCGACGCGGGGTCGGTCAGCGCGGCGATCGCCACGACCCTCGGCAATCACAACCACGTGGCTCTCGGTCTGGTCGCCCGCGCAGCCGGCGGTGACGCACGCAAGCTCAGGATCGCAGTCTTCAACTCGGGCGGCGAGTCCATCACCGCAGCCTTGGGCGGGCACGTGGACCTGGTCGTGACGCCGGCAGCCACCGCACTGCCGCACGTCCAAGCGGGCAGGCTGCGCTTCATTGCCGTGACGTCGCCGCGGCGCCTGGCGGGAGCGCTTGCCGAGGTCCCGACCTGGCAGGAACTGGGAGCGAATGCAACCGTTTCCAACTGGCGCGTCATGGTCGGCCCGAAGGAGATGACGTCGCCGCAGATCTCCTATTGGGAAAACATCCTCGGCCGCGTGGTCCAGTTCGACGAATGGCGGGGCATGCTGGAGCGCGACGTACTGACGGGCGAGTACCGGCGCAGCGCCGAGACGCGCGAGTTCCTGAAGGCGCAGTACGAGGAACTGAAGGGGATACTGACCGAGCTCGGCCTCGTGAAGCAGCCGTAATTCACTTTTTCCGGTCACGCCGCGGCCCCTGATCTGACGCCGCAAGATGTCGCGGTCAACGCGTCGGCCGCCCAAGATGTGAAGGGTCAGGCTTTTACCTTATAGTGCTTTGCGGTGCTGGAAGCCGTACAAGTTGATAGAACACCATGAACTAACACGACCGGCGGGATGCGCTCCGTTTTCCCGCCCTACAAGATCTGAACCGCCGTACAGGTTGGTAGAACACCAGGAGATGACGCGAGCGGCTACAAGTTTTGATAACGCCCTACCAGTCACGCCTCGTCACGTCACGCTCTATCAGTCAGGCTCTATCAGTCACGCTTTTCCGGTCACGCATTTCCCTACTCTGCCTTGATTCCGGCAGCCTTGACCACTTTCGCCCACTTCCCGATCTCGGCGCGGATATAGGCGTGGAATTCATCCGGCGTGCCGGCAACGACCTCGGTGCCGTCGCGCGCAAAGCGCTCCCGGATATCGGTTGCGCGCAGGATCGTCGCCGCTTCCTGGTGC
>JACQGN010000279.1 GCA_016199545.1 Betaproteobacteria bacterium | reverse complement strand
GTCTGCGGGTGGTTTTGCGTAAGGAGTTTGTCGAGCCTAAGTCCGACAAACTCCTAGGTTCACCTTTCTGCTCTCCCCGTGTGGTTAAGCGGGGAAGAGCTTCACCCGCGCCGGGTCGATCCCGACGCGCACCGGGTCGCCTGGCTTGTAGGTCACGCGGTCGCTGAAATGCGGTTCGTCGGCGGTGATCTCGGCGCCGTTCACCTCGATGACGTAGCGCACGAATTCGCCGAGAAACTCGCGGGCTTCGACCGTGCCGTCGACCCAGGTACGTGCAGGATCGGTCGCGGCGCCGGACTGAGCCAGCACTATCGCATGAGGCCGTATGGCGATCTCGGCGGCGCCTTCGCCCACAGCCCCCGGAAGCAAGATCCTGCCGATTGCGGGCGATTCGAACGTGACACCCCCATCGCTCCTCGCCGCGCGCCCGCGCACCAGGTTGATGGTGCCGACGAAGTTGGCGATAAATCGATTGGCCGGAGAATCGTAGAGTTCGATCGGCGTGCCGATCTGCTGGATTACGCCGCCGTCGAGTACCGCCACCCGGTCCGAGATCGAAAGGGCCTCCTCCTGGTCGTGCGTCACGAAAATCGTGGTGATGCCGAGCTTGCGCTGCAGCGCCAGGAGTTCCGCGCGCATGTACACCCGCAGCTTCGCGTCGAGATTGGAGAGCGGCTCATCGAGCAGCAGCACCTTGGGCTCGATGGCGATGGTGCGCGCCACCGCCACCCGCTGCTGCTGCCCTCCTGAGAGTTGCCCCGGCCGCCGCGCGCCATAATCCTGGAGCCCCACCAGTTCGAGCGCCGCCGTGACGCGGGTGCGGATCGCGTGTTTGGGCAGCCGGCGCTCCTCGAGGCCGAACGCGACGTTTTCCGCGACCGTCTTGTGCGGCCATAGCGCGTAGTTCTGGAACACCATGCCGATGTCGCGCCTCCATGGCGGCACGCGCGATACATCTTCGCCCCCGATCAGGATCCGTCCCGATTGCGCCTGGTTGAACCCGGCAATGAGGCGCAGCAACGTGGACTTACCGGAACCCGAGGGGCCGAGGAGCGCAAAGAACTCGCCGGGCTCGACGGTGACGCTCACGGCGCGCAGCACAGGCGTGCGGTCATACGCCAGCGAGACATCGCTGACTTCAACCTTGACTTTAACGGACTGCTCCATGGCAGGGAGCTGCATCAAGTAAGACTCTGATATTCACCGGTCACCCGTCACGCTCTTATACAGCAATCTTCTGAACTTCGAGAGGCTGCATGCCGCCGGTGCGGCCGATCAGGCGGTGCGAGAGGTAGGTTCCCACCGCGACCAGCAGCACCGCGAGCACGCCGAGCGCGGCGCCCGGACCGCGGCCCGCCGCCGACTGCATGTAAAGATAGATCCCGTAGGACATCGGCGCATCGTTCTGGGCGGTGACCAGCATGATCGTGGTCGAGAGTTCGACAGCGGCGGTCATGAAGCTGATGATGAATCCGGCGAGCATGCCGCCCGCCATCAGCGGCACGACGATGCGGCGTATCGTTCTCCCTTTGTTCGCCCCCAGGTTTTCCGCGGCCTCCTCGAGCGAGACGTGCATCTGCTGCAGCACCGCGATGCACGAGCGCAGCGCATAGGGAAGGCGCCGTACGGTATAGGCCAGTGCGAGCAGTACCCAGGAGGAGGTGAGCAGTTCGCCGGTGAATGGGATCTCGATGCCGCGGAAGGTGCGGAGGTACCCTATGCCCAGCACCACGCCGGGGATCGCCAGCGCGATGGTGACCGTAAAGTCGAGCGCCTGCCGCCCGGGGATGCGCGTGCGCAGCATGATGTAGGCGATCGCGGTGGCGATCACCACGTCGAGCGTCGCGGCGATGCCGCAATAGAGCGCGGTGTTCCAGATCATGCGCGGCGAGTCCTGGAACACCGTTGCGTAGTGGGCAAGCGTGTAGCTTTCCGGCACCACGCTGAAGCTCCAGAGCTTGGCGACGGAGAGGAGCAGGATGCCGGCGTGCGGCGCCAGCACCACCAGCAGCACCAGTACGATCCATGCGTAGGCAAAAACCGTCTGCCCTGTAGTGAGCTTTCGCTTTGCGAGGCCGGCATAGCCGCGCTGCAGCGTCGCGTAGTCCTTGCCGCGCATGACCCAGGTCGAAGCCCACAGCGCGAAGAGCGACGCCGCGACCATGATGACGCTCGCGACGTAGCCGATCGGGTCTTCGATCCCGATCGTGGTGATGCGCAGGTAGGCCTGCGGTGCCAGCATGTTGGTCTGGTTGAGCACGAGCGGTGTGCCGAGATCGTCGAACACCTTGATGAACACCAGCGCCGCGCCCGCCACGTAGCCAGGCATGGCTAGCGGAAACACGATGCGGCGGAACAGCCGAAATCCCGACGCGCCCAGGTTCTGCGCCGATTCCTCCATCGAGCTGTCGATGTTGTTCAACGCCACCACCAGGTTCATCAGGATGAACGGGAAATAGTGCAGCGCCTCGACGAAGATGACGCCGTTCAGCCCCTCCATGATGGGCAGCGTGACGCCGAACCACTCGTTCAGCAGCAGGTTCACCCCGCCGCTTCGACCGAAGATGAGCTGCATGGCGACCGCGCCGACGAAGGGCGGCATGATGAGCGGCAGGATCCCCAGCGTCTGTATGAGCAGCGCGCCGCGGAACTCGAAACGCACCGTGAAATAGGCGAGCGGGATCGCGATGAGCGAGGAGATGAGCACGCTCCAGAAGCCGACGTAGAGGCTGTTCCAGAACGACTCGCGCATGAGCGTGATGTGAAAGAACGAGGAGAAATGGGACAGCGTGAAGCCGCCCGCGCCGTCGGCGAACGCGACGTAGAGGACCGTCACCACCGGCACGATCAGGAACACGACGAGGAAGAGCGCGATCAGCGCTGCGACCGCAAACTGTACCGGCGTGGCGCGGGGGGACATGAAGCCGCAGCAACAATTATTCCCTCCCCCTTGATGGGGGAGGGCTAGGGTGGGGGTGAGATGTCGAGGTCAAGAATCGAGTTACCTATCACCCCCATCCCAACCTTCCCCCGTCAAGGGGGAAGGAGGTTATCTATGTGCCGCTTTAAGATTCATTTCACCATCCCTGTCGCCTGTTTCGCAAGTTCTTCCGCGCGGGCGTAGTTCTTGCGAGCCTGCTGACCCCACTGCTCTTCCAGCGTGGTGATCTGCTTGGTCTTCAATGCATCGCGCTTGGTCGTGGTGTAGAGCTTGAGGAACTCCTTGTCGGCCGCCTGCTGCTGCGTCACCAGCGGGCTGTAGGCGAGCTGGCGCGCCTCCTCGAGCAGCTTCGCGGCCTGCGGATTGGGCTTTTTCGCGAGCAGCGCTGCCGCTTCGTGGATGGCCCTGGTCGCCGCGACCAGTTCCTTGTGGCGAAACGTGATGGTGTGATCGTAGAGGCTGTTGACGACGTAATAGCGCGAGCGCGACAGGTCGGAGTCGAACTTGACCTTGGCCTGGATCGTGCCGCCGTACGGGTTGGGATACCCGGCGGGCGCCCTGGCATAAACCGAAGGCAGCACCGGCAGGCGGCTGATCTTGGGATCGAGCAGCAGTTGCTGGCCTTCCTCGGACAGGGCGAACGCGATGAACTTCTTGCCAAGTTCAGGGTTCTTCCCGCCCGCGAGCAGGCCGATGTTGGCGGGAACGATGGCGGTGACCGAGGGATAGACGAACTCGACCGGGAAACCGGAAGCCTTCGCCGACAGCCCGAAGAAATCGATGACCAGCCCGATGCCGAACTGGCCGTTGTTCACGCCGTCGGGCACGCCGAAGCTGCGTTCGGTGATCGCTGCGCAGTTGCCGGAGAATTGCAGGACCTGCCGCCAGCCCTTTTCCCAGCCCTCGCCCTGGAGAATGGTCTCGATCGTCAGGTGGGTCGTGCCGGAGCGCGACGGCGCGGAAATGGCCAGATGGCCGAAATACTCCGGCTTGACGAGGTCGACCCACTCCTTCGGCTCGGGCACCTTGTTGGCCTTGAGATAGCGCGTGTTCCACATCAGGCCGTAGCCCGCAAGCGCCTGGCCGTAATACATGCCCTCCGGATCGTTGATCGGATAATTGCCGATTTTTGCCGGCACGGCAGGGTTCGCGCCGCCGAACTTTTCGAGCAGGTTCTCGTTCGCCAGCACTTCGAAAGCGTCGGGGGCGGAGGCCCAGAAGACATCCGGCCGGTTGCCTGCCGGCGCTTCGCGTGTGAAGGCGATCGCGGCGGAGGTGCCGCGGTTCAGCACCTCGACCTTGACGCCGGGGTTGCGGGCCTCGAATGCCCGCTGGTAGACGGCGGTCAGATCCTTGGGGAAGGACGTGATGATGGTGACCTGCTGGGTCTGCGCCGCCGCGGCGCCCATGCCGCAACACGCAACCAGCGAAAAACGGGACAATACTCGCAGGATACGCACGATGCCTCCTCGGTGAATGCGCTATTTGCCGGCCTCATGTGGCCGGCAGACGGGGATGTTACCGGTTTGGCAGGCACCCCGCCAATCCGCGTGATCACCGCTTGAAAATCCCGGGGCGGGCCCAATCATTGCTGGGAAATTGCGGACGGAGAACCACATGGGCGACATGGCGACCAAGGAAACCCTCGGCTTCCAGGCCGAGGTGAAGCAACTGCTCGATCTGATGATCCACTCCTTGTACAGCAACAAGGAGATCTTCCTGCGTGAACTCAT